>NZ_CP097462.1:1643750-1972500 GCF_023559245.1 Sphingomonas sp. KRR8
CGCGACCAATCCCGCCCAGAGCGTCGTCGCCGCGCCCTGTTGGGGCGTCTTGCAGGCATAGGGCGGTTTTCCTTCGCGGGCGAGTTCGGCATTGATCGTGTCCATCAGTTGCTGGAGCCGGCCGTTGCCGACGTGACGCGACAGTTCGGTATGAATGCCGCCCGGGTGGACCGCCGTCGCCCGCAGGCCGAGCGAACGGTAGCGGCGATCGAACTCGACCGCGAAGAGGATGTTGGCGGTCTTCGATCGGCCGTAGGCGATGAACGGCTCGTAGGTGCTGCGTTCGAAATTGGGATCGTCGAGACTGACATTGGCAAAACGGTGCCCCGACGACGCCAGCACCACCAGCCGCGCTCCGCTTCGCATCAGCGGCGCGATGCCGTTGACGAAGGCGAAATGGCCTAGGTGGTTGGTCCCGAACTGCGTCTCGAAGCCGGGCCGAAGGGCGTCGCCATAACGCCCGCGTTGGCGATGAGCAGGTCGAACGGATGACCGTGGCCGCGCAGTGCCGCGGCAGCTCGTCGCACACTTGCCAGATCGGCAAGATCCAGCTCGACCAGCTCGAGCGTAGTCTCGCTCATGCCGATCCCGGCAAGGGCGTCGCGCGCCTTGGTCAGGTCCCGAGCGGTGCCGACGACCTTGGCTCCATGAGCGACGAGGGCGCGGGCGGTTTCGAGGCCGAGCCCAGCCGACACGCCTGTCACCAGCACCCGTCTTCCGGACAGGTCCATGCCTTCGAGGACATCGTCGGTCGTGGAGGTTGCTCCGAATGTCTTGCTCATCATGCTTCTCCTGTAGCCGCCGGACAGGCGCCGGCGAGCGGATGGAAATCTAATTTTTCTCACGCGTCTTCCGGCCGGGGCAGCGACTTTGGCCGGCGTGGCCCCTCACGACATCGTGACGGCGATCTTTCCCCGCTGGCGGGGAGCGCCGTTGGCGCCAAGCACGGCGTCGTAGGCGGCCCCGAGGTCCTCGAGCGTGAAGGCACGGGGGTCGAGGCGCGGCACCAACCTGCCCGCGTCGACGAGCTTGCGGGCTTCCTCGAGAATGTCGCCGAAATGGGCGCGGCCTTCGTTCGCGATCAGCGGATGCAGTGTGAAGACGCCCGAATAGGTGGCCTGCTTGAATGACAGGGGGGCGAGCTTGTGCGTCCCCCACCCAAGGCAGCTCACGACATGCCCGAAGCGGCGGACGGCCTCGATCGAGGCATCGAGCACGGGACCGCCCACCGTGTCATAGACGAGATCGAAGCCCTGCCCTTCCGTGTGCTCGGCGACGTAGCTCGCCACGTCCCGCTTCGCGTCGATAGCGACCGCGCCCATTGCTCGAACGAAGTCGAGTTCGGCGCCGACGTCGGTTGCAAACACCTTCGCGCCGCGAGCGAGGGCGATCTGCACGGCAACCTGACCGACGCCTCCTGCACCGCCCTGGATGAGCACGGTCTGCCCAGCCCTGATCCGCGCGCGGTCGACCAGACCCTCCCACGCCGTGATGACCACCAGCGGCAAGATGGCGGCCTCGCCCATCGACAGCGACGCGGGTTTCCTGGCCAGCAGCCGCGCATCGAAGGCGCCATATTGCGCGTGCGATCCCTGCAGCCCGCCGACGCCTCCGCCAAAGCCATAGACGGCCTCGCCGACCGCGAAGCGGTCCACACTCGCCCCCAAGGCGACGACGGTTCCGGCAAGGTCCATGCCGAGCGTCGCCGGCAGCGGCTGCCGCGCGTGCGCCGCCTGTCCCGCCCTGATCTTGGTGTCCAGCGGGTTTGTCCCGCTCGCCTCGATCCGGACGAGCACCTCGCCTGGCGCCGGCGTGGGCCGGGCAAGTTCGCGCAGCACGAACGGGCCATTTTCTTGCTCGACGACGGCGGCGATCATGGATGAACTCGGCATGGCGTGACCTCCTGATGGAGAAGGAGATGCGCTCATTCGGGTTTGACATGAACTCGCGAAATCCGCATCGATGCCATTCACTTTTGAATGGATCGATGGTGTCCGACCCGCCGATCGAATGGAGTGATCTGAAGGTCTTTCTCGCGATCGCGCGGGAAGGAACGCTCGGCGCGGCCGGTCGCCGGCTGAAACAGTCGCAGCCGACGATGGGGCGGCGCCTGCGTGCACTCGAAGAGGCGGTCGGCGCGACCTTGTTCCAGCGCTCGGCGGCAGGTCATGTCCTCACCGACGAAGGCGAAATCCTGCTTCGTCATGCCGAGGGCATGGAGGCGGAAGCATTGGCCCTGGCGCGCGAGCTCACGGGCCGAGGCGGAGCGCTCGAAGGCATGTTGCGCCTGACCTGTTCGGACTGGTTCGGTCGCATCATGGTCGCGCCGGTCCTGGCCGAGTTCGCGCAGCTTCACCCCGCCGTGATTGTCGAAACACTCACCGACGCGCGGGTCTACAGCCTCGCCCGCCGCGAGGCCGACCTCGTCATCCGCATCGCCGCCTTCGACGAGCCCGAGGTGATCGCTCGTCGGCTAATTACCGTGCGATATGCGGTCTATGCGAAGCCCGGCCAGTGGAGGCCCGCACCGGGCGACGGAACAGGCTGCCCGCTGATCGTGATGGACACCGCCTTCGGTTCGATGCCCGACGTCCCGTGGCTGACTCGCATCCTGCCCAACGCGCACATCGCGATGCGCAGCAATAGTCGGGACATGCAGGCACAGCTATGTGCGCTTGGAACCGGGCTTGCTGTGCTGCCCAGACCGCTTGGCGAAGCCACGTCAGGAATTGAAGTAGTGGATCTCGGCTCTGATCCCCCGAGCCGCGACAACTGGCTTGGCTTCCACAGGGATCTCAAGCGCCTGCCTCGACTCCGAGCGTTGTTGGACCTCTTGGTCGAGCGCCTGCAAGATGATTGACAGACAGTTGGAAACGCCCACCGCAAACGCCGGCAAGTGGCTGCCTCCGGCCAACGTCGGACGCACGCTCGTGTCCGATCATATCTGGGTTCCCGCGAGGACCAAGCGGCTAAGCTTTGGGAGTTTGCTCTAGATGCACTTCGCTAAGACGGCTCGAGTGCAATCGTGATCGTCCCGTGCTGAAGTCACGGTCGCCGGCTAGAGGTCGAAGAGAGGGCAGCAGTTTCCTCGATCCGCTTCATCAGCGCCAAGGTTCGTGGTTCTTTCGCTCGATAAGCGAGCGCTCCTTGCGCTTGCTTCCGCGCGCCCTCGAGATTGCCGGCCGCGAGCAGTGCCTCGGCCAGGTCGCGACGAACAGGGTAATACCAGCCCGGCGGGTCGGATAGCACTGAGAACTCTTCGCCCTCCTGAACTTCCGCTGCCTGTTCGAAAGCGACTGCTGCGTCCGTCGGACGGTGATCAAGCATTGCTGCTCTGCCGGCAAGCACGCTGCGCGCAATCAAGGCGAGCTGCTGCGCTTGCCTCGAACCATCCTCCCCGTCGGGCTTCTTGGTTGACGTGTGGATGGCCGCTGCCTCGGCCCTGACGGCTGCACTATCCCCGCGCTTCGCGAATGCTTCGCCCCGCGCGTAGTGCCATGCGGTGGCCAAGGTCGGGAGCTTCGGCTCTGGCAGCGCCAAGACCTCGGAAGGGTCTGCGAACTGAGCCATCGCGAAGTACCCGTTAGACGCAATCACCTGGAGGAACGGTGGACTGTCATCTTGCTTTGCAGCTCGGGTGACGAGCGGTCTGCCAAGCGCAAGCGCGGTCTTGGCGTCTCCGGCTTCAAGCGCACCGCCCAGTCCATAAGTGACGTTGTGCGCATGATAGGGAAGGCCCCATACACCATCTGGCATTGGCAGACCCAGAGCACGCGCATTCTCAATGCCTAGCTCCACCGCGCGCATGTTTGCGTTCGCTGCATCCTGATAGCGGCCCACCCAATAGTAAGTATGGCTTGGCATGTGCACCAGGTGGCTGGCCTTGGGGGCCAAGCTGGCGAGACGATCGGCATATCGCTCGGCCAGGCCGGGAACGCCCGCGATCTCAGTTGCATGTATGTAGAAATGAATTGCTCCCGTGTTTTCCGGGCTGCGCTTCAGCACGGCTTCGAGCAACGGCATTGCCAATTCGCCATTCAGCTTTTCATCAGCCGGCGTTTTCGCCTCGGTCATCAACCAGGCATCGGCCGTAAGGATGGCGATCTCGCTGTCCTCTGGATAACGCTCTGCGAGCGTCGCCATAGCTTTGGCGAAGGCAAGGTCGCCCGGCTTGCCCCCACCGCCATTTTGATAACGTAGCTGTAGTGCGCGAATGAGAGAGCGCTCGCGGTCAGTGCCTGCAGTTCTTGCAAGCGCAGCCGCTCGATCCACCATCGTTGCAAGCGTCTTTATCTCATCGGGAGTCTTGCCGAAGTTGATCGTGGGTCCTGACGCCCACGCCTGACCCCACAGGCACATGGCGCATTTCGGATCCAAACGAACGGCCTCGGCCATCGCGTTGATCGCGGCCTTGTGCGCGAAAGCATGCGCAAGCTGCATGCCGTTATTGAAGAAAGCCTGTGCGGACGGGACCGCCGGAGTGATCGCGAACCCGCCAGTACCATATCCCGCCATGATGGCTGGCGACTTCGGCGCCGTCATGTCCGCGTGGTTCATGCCCGCATGCACGCCGGTTGGAGCCGTCGCTGGAGGTTCGCTATAGGCAGCGATCGACGTCGAGCTTGCCAAAAGAACGAGCAGAGCGCCGGCTCTAAGCATGTTTCATCCCCCCAAGCATGTCTCGAACAATCAGCCCAGCACCAGCTTGCCAAGCTAATTCGCCTTCTGCGTGCTTTCACTCTCGCTATACGTCGATTATCGGCTGCAGCGAAGCGCCTCTCCAGCCGTCGTAAGCAGATGGCCGCGTTCGGCACGAGTTCGTCGAGCGGACATGGGACACCTGGCTGAACGAGCATCCGCTGAAGGTGCTGCCATAGCAACCACGAAGAGTCCGTCTTGGGGCGTTGGCCTCTTCTGAAGACGTTAGCGAGGCTAACCGCCTCATGGCACCCCGCGACGGTTGCCGACGAGACAACCCGAGCTATCGTTGGTCACCCTTCATGGTTCACGGACACGCGCCTCATGTTATCCTTCCGCACTGCCTTGATCGCGATTCTGCTGGAACTTCTGCCCGCCGCCGCCCATGCCCAGACAGCCGTCGGTCCGCATAACCGCAGCGAGGCGCTCAAGATTATTGCCGGGCTCCGCCAGATCGTCAGCCCCGATGGATTGCAGGCTAGCGAGACAGTTCAAATCGGCGGCATCAAGCAGGTCCTGACCATCCGCAGCCAGGACTTGCGCAACCCGGTGCTAATCTATTTCCATGGTGGCCCTGGGTACATCGAGACGCCGCTCGACTGGTGGTGGGATCGCGGCTGGGACGAGTACTTCACCGTGGTTCATTGGGACCAACGCAATGCCGGGAAGACCTATACGGCAAGCGGACCGAACCCCCCCGGGCAACTCACGATCAATCGCTTCCAGCGCGACGCGGAAGAGGTCGTGCAATGGGCTCGCCATCGCTTCGGCAAGCGCAAGGTCTTCGTGCTTGGCCATAGCTGGGGCAGCATCATGGGGCTGCGGCTCGCCGCCGAGCATCCCGAGTGGCTTCATGCATACATAGGCCTCGGTCAGGGTACGAATGTCCCAGAAAGCGAACGCCGAGGCTGGGCCTGGACCCTCAAGCAGGCCGAGGCCGATCACAACGCCTTGGCCGTCCGCGAGCTACGTGCTCTGGCGCCATATGCGCCGGATCAGCGACCTATGCCGGTCAAGGCGATCCTTACCCAGCGCAAGTGGCTCAACTACTATGGCGGCGCCGCCTGGCATCGATCCGGAGCGGATTTCGAGGCTGCTGCGCTGAACCTCTCGCCCGACTATAGCGACGACGACTTCCGGAATGCCTTCAAGGGCCAGCCCGCCGTGACCGAGAACATGCTACCGCAAGTCCTGGCGACAGATCTGTCAGGAATTCGCGTTCTCCACGTACCGCTCCTGCTGTTCCTCGGTCGCCACGACGTCAACGTTTCGAGCGAGGTTGCGGCCGAGTGGTTTGCCAAAGTGCGTGCGCCCAAAAAGCGGTTGGTCTGGTTCGAGCACTCAGCGCACCAGATCACCAGCGAGGAACCGGGCAAGCTGCTTAACAGCCTCGTCACCTACGCCCGGCCAATCGCCGTCGCTGCCGGCGACAGCGCGCCGTAGGTTTAATGCGAAGGCGCCGGACCAGCTTGACTAGCGAAACCTCGGCCGACGCATGGAAGAGTTGGACTTGTCCTGCGCTACGAAGACACGGTGGCGCGACCACCCGGTCCAGCCGCCGACGGCGCTCTGATCGGGCGCAGCAGGCATCCGGCCAAAGGCGCCAGCAGCAGCCCGGTCAACATTCCCAACAGAACGGATCCGAGCGCCAACTGCAGAGATATCGGATCGAACTGCAGCAGGCTCCGAAACGGCTCAAGGAAGCCGGCAGCGACGAGCACTAGTCCCGTCACTGTTGCGATCAGCCAGACCAGTTTGGGGTAGCGGTTGGGTGCGTCCGGGCCGCTTCGCACTGACTGGAACGCAAGTGCGAGATGGCTCGACACAAGCGCAAGAAAGCCGGCAAAGCGCGCGGTGCCGTCGTAAGGCTCGACATGGCTTGCCCAAACGTAGAGGGCGAGAACCACGCCGAGGATCACTGATCCTTCAATCGCGGCTAAGACCAACTCCCTGGCTCCGAACAACGACTCGCCGACGGATCTCGGCGAGTGCCGCATCAAATCACGCTCGCTCGCGCGGCCTTCGAACACCACCGAGCAGAGCGGATCGATCAGCAGCTCGAGCAGTACAAGGTGCGCTGGGGTAAGAAGCATCGGCAGGCCAAGCAGAAGCGGTGCGAGCGCCAGTCCAGCTACTGGGACGTGCACGGCGGTAATATAGACCAAGGCGGCACGCAGGTTAGCGAAGATGCGGCGGCCGAGCGCGATACCGTCCACGATGGACAGCAGGCGGTCGTCGAGCAGGATCAAGTCGGATGATTGCCGTGCGACGTCCGTGCCGCGCTGGCCCATGGCGATTCCCACGTCCGCCGCAGCGAGAGCCGGAGCGTCGTTCACTCCATCACCGGTCATCGCAACCACTTGTCCTGCCTCCCGGAAACTGCGGACGAGGAGAAGCTTCTGGTCGGGAGCGATGCGGGCGAATACCCGGACGCGAGTGTCGACCAGCCCCTTCTCGGCGAGTTCGAAGCCAGTCTGAACTCCAGGCGCCGTATCGATTCCGGCTTCAGCGGCGGCATGCAGGGCAGTTGCAGGATAGTCGCCGGTGATCATCGCGATTTCGATGTCTGCCTTCCGGGCTCGGGCCAATGCCTCCGGAACATCTTCTCGCACCGGATCAACGAAGCCGAGCAACCCCTCGAAGTTATAAGCCAAGCTTGCGGGGTCCACGTCCGCACCGGCCGCCTGCGCGCTTGCGACGCCGAGCACGCGCAGGCCTTCGCCAGCAAATTGCTGCACGGCATGCTCAACGTCCTTCCGCCGTTCCTCGTCCAGATGGCACATCCCGAGGATTGTCTCCGGCGCCCCTTTCGCCGCGTAGGTCACTCTGCTTCCGTCGCATGGCCAGGCCTGAACAAAGGCAAGAAATTCCGGCCGCAGCGGATAAGAGCGAAGCGGCGACCCTTCAGGCGCGGCGCCCGCAACGGCGTGAACTGCGAGGTCGATCGGGTCATTGGGATTAACGGCCGATGCCCGCTGCGCCATCTTCAGCAACGTCTCGGAGGAGGATCCCAAACCGTCTTGGACGTCCTGGCGTCGCCCCTCTCGCCAAAGTGCGTGGAGGCGCATTCGATTTTGGGTGAGCGTTCCGGTCTTGTCGACACACAGCAAGGTTGTCGCGCCAAGCGTTTCGATGATGGCCGAACGACGTACCAGCACTTTTCGGTTGGCTAATCTCCAGGCGCCCAGCGCCAGGAAGATAAGCAGTACCATCGGAAATTCCTCGGGTACCAATGCGATTGCCAGCGTGAGACCGGTGAGTGCTCCCCCGAACCAGTCAGCGCGAAGCAGGCCGATGATCAGCGCCGCGATAACACAGAAGATCACCGCCAAAGCGCCGACGCGCTTCACCAGCCTCCCAATGTCTTTTTGCAGGCGGGTCGGCTCCTCCTCTAAAAGGCCCAATTCCGAGCCGATTTGCCCGATCTCGGTTGCTGTTCCTGTTCGGGCGACCTCCGCCACTCCGTGTCCGCGCAGAACGAGCGTTGAAGCGAAGATCGACGATCCCGTCGGCTCACCCGGGCGGACGAGCGTCCGATCAAAATCATTGGCAGGTATCTTGGTACAGGCTGCGGCCTCACCGGTAAGCGTCGACTCGTCGACCTCCAGGGCATCACCGGCGACCAGCACGGCATCCGCTGGCACGCGCGCGCCTTCGGAGATGAAGATGATGTCGCCAGGCACCAGCTCGGCCGCGGCAACCGTTTGCTTCCTGCCGTCGCGAAGCACCTCTGCACGAGGCGCCGCCAATGTCCGTAGCGCTTCCAGCGCTCGCTCGCTGCGCACCTGCTGGCCGACCGAAATGAGCACCGACACGCAGGCTCCGGCACCCAGGAACAACCCTTCGGTGAGGTCGCCGAGGATGAGGTACAAGCCCGCCGCGGCAGCGAGCAGCAGGACCATCGGTTCGCGCACCGTTTCAGAAACAATACTCAGGGCATTGCGAGTTTTCCGCCGATCAACCTCGTTACGCCCAACACGAGCAAGTCTGGCCAAGGCCTCCTCGCTGTTAAGCCCGACGAGAGTAGGTGGAGAGGACATGGCATTGATCTAGCGTTGTTCCGGGCAAGAGCTATCTATGGATCATTCCGGACAGACATCGCGACCCGCCATCCGCCAAAAAAGCGCGATTTGCGAGTAACATGCGCTTGTTATGGGTGATCGCGCGGCCAAAGGCGTAGTGCCCAGTTTTGACCGAGAGTGGTGCCCAGGAGAGGACTCGAACCTCCACGCCCTTGCGAGCGCCAGCACCTGAAGCTGGTGCGTCTACCAATTCCGCCACCTGGGCACAGGAGCTTCGTATCAGTGGTAGGCGGCGGCGCTTAGGGGAGCGCGGCGGCGGCTGTCAACGGCTTTGCACCACGGTTTTGCAGCTGCCTTGTTCGCCGCCCGGGCCGGCG
This sequence comes from Sphingomonas sp. KRR8, assembly GCF_023559245.1. Classification (NCBI taxonomy): domain Bacteria; kingdom Pseudomonadati; phylum Pseudomonadota; class Alphaproteobacteria; order Sphingomonadales; family Sphingomonadaceae; genus Sphingomonas; species Sphingomonas sp. KRR8. The sequence goes on from NZ_CP097462.1 coordinate 1,652,848, forward strand.
CTAGGGCGCTCGCATGATCGATCCGGCAATCGACTGGCGCACGCGCGTCATTACCGTCCTGGGCGGCGGCGGCTTCATCGGCCGCTATGTCTGTGAGCAGCTGTTCAAGACGGGCGTCCGCCTGCGAGTGGCCCAGCGCCATCCGCGGCGTGCCTTCTTTCTTCAGCCGCTGGCGGCGGTTGGACAACTCGACCTGGTTGCGGTCGATATGAACAAGCCGGACAGCCTGGAGCGCGCGGTCGCCGGCTCTTGGGGCGTGATCAACCTGGTTGGCGCGTTCACAGGCAATCTCACGCAGGTTCATGCGGACAGCGCGGGAAAAGCGGCGGAGCTGGCCAGCGCGGCCGGTGCGGAAAGCTTCGTCCACGTGTCGGCGATCAATGCCGACCCGGAGAGCCCGAGCTACTACGGTTCAAGCAAGGGCCAGGGCGAGCAGGCCGTGCGTGCCGCATTTGCGAACGCCACCATCATGCGCCCCAGCTTGGTGTTCGGTCCGGAGGACCAGCTGACCAACCGCTTTGCTTCCCTGTCGCGGCTGCCATTCCTTCCTGTTTTGGCGGCTCGACGGCGGTTCCAGCCCGTCTACGTCCGCGATCTTGCCCAGGCGATTGCCGATGCTGCGCAGGATCCGGAAGAGTTTGGCGGCGAGACGTTTGAGATCGGCGGCCCGCAAGTCATGACCATGCACGAGCTCAACGCCGCCATCGCCCGCGCGGCGGGGCAATCGCCCGAGATCATCGACTTGCCCGACTTCGTCAGCGCGGCGATGAGCCGGCTGGGCTTCCTGCCCGGTGCGCCGCTGACCCGCGACCAGTGGCTTATGCTGGCGCAGGACAATGTCGTTCACGAGGGAGCGGCCGGTCTCGCGGCCTTCGGGATCGAGCCCACGCCGCTCGCCAGCGTCGCGCCTGAATGGCTTGGCCGCTTTGAGGATGGTGGACGCTTCCAACGCAGCCAGCGTCGGAACAGCCAGCCGAGCGCCGGCTGAGCCATGCCCATCCTGTTGCTCGTCATCATCCTCGGCATCGTCGAGGGGCTGACCGAATATCTGCCGGTTAGCTCGACCGGACACCTGATCCTCGCGACCGAGCTGATGGGCTTCAATGCCGACCGCTGGGCGCTTTTCAACGTGGCGATTCAGCCGGGGGCGATCCTGGCGATCGTCTTTCTCTACTGGCGGACGTTCTGGACGGTGGCGAAGGGCCTGTTCGGCCTTGAACATGGACCACTGATCTTTGTCCGCAACGTGCTGGTGGCATTCATTCCCGCCGTGGTGCTCGGCCTCGCCTTCAACAAATATATCGAGGAGATGCTGGGCAGCGCCGTTGTCGTTGCCTGGGCGCTCATCATCGGCGGCGTTGCCATCCTCGTCGTCGAGCGCTTTGCGAAGACGACGGAGACCGGTGGGATCACCGGCGTTAGCCTGAAGCAGTCGGCGATGATCGGCCTGGTGCAGTGCCTAGCGATGGTTCCCGGCGTCAGCCGCTCTGGGGCGACCATTCTCGGCGCGATGAGCTTCGGGGTCGATCGCCGAACTGCCGCCGAGTTCAGCTTCTTCCTGGCCGTGCCGACGCTTGCCGGAGCCACCGTTCTCCAGCTGGCGAAGCACCACGATCAGCTGCAAAGCGGCATGGGTGGCTATATCCTGCTCGGCGCCTTGGTGTCGTTCCTGGTCGCGGTGGTGGTGGTCAAGAGCTTCATGGCGATCATCACCCGCTTTGGCTTCGCGCCCTTCGCCTGGTATCGCATCATTGCTGGCGGCGCGGCACTGGCCTGGCTAGCCTTCCGCTAGGGGCCGTTCAGGCAGGGCTCAGGGCGTTGTGTTACAAGCAATTCTTTCGTGAGTCGGCGCGAGGAACTGTCATGCGTTTGCCCATCCTGTTCGCCACCCTTGGCATCGCCAGCCCGGCACTCGCGCAACCCTACCCCTATGCTCCGCCACCCCCACCTCCCGGTGCGGCGCAGCTGCCACCGGAGATCGCGAGCGGCGAGTTCGTCGACCGGATGCAGCCCGTGGTGCGGGCCTTAAGCCATGCACTGCTCGACATGCCGGTGGGCGAGCTCGAAGCGGCTGTCGAAGGCCGGCCGGTCACGCCGTACGATCGTCGCAAGCGGCTGGGCGATGTCGCTGGGGTCGACGAACGACAGCTTGATCGAGAAATCTCGGCGAACGGACAAAAGGTCCGTTCCGGAACACAGTCGATGGTACGTGCCCTGCCGGTGATCCAGCGCGCGCTCAACGAGGCCGGGGACCAGGTCGCACGCGCGATCGACAACCTGCCTTCGCCCGCTTACCCGCGCATGTAATCTCCGCCAGCGATTATCCGGTGGCTGGACGCGAGGGAGCGAACCGCTAAAGCCACGGGTCGATGTGGCAGCTCCTCCAATTTCCGCTTTGTCCCTTCTCCCGCAAGGTCCGCCTGGTGATGGCCGAGAAGGCCGTCGCGGTGGAGTTGATCCGCGAATATCCGTGGGAGCGGCGCGATGAGTTCGTCGATCTGAACCCCGCCGGGGAAACCCCGGTGCTGGTCGAACCAGATCAAGGCCTGACCCTGATCGGCTCGCAGCCGATCGCCGAATATTTCGAGGAGACGGTCCAGCGCTCGCCGTTGATTATCGGCGACTCCGCCATGCGCGCCGAAATCCGCCGGCTGGTGGAATGGTTCGACGAGAAGCTGTTCCGGGAAGTGGTCGAGCCGCTGATGGTGGAGCGGATGCGCAAGCGGCTCGTCAACAAGGAAAGCCCTGATACCAGGGTGCTGCGGGACGCCATGCGGGTCGGCAACAATCACCTCGACTATCTCGACTATCTGCTCGACCACCGCCGCTGGATGGCCGGCCCAGCAATCAGCCTGGCCGACTTCGCCGCCGCCGCGCAGCTGAGCGTCATCGACTATCTCGGCGCGCTCGACTGGCGCGGGCACAAGCAGACCAAGGACTGGTATGCGGTGATGAAGTCGCGGCCGAGCTTCCGTCCCTTGCTGGCTGAGCGGATGGACGTGATCGTCCCGCCCAATCACTACGACAAGGTCGACTTCTAGCTGCTCAGACCGCCGCCTTGGCGAGGGAGCGGGCGTCGGCCTTGCGCAGCAGCCGAGCCAGCGCCGCCACCAGGTCGCTTTGCCGGAAGGGCTTGGCAAGCTGCGGCAGGCTCAGCTGGAGGTCGCCCCCGGCATAACCGGTAACCACCAGGATCGGCAGGTCGGGCCGATCGACCTGGACCCGCTCAGCCAATTCCGCGCCGCTCATCCGCGGCATCACGTAATCAGTGATGAGCGCATCGATCTTCAGGCCTTCCGCGAGCATCGCCAGCGCCTGCGCTCCGCCACCCGCCTCATGCACTTGGTGCCCGAGCTCGCGAAGCATTTCAGCGGTACCCTTGCGAACGAGATCCTCGTCGTCGACGAGAAGGACATCGAGCGGGCGAAGCTCGGTGAGCTGCGGCGAGCGTCGCGCCTTGAGCGGGTGCGCCGCTTGCTCCGCCACCGGCAGGTAAAGGGCGGCGCGGGTGCCCTGCCCGACCGTGCTGCTCAACTCGAACTTGCCGCCGAGCTGGGCAGCAAGACCGTGGACCATTGACAGGCCCAAGCCCGTCCCCTTGCCGATACCTTTGGTCGAGAAGAAGGGTTCCACCGCCCGCGCGAGGGTCGGCCCGTCCATGCCGACGCCGCTGTCCGACACGGTCAGGCGAATATACTCTCCCGGCTGGAGACCGTCGTCAGTGCTCTGGCCACATTTCAATGCGGATGCGGAAATCGTCAGCCGGCCGCCGCCCGGCATGGCGTCGCGGGCGTTGACGCACAGGTTGAGGATGGCGAGCTCAAGCTGATTGGGATCGGCCAGCGCGGTCAATCGGCCGCCGTCGACGGCGGTCCGCACCTCAACGTTGGCACCGACCGAACTCGTTACCAGATCGCCCATTCCGTCCAGCAGCGCGCCGATGTCCACGGCCCGTGTCTCGAGCGTCTGCCGGCGGGCGAAGCCGAGCAGGCGGTTGACCAAGATCTTGGCTCGCTCGGCCGATTGCAGCGCGCCATCGAGCAGACGCGCCGCCCGCGGATCGCTGCTGGCATAGCGGCGGTTGATGACGTCCAGCGCGCCAGTGATCGGCGTCAGCAGATTATTGATGTCGTGCGCCACGCCGCCGGTCAGCTGCCCGATCATCTCAAGCTTCTGGGCCTCGTGCAGCTGCGCGGTGGCGACCGCGCGTTCGTGCACGGCTTCCTCCACGCGCTTCTCCAGCGTTTCATTGAGGTCGCGCAATTCCCGTTCCGCCTGTTTGCGCGCGGTCACATCCTGGAAGATCAGCGCGACCTCGTTGCGCTCGGCCGGTTCGATCCGGAACGAAGCCATCTCCAGCAGGCGGCCGTTATGGCCGATCTCCGCCTCGAAGCGCTCCGGCTTGCCGGTCAACAGCACCGAACGGTGGCGCTCGATCCAGAAGTCTGCCTCGCCGGGGAAGCGCTGCCGAAGTGTGCGGCCAAGTTGCTGCCGTTCGCCCGTGTGCCGCTCGTAAGCCGGGTTCGCCTGCACCAGCACATAGTCTGACAGCGGGCCCTCCGGCCCGTCGATGAAGCGGATGACGCAGAAGCCCTCGTCCATCGTGTCGAACAGCGTTCGGTAGCGAAGCTCGCTTTCACGCAAGTCCTCGAGCCGGCTACGGGCTTCATATTGGCGGCGACGCCCGCGCAGGGCTGAACGGGCAAGGCTGACCAGTGTGGTCGGGTGGAACGGCCGTTCGAGAAAGGTGACGTTGCCCAGCACGTCGAGGTAGCGCACTGCCGCCGGGTTGCGCTCCAGCCCGCCACCACGGCTGGTCAGGAGGATGAAGGGCAGGTCGGACCATTCCTCCTGGTCGCCAAGCCAGTTGGCGAGCGGGTGGAGGTCGGCGGCGCTGATCGCCTCTTCGGTCATCACGACGAAGGCGGCACCGGCATCAAGCTCGGCCAGCAGGGAAGCGAGGCCGGCGCAGACCGCCGCCTCGATGCCCGACTCGCGCAGCATGGCGGCGGCGATGAGCGCGTCCCGGCCGTGCGGCGCGAGTACCAGTGCGCGTTCGGATAGGGTAGTGCGCTTCACCCGTTCTCTTGTCCAAGCAAGGCGTCTTCGCCGACCAGCATCGGAACCCCGCGCAAGATGCCCTGAAAATTGACGAGCGGTTCCCCGAGGCTCACCCCATCCTTGCTGATCTGATATTCGCGGATCGTGTCCTCGTGGGCGCCCGTCCGTTTCTTGACGACGGAGATAGCGCGACGGACGCGGCCCAGCGCCTCGAAATAGCGCAGCAGCACCACCGTGTCGGCCAGGTAGGTGATGTCCACGGGCGCCCTCATGTCGCCAACCAGGCCATGCTGGGCAACCGTCAGGATGGTCGTGGCGCCGCGCCGATTCAGATATTGCAGCAGCTCGTGCATGTGCAGGATCAGAGCATGCTCGCCGGGCATCGCCGACTGGTAGCCATTCAGGCTGTCGATCACGACCGTTCGAGCGCCATGGACCTCGACGGAGACCCGCACCCGCTCGGAAAATTCCCCTGGCGTAAGCTCGGCCGCGTCGACCTGCTCGATGACCAGTGCGCCGGAAGCGACCATCGCCTGAAGGTCGATTCCAAGCGCCAGCGCGCGGGTGATTAGCAGCCCGAGTTCCTCGTCGAAGACGAACATCGCGCACTTCTCGCCGCGCCGAATTGCGTCCGTGACAACGATGAGGCTGAGGATCGATTTGCCCGTGCCGGCCGGACCCAGGATGAGCAGGCTTGACCCGCGCTCCACACCACCGCCGAGCAGGTCGTCCAGCCGCGGGATGCCGGTGCGTGAAATGTCGCGGGGAATGGTGCCCCGATGCTCGGCCGAGACCAGCCGCGGAAACACGCGTACGCCGCCGGTGTGAATGGCGAAGTCGTGATAGCCGCCGCGGAATCTCCGTCCGCGATACTTGAGTACCCGCAGGCGCCGGCGCTCGCCGCCATATTCAGGCGACAATTCTTCCAGCCGGACCACGCCGTGTGCGACTGAATGAACGGTCTTGTCGTTGGCATCGCTGGTCAGGTCGTCGAGCAGCATCACCGTGGCCCGCTGCCGAGCGAAGTAATGCTTCAGAGATAGGATCTGCCGCCGGTAACGAAGCGAGCTCTGCGCCAACAAGCGGATTTCCGACAAGCTGTCGAGTACGACCCGATCGGGCCTGACCTGCTCGAACGTCTCGAAGATGCGCTTGGTGGTCTCTCCCAGCTCCAGGTCCGAGGAATAGAGCAGGCTCTGCTGCTGATCCTCGTCGAGCAGACTTTCGGGCGGGACCAGTTCGAAGATGTCGATCCCGTCCATCTTCCAGTCGTGCGAGCGCGCGGTGGCGCGCAACTCATCCTCGGTCTCTGACAGGGTGATGTAGAGGCAGCGTTCACCCGCGTCGGCGCCAGCCCGGAGGAACTGCATGGCAACGGTGGTCTTGCCTGTGCCTGGGCTCCCCTCGAACAGGAACACCCGGGCGCGCTCTAGCCCGCCGGCGAGAACGTCATCGAGTCCTGTAATTCCGGTCGCCGCATCGGCCGGTGATGGCATCTTTTACTCCCTCGCACTCAGCTCGCTTCGACCTTCAACGAACGAAGGCAAAATAAGTCGCCCTCCGCAACGAGGCTCCTGACGCATGTGCCGCCCCTGCACAACGTCGTTTGCACAAAACTGTTCGCTTTTGCAGCGGCTTAGCCACTCATGACCAGCCAAGACTAGTCAAGCTCGGCCCGCTGCGACAGGTTGCCGGCATGGTCACGCACAATGAACGCCACCGCCCGGTCGCCAACGGCTCGCTGGCCATCGCTGCCTTCTCGACCGTGGTCGAATGGTATGACTTCACCCTTTACCTCTATTTCGCGACCGTCCTTTCGCGGGTGATGTTCGGAGGGGGCGAGCAGGGACTGCTGACGGCGCTCGCCAGCTTCGCACTGGCCTATCTGCTGCGTCCCTTGGGCGCGCTCTTCTTCGGGCATGTCGGCGACCGTTATGGCCGGCGACGGTCGCTGCTGCTCAGCGTTGCGCTGATGACGGCGGCGATGCTGGCGATGGCCTTGCTTCCGACCCACGCCCAAGTCGGGCCGAGCGCCGGCTTACTGATGGTGGCGCTGCGCTGCGTCATGGGATTCGCGGTGGGCGGCGAATATACCGGCGTGGTCGCCTATCTGCTCGAAGGCGCGCCGGTGCATCGGCGCGGGTTCGTCACTTCGCTGGCAGCGGCCGCAAGCGAAGTCGGTGGATTGCTCGCCGTCTTCCTGTCGGCGCTGACGGTCAGCCTGATACCGGCCGGAGCGCTGGAAACCTGGGGCTGGCGCCTGCCCTTTCTGTTCGGCGCGGCGCTGGCGGGGGGCGTCTGGGCGCTTCGAACGACGGTGGCTGAAAGCCCGGAGTTCGAGCGGCAGCAGGCGGCCGGCACGGTACCATCCGAACCGCTGTCTCACGCCCTCAGATACCACCGAGCCGGCATCCTGCGAGGCTTTGCCATCTCTGCCTTGGGTTCGATCACCTACTACGTCGGCATTTCCTACGTACCGGCCTTCCTCACCTCCATCGGCTCTCGCAGCGAGACGACCAGCCTGTGGTGGTCAACCGCCGCCGCCGTCGCGGTGATCGCGGTGACGCCGTTCGTCGGCATCGCTGCCGACCGCTTCGGACGCAAGCCGCCGCTCCTCGTCCTGGCGTGTCTGAGCGCCTTGCTGCCCGGGACAATGTTCTGGCTGATGGCCGGGGGCTCACCGGTGCTGGCGCTTGGCGGAACATTGGTGCTCGCCTGTCTGGCGGGCGGAGTCAGCGCGGTCGGGGCGGTCGCCACGGCCGAGCAATTCACGGGCGAGGGGCGCCTCACCGGGTTGGCGCTGGGGGCCACCGTATCGACCGCCATCTTCGGAGGCCTGACGCCCTATGTCGCGCAAAGGCTAAGCGCGGCGAGCGGCTGGCCAAGCGCACCCGGGCTGATGATCGCCGTGGTTGCGGTTTGCGTCCTGCCGGTGCTGTGGCGGCTGCCGGAGACTAGGCCCGAACGGCGCTGACCAGATAATTGAGGCGAAGGTCGTCGCTGAGGTGCAGCCCACGCCCCGGCGACACCGCGATCCCGGCCGTGTCGCACAGCTTCAGCCCCGCGCCTCTCAGCAGCTCACCCAATTGATCGGGTGGGATGAACTGATCATAGTCGTGCGTTCCGTGCGGTATTCGCCCGAAGCCCTCCGCCAGCGTGATGGTCAGCAGCTTCGACCAGCCAGTCTTGTTCGGAGTCGACATGATCAGCAGGCCGCCGGGCGCAAGCCGATCGGCCAGCGAGCGGACAAAGGCGGCCGGATCGGCGACATGCTCGATCACTTCCATCGCGGTGACGAAGTCGAACCGACCCTCCACTTCCTCGACCCCTCCCGCACGATAATCGATGGCGAGCCCCTGCGCCTCGGCGTGAGTCCGCGCGGCAGCAATCAACTCCGGCGCCGCATCGATTCCGGTGACGCAAGCGCCCAGGCGGGTCAGCGGCTCGCACAGCAGCCCCGCACCGCAGCCGATGTCCAGGGCCGACCGGCCCGCCAGCGGCCGCAGCGCGCGCTCGTCGCTTTGCCAATGCTGGTCAATCCGATCGCGAATATAGGCGAGGCGCACGGGGTTCAGCCGGTGAAGCATGGCCGACGCACCCGTTGGGTCCCACCAGTCGCCCGCCATGGCGCCGAAGTGCGCGGCCTCGCGGCCCACGATGCTTGTCTCTGCCATGCGCGCCTCCTAACAGGGCGCCGCTTCTTCCACCATCAGGACCTTGGCCCGACCCTTAATGGCCCGCATCGTGATGAAATTCGGCGGCACCTCCATGGCCGGGATCGAGCGCATCCGCTCGGTCGCGGAACGGGTGCAGCGTGAGGCGGCGTCGGGCAACGAGGTCGCCGTGGTGGTCAGCGCGATGGCCGGCGAAACCGACCGGCTGGTGCAGCTCTGCCGGGAAGCCGCCGCGCTCTACGACCCGCGCGAATATGACGTGGTGGTCGCCAGCGGAGAGCAGGTCACCAGCGGCCTTCTTGCCATCACCTTGCAGGGCATGGGGCTGAAGGCCCGCTCCTACATGGGATGGCAGCTGCCGATCCGCGCCTCGGGCCACGTCAGCGCACTCATTGAAGGCATCGACGTCGCCGTACTGAACCGGGTTTTCGACGAGGGCGGCATTGCCGTCATTCCGGGCTTCCAAGGGGTCACTGGCGACAATGCGCTGGCGACGCTTGGTCGCGGTGGCTCGGATACATCGGCGGTGGCACTGGCCGTTGCCATGAATGCCGACCGCTGCGACATCTACACCGACGTCGATGGCGTCTACACGACCGATCCGCGGATCGTACCGCGCGCGCGCAAGCTCGACACCGTCACCTACGAGGAGATGCTCGAGCTGGCCTCGGTTGGCGCCAAGGTGCTGCAGACCCGCTCAGTCGGCCTCGCCATGCGCTTCAACATGCCGCTTCAGGTGCTGTCCTCATTCGAGGACCGGCCGGGCACCATGATCGTGAGCGAAGATGCGCTCGAAGGGAAAGAAATGGAACGCAACGTCGTCACCGGCATCGCCCATGACCTCAACGAAGCGCGCGTCACCCTGTCCGGCCTGCCTGATCGGGCCGGTGCGGTCGCGGCCGTGTTCGCTCCGCTTGCGGCCGCCAACATCAACGTCGACATGATCGTGCAGTCGGTGCCGCGAGCCGGGGCTCCGAGCGACCTCACCTTCACCGTTCCCAGAGCCAGCCTGCCGCACACGGTGGCCGAGCTGGAGAAGGTGCGCGACAAGGTCGGCTTCACCGACATCCTCACCGACACGGACGTGGTGAAAGTCAGCGCGGTCGGCGTCGGCATGCGATCCAACGCCGGGATCGCCGCCAAGATGTTCGACACGCTCGCCGAACGGGGCATCAACATCCTCGCCATCACTACCTCGGAGATCAAGGTCAGCGTGCTCATCCCCGAGGATTACACCGAGCTTGCGGTTCGCGTGCTCCACACCGCCTTCGGCCTCGATGCCCGCCAGGAGAGTGCCGCGTGAGCGTTCAGCGCCTCAATGAACTATGGTCCCGCGGGACCGACTTCCTCGGCTGCGAGCACGCCATCCTCGGCGGGGCGATGAGCTGGGTTTCCGAGCGCAACCTCGTTTCCGCCATCAGCAACGCCGGCGGCTTTGGCGTGATCGCCTGCGGCGCGATGAACCCGGAACTGCTCGACAACGAAATCCGCGAGACCAAGGCGCGTACGGAGCGGCCGTTCGGTGTCAATCTGATCACCATGCACCCGCAGCTGACCGAGCTGATCGAGGTCTGCGGTCGGCATGGGGTCAGCCACATCGTGCTTGCCGGCGGACTTCCACCCGGCGGCGCGATCGACAAGATCAAGGCGACCGGCGCCAAGCTCATCGCCTTCGCGCCGGCGCTCAGCCTCGCGAAGAAACTGATGCGCTCGGGCGCGGACGCCATCGTCATCGAAGGGATGGAAGCGGGCGGTCACATCGGACCGGTTTCGACCAGCGTGCTGGCGCAAGAGATCCTGCCGCATGTCTCCGCGGACATCCCGGTGTTCGTCGCGGGGGGCATTGGCCGCGGCGAGGCGATCGCGGCGTATCTGGAGATGGGCGCGGCTGGAGTGCAACTCGGCACCCGCTTTGTCTGCGCGACCGAGAGCATCGCGCACGCCAACTTCAAGAAAGCGTTCATACGCGCCTCCGCCCGCGATGCGGTGCCCAGCGTTCAGATCGATCCGCGCCTGCCGGTCATCCCCGTGCGCGCGCTCAAGAACAAGGAAACCGAGCGCTTCGCCGCCAAGCAACGCGAGATCGCCGAGCATCTCGACGGCAAGCGGCTGGAGATGGCCGAGGCGCAGCTTCAAATCGAACATTATTGGGCAGGTGCCCTTCGCCGAGCCGTGATCGACGGCGATGTCGAGACCGGCAGCGTCATGGCTGGCCAGTCAGTCGGCATGGTCACCAAGGAGCAGCCCACGGCCGAGATCATCGCCGAGCTGGTCGAGGAGGCGGCGACAGCATTGGCGCGGCGGTCCTAAGACCCGGTTGCGAAGGCGGCCGAAGGTGGCACAACGAGCCGGACGAATGACCCTTGACCTGGCAGGCTTCATTGACGGCGACTGATCCCTACGAGATCCTGGGAATTGGCCCAGCCGCCGACGATGCCACCATCCGCGCCGCCTACCGGGCGGGAATGAAGCGCTTCCACCCCGATCAAAATGCCGCCCCCGACGCGGCCGACAAGGCCCGCCTAGTCGCGTCCGCTTACCGGTTGCTCAGCGACCCCGACCAGCGCGCCCGCTACGATCGCCAGCAGGCGATGCGTGAGCAGGTCATCGCCCCGCCACCGCCGCCAACACCACGGTCGGCGCCGCGCGGACGGCTCGGCGGGTTGGCGCTCGTTGTTCTGAGCGCCGGGATCGTCGGCTTTGCGCTTACTCGACTGAACGGCCCCATGCCCCAGGCATCATCGGCGCCATCCGTACGACCTGCCTTGGCCTCGCCTCGTGCCGATGCCGAGCAGCAACTCGCTGATGCGGTCCCGCCCTCAGCGGTCATCGCCGGACCGGGAGACAATAGCGCTGCGCGCACGGCATCGGCGCCGATTTCCGTCGCGCCTTCGCCGCCGCCGCCGATCACCCTTTCAATCAAGGCACCAGATCTGACCCTGCCAAAAACGGGACGGCAACCCGCGCCCGCGTTCCGCGAGCATGCCCCCAGTCCCTTGCCAGCCCCGACCGACATTCAAGGCAAGCCTCTACCCGCATCTGCTGCGCAACTCGCCAAGCCCGCGACCGATGAGTGCGAGACCGCCGCCACCTGCGCGCGCATCGACCTGGCCGCTCTCGATCGAATGCAGACCCTGCTCTACAATCAAAGCCTGGCCAACGCACCTCCAGCCAAACAGGCGCGGCTGCTGAGCACCCGATCGAGCTTCATTGCGCGGCTCGGCCGTTGCGCTTCGGCGGTGTGCAAGCGCGATGCCTATCTCGACCGCAATCGAGAGATCGCCGACCTCATGCGCAGCTGACGGCTCAATGCCAGTCGGCGTCAGCCGTCGGGCGCAATTCCGCCGCAGCCTTGCGAACGTCGTCGAGTTCCACGGCACTGTCGAAGGGATCGTCGTCGAGCTCCTGCACCCGGTTCAATCGTGTCTGCCACAGGCGTAGTTCGTCGACATAGGGCTGGAACGGTACCCGCATCAGTGCGCCGGAAGGCAGCTTCTGCAGGTCCGCGATGCCGTTATTGAGCATCGTGCCCTTGTGCCAGTCGGGCATGTCCACGCCCGGAAACAGGCAGATACCTTGCAGGTCGATACCGCGGTTCACAGCTGCGAGCGCCTCGCACGCCACGTCACGCAGCCAATCGTCGCGGCCGCCCTCGAGTCCCGATGTCTCGGCAATAATGCAGGGGCGTCCGTAACGCTTGGCGCCGCGCTCGATCAGGTCGGCCAGCGGCAGGATGCGATCGTCGCCGGGCTCAAGCGCGGCGTGCGGCCCCTGCTCGCGATATTCCATCTGCCCGAAGCTGTAGTTGTTGAAGCCCGCGATATCGAGGATCTCAGGGCTCCCGCCGAGCTCCGGCCAGCCGCGGCCGGAGATCGCATCAAAGGCAATATACGCGTCCTCGCATTCCTCCCGCTGCGCTGCTTCGGCAAGGCCGGGCCGGTCGCGCGGCGGGACCACATGGATCAGCGGATCAATGTGGACGAAGCGCGCGTCCGGCAGCTCGGCCCGGATCGCCTTCACCGCCGCGATGTCGGCCTTGCACATCGCCAGCGTCAGCCGCCGGCGCGTCTCCCGGTCACGGCCGAACGGCGCTGCCCAGGCCCACTCACCGGCCATGTACCCGAAGAAGGTGATCTCGTTCATCGGCGTGAAGATCGGCGGACCGTGGTGCGCGTGTGCAGCAACGTGCTTGGCGGCAGCGACCGCGTAGCGGACGAAATGCTCCGCGAAGCCGTCGTCGAACGGGTCGCAATGATCGGGGTAGCCGTAATGGCACAGGTCCCAGATCGGTAGGACCTGCGTCTGGCGCTGCGCGGTGAGGAAAGGTTCGATGTAGCTGAAGTCGTAGGTGCCGTGGCCCTTGTCGACCAGCGGCCAGGGAATGCCCTCTCGCGCCACGCCGATGCCAAGGGAGGCGAGCAGGCGATAGTCCTCGTCGGCATGGACCCGGTGCTGCGTTTCCTCGCAGAGGTCGCGGCGGCCGACGTCCTTCCACTTGAAGGTCGAACATTCGAAGCCGCTCAGGAAGAAAGTTGGGAAAATTCCGGGGTTGTTGGCCATGGTGCGTTAACGCGCCATCGGTCCGCTTGGAACCGTGCAGTCTTCCTGATAGCCCAAGCGGATGCCGCTGACCGCCGCCAACGCTGCCCGGGAGATTCTGACCGGTCTCCACGAGGTGATGGCCAAACGCGGGTCGGCGCAGGCCAAGCTCGATCGGGTCGTGGACCTCATCGCAGCGGCGATGAAGAGCGAAGTCTGCTCCATTTATCTGCTGCGCGACAATGCGCTGGAATTGTTCGCCACCCATGGCCTGCGCAAGGAAGCGGTGCATGTCACCCGGCTGCAGCTTGGCCAGGGGCTGGTAGGGACCATCGCGGCGCAGGGTCGAATCCTCAACCTCGCGGAGGCGGACACGCATCCGGCCTTCGCCTACCGGCCGGAGACGGGTGAGGAGAGCTTCCACAGCTTCGCCGGAGTGCCGATCGTCCGCCGCGAAAATGCGATCGGCGTGCTTGCGGTCCAGCATGCCGAGGCTCGGCGCTACGAAGATGTCGAGATCGAGGCCTTGCAGACGGTCGCGATGGTGCTGGCCGAACTGATTGCGGGCGCGAGGCTCGCCGATGGCCAGGAGCGGCGGCGAAGCAAGGAAGGCATGATCCGCCTGGCGGGCCTTAAGCTGGTCGCCGGCATGGCGCGCGGCACCGCCGTGTTCCACGAGCCCCGGATCGTGGTCGAACAGACGGTGGCAGACGATCCCGAACTCGAGCGGGCGCGGGTGATCGCCGCCTTCCGCCGCATGCGTGAGCAGATCGAGCACATGACCCGCGAGGCCGAGTTCGGCGTCGCCGGCGAGCATCAGGAGATCCTCGAGACCTACAAGATGTTCGCCTATGACGAGGGCTGGGTTCGCCGCATCAACCAGGCGATCGACAGCGGCCTGACGGCCGAGGCAGCGATCGAGCGGGTGCAGCAGCGCACCCGGGCGCGAATGCAGGAAATCGACGATCCGCTGCTGAAAGAGCGGATGCACGACCTCGAAGATCTCGCCAACCGGCTGCTGCGGATCGTCTCGGGCCGGATCGGCACCGCCGCCCAGACGGGCCTGACCCGCGATGCAGTCCTTATCGCCCGCAACATGGGTCCGGCCGAGCTGCTTGAATATGACCGGCGGCGGCTGAAGGCGGTGGTGCTCGAAGAAGGTTCGCTCACCAGTCACATGGTGATCGTCGCCCGCGCGATCGGCGTGCCCGTGATCGGCCGCGTGACCGATATCCGCCACATCGCCAACGAAGGCGATAGCATCCTGGTTGACGGTGATCAGGGCAGCCTGGTGGTCCGCCCGACGAGCCAGGTTGGGACGAGCTTCGATCAGCGGATGGCGATGAGCCTTCGCCGGCGGGCCGAGTTCGCGGCCATCCGCAACGAGCCGCCGATCACTCGCGACGGCCGCCGCTGCACGCTGATGGTCAATGCTGGACTGGCCGACGATGTCGACCAGCTCGAGGCAGCGGGTGCCGACGGGATCGGCCTCTTCCGCACCGAGTTTCAGTTCCTGGTCTCTGCCACCCTGCCCGGCCGCGACAGCCAGCTGCGGCTTTACCGCCAGGTTCTCGACGCGGCAGGTGACAAGCCGGTGGTGTTCCGAACCGTCGACATCGGCGGCGACAAGGCACTGCCATACCTGTCCGACGAACGAGACGAGAGCGAGAACCCCGCCATGGGCTGGCGGGCGCTGCGCCTGTCGCTCTCGCGCACCGCCCTGATGAAGGCGCAAGCTCGCGCGCTGATCGAGGCCGCCGACCGCCGCGTGCTGCGGGTGATGTTCCCGATGGTGTCAGAGCCGTGGGAATATGAGCAGGCGCGTGCCCTGTTCGAGGAGCAGCTGACCTGGGCGCGCGAGCACCGCCGTCTCCAGCCGGCGCGGGTCGAATTCGGCGCCATGCTCGAAGTGCCGAGCCTCGCCGAAACCCTTGACCTGCTGCTGCCCCGCGTCGATTTTCTATCAATTGGGACGAATGACCTCACCCAATTCCTCTTCGCGGCGGACCGCGCCGACCCGCGCCTCGCCAACCGGTACGATTGGCTGAGCCCAGCCATCCTCCGCTTCCTCCGCCGGGTTACGCGAGAGGCGACGGCCGCTGGCGTACCGGTCCGCGTCTGTGGCGAAATGGGCGGGCGCCCGCTGGAAGCGATGGCGCTGATTGGGATCGGGATCGAGAATTTCTCCATCACGCCGGCCGCGGTCGGGGCCGTCAAGGCGATGGTTCGCTCGCTGGATTCCGCCGCCATTCGCGAGCGGATGGAACAGCTGCTCGCGCGCCCGCCCCGCGACATGCGCAAGACGCTGACCGAGTGGGCGCGGCGACAGGGCGTGATGCTGGGGTGAGTGTCTCCCTTCGGCGTTGACTTGCCGACATTCAGCTAGAAGAAGAACGGGCCGCCTGAACAAGAGCCGGCGAGCGTAGCGGCGGGGAACAGCATGGCTGACGAAGTGGAAGCGACTGGCGAAGCGACCGTAGGCGAGCGTCTGCGCGCCGCCCGCGAGGCTCAAGGCATGAGCCTGGAGGACGTTGCCACCCGCACCCGCATTCCCACACGCCATCTGCAGAGCCTCGAAGCCAGCGAATGGCACAAACTTCCTGCCAGCACTTATTCGATGGGTTTCGCCAAGTCCTACGCCACTGCCATCGGGCTGGATCGCAATGAGATCGGCGACGCGCTCCGGCTCGAGATGAGCGGGTACAACCCGCGCCAAAGCAGTACCGTTGAGGTGTTCGAACCGGCTGATCCGGCCCGCGTCATGCCCAAGTGGCTGGTGCTGCTGGCAGTGGTCGCCGTGATTGCGGTGATCGCCGGCCTCATGTTCATGCAGAAGCGTGAGTTGAGCGGGGACGACGGTCAGGCGGCGAGTGCGCCGGCCTCGGAAGTGGCAGCGCACCCATCGTCCAACGACGCCGCGCCGGCACCCGCCGCGCCAGCAATCGGAGGGCCGGTGGTGCTCACTGCCAACGAGCCTGTCTGGCTTCAGGTCAGCGAAAAGGGCGGCGCGAACCTGTTCCAGGGCGAACTCAAGTCGGGCCAGAGCTACGAAGTGCCCGCCGCCGCCAAAGCGCCAGTGCTCAAAACCGGCAAGCCAGAGGCGCTGCGCATTTCCGTCGGGACCGCCGACGCACCGGCCGTCGGACCGGCTGGGCAGACCGTCCGCGACGTTTCGCTGCGGGCCGCGGACCTGATGCGTGGCGGCACTCCCGCGGCATCTCCGACCGCCGCAACGCCGGCTGCCCCGCTTTCGCCGACGCGCTGATTCATGCTGGCGCAAGACGCTGCTGGGCACGATGGATCATCACTTCAGACTCTCGGGATTAATCATGCGTAGCCTGCTTGCCACCACTGCCATTCTGCTCCTCGCCGTGACCGGTCCGGCCGCGGCGCAGCAGCGCCAGGCCACGCCCGAGCAGCGGGTCGAGCGCCTCGAGCGCCAGGTCCGCCAGCTGCAGGGACGGATCTTCCCCAAGGGCCAGCCGGTCGACACAGCCGGCCTTTCTGACGAACCCGCCGCCAGTCAGGTGGTGGTCACGGCGCTCAGCAATCGGCTGGACAGCATCGAGCGGTCGCTGACGGACATCACTCGCACCAACGAGGAGAATGCCCAGCGCATCGGAACGCTGGAGGCGGAGATCGCCCGGCTGAAAGCCGATAGCGACCAGCGCCTCCGTGCGATCGAGAATGCCGCCCCCCCCGCGTCAACCGGTCCGGCCACGAACGCCGCGAGCAACGACGACCGGCCGGCCAGCACGTCCCCGCAGGTCGCCGAACGGCCGCGCGCAGCCCCGCCGCCCGTCACGACGCCGCCAAAGACCGGTGATCTCAACGCCGATGCGGAGGCGGCCTACGACGTCGGCTACCAGCTATGGCAGCAGAAGAAGTATGACCAAGCGGTCGCAGCGCTGCGCGCGATGGCTTCGTCCTTCCCGAACCACCGCCGGGTGAGCTGGGCCAACAACCTTGCGGGGCGTGCCCTGCTCGACAAGGGCGAGTATCGCGCTGCGGCCGAGGCGCTGCTTGCCAACTACCGCGGCAACCCGCGCGGCGAGCGAGCTGCCGATAGCCTTTACTACCTCGGCCAGGCGCTGATGGGACTGAAGCAGCCGACCCAGGCCTGCAAGGCCTACGCCGAGCTCGAGCAGGTGTATGGCGACAAGGTTCGCCCGGACCTCAAGGCAATGCTGTCGCCGGCCAAGGCCAAGGCGGGGTGCCGGTAAGACCCGACGAGACACTGGTCGAGCGGTTCCGCCGCTCGCTTGCGGAATTGATCCCTCTTGATGAGGGTCGGATCGGAATCGCCGTTTCGGGGGGACCCGACAGTGTCGCCTTGCTGCTGCTCGCAGCGGCTACCCTGCCAAACCGTGTCGAGGCCGCGACGGTGGATCACCGCTTCCGCGGCAGCAGCGCCGGCGAGGCCTTGGGGGTTGCTGCCCTGTGCAGCAGGATCGACGTTCCGCACGCAACGCTGACCCTCGACTGGACGCCGCCGGTTGCCAATCGACAGGCCCGTGCGCGAGAGGCACGCTATGTGGCGCTCGGCCGATGGGCAGCGGAGCGTGGGCTGGCAGCCGTCGCGACGGCTCATCACCTGGATGATCAGGCGGAGACCCTGCTCATGCGCCTCGATCGTGGCGCAGGAATTGCCGGGCTGTCCGGCGTGCGATCCGAGATCGTCCTTGCCACCGGCGGGAACAGCGCGCTCAAGCTGATCCGCCCGCTGCTGGGGTGGCGCCGGGCCGAACTCACGGCGGTCCCAGCAGAACTGGGCGTTTCGACCATTGCCGACCCGTCCAACACGGATCCAGCGCACGACCGCAGCCGTGCCCGCGCGTGGCTGGAGCGCTCGCCCGACTGGCCCTCGCGCACCAGAATGGCCAGCAGTGCGCGGTATCTCGGCGAGGCGGATGCGGCGCTGGACTGGGCGGCCGCCGACTTGCTTGCCCGGCGATTGAGTGGTCCGGCGGAGGCCCCGCTGCTGGACCCTGAGGGTATCCCAAGTGAATTGAAGAGGCGCCTGCTGCTGCTGATGGTTGGTGGCTTCAACGCTTCGTCGGGGCCACCACGGAGCGATCGTGTAACCCGCGCCTTGCGACTGCTCGACGCGGGCAGGGTCGCGACGATCGGCGGGGTAGTGATTCGGCCGCGGGCAGGCCGGTGGAGCTTCGCGCCGGCCCCACCACGCGGAAGGAAGTAGCCTGGCACGTGCGACCCAGCACGCCAGAATGGAGCGAACCACAACCCTTGTTTCAGTGGTGCTTGGCCACAGCGTGCTGATGAACGCGCAAAGCCCGATATCCAGCGCTGCCGTTGAGGACCGGCGCGGGCTTGCGCGGACCAACCTTTACCTCGCGGCGAGCTTGCGCTGGGGCGGAAACACGATCGCGGTGCGGGTTCGCAACCTCAGCCAGCACGGAGCGCTGGTCGAGGCGGGCGTGCTGCCACCACCCGGTACGCCGGTGGAACTGACTAGGGGGCGGCTGGGCGCCATGGGTGTCACCGCCTGGACGCACGCCGGTCGGGCCGGACTGCGGCTGCTGGATGCGATCTCGGCGCGGGACTGGATGGCGCCTGTCCTCCACAAGGGGCAGCAACAGGTGGATGCGGTGATCGCCGCGGTACGCAGCGGCGACCGGCCCACCAGCTGGCCTCGCCCTGTTGCGCCTTCACCGAGCACTCCAGCTGACGATCTGCGCCTCGCGAGAACCTTGCTGCACCGTCTGTCGGATCAATTGGCCGACGATGCCGCGCTTGTCGCCCGCCATGGCCCGGGGCTTCAGCTTCTGGACCTGGTGCAGCAATTGCTCGATGCGATGAGCGGCGTCGAACAGGCCGGGACAGCTCGACTCACCGACCTGCGCCGCGCGGCCTCGGCGGCTCTGGCAGACTAGATCGTCCGCCCTTGAAGTCGGTCACTGCAAAGGGCCGTTAACGGCCGCCGAAAGCGGGAGTGACACCGCCCATCGTACCCGGAATCATCCGAAGAAAGCCGTCGTAGATGGTACGGGCGGCCTGCGCGATCGAGTTTGGGCGGTCGCTGCCGCCCCGGGCGAACAGCGCCAAGGCGATGCGCCGGCCGTCGGGCATGGTAATGAAACCGACATCGCTGGTGTAGTTGTTGAGCGTACCCGTCTTGTGCTCCACCAGCACGGTCGGATCGAGCAGGCCCCGGATCCGGTTCGAACCGGTGGCGCAGCGCCGCATCACACTGAGGAGATAAAGCCGGCTCTGCGGCGTCAGGACGTTGCCGCGATCGATCTGCCGCAGCAGCGTCACCATGGCTTCCGGCGTGGCGCTGTCGCGAACGTCGAACAGGTCCCGCGGGGAGGCGAGCAGCTGAGCAATGGTGCGGTTCACACGGATGCCGGTCAGCTTGTGAAAGTCGATCCACTCCTGAACCGTCGCAGGGCCGCCCAAGTTACGGATCAGGATGTCGGTCGCGATGTTGTTGCTGTGGATGAGCATCGCTTCCATCAGTGAACGCGCGCTCAGCGTACCGATGCGGTCGTCCAGCGAGCGCCGGCCATGATCCACTTGGCTGAGGTAGGCGGCGGCAACCGCGACCTTGACCGTGCTGGCCATCGGATAGGCCTTGTCGCCGTGAATTGAGACCATCTTACCGCTGTCGAGGTCGAGCGCGGCGACGCCGATGTCGCCAGGGCGGCTGGCCACCAGGGCGCGAAGCTGGCTTTCGAGACCCTGGAGTTCAGGAGGAGCCGCCGCCACCGCAGGCGCGGCGACGAGCAGGTCGAGGAAGGCAAAAAGGGCAGCAATCCGGCGCAATCGCCACTCCATCACATGAGAATGCCTGTTGGATCATATCGTTAGCTGCTGAATGGTTGCTTGACTCCCCAGTCGTGCCACAAACCGGGACAAGCCGTGCATGAAGGTCGACAAGTCGACGCCGGGACGTTGCATTGCATGTAAAGGCTGAAAGCCTACATTACTGGCAGACCAATTTCGCAAAGCGACACGCGCCTCATGAACGACAAGGAAAAGAAGCCCGGCAACCCTTGGACCAAGAGCCTGCTCATCTGGGTCGCGGTTCTGTTCGGGCTGGTTCTGTTCGCCCAACTGATCGACGGCGGCAGTCGCACGGCAACCGGCGACCAGATGGCCTATTCGGACTTTGTCCGGCAGGTGAACGAGGGCAACGTCAAGTCGGTGACCACCGCGGCGAGCTCCACGGGCATGCAGGCGATCGCTGGCAAGCTCAACGACGGGCGTTCCTTCCGCACGACCGCTCCGGCGGACGCGCAGGTCACCGAGAAGCTGATCGCCAAGAACGTCACGGTCCAGGCCAAGGAGCCTGAGCAGTCCAGCTTGTGGATGCTGTTGCTCTATAACAGCCTGCCCTTCATCCTGATCCTCGGCGTCAGCTTCTTCATCATGCGCCAGATGCAGAAGAATGCCGGCGGCGGGGCCATGGGCTTCGGCAAGAGCCGCGCGCGCATGCTGACGCAGAAGGAAGGCCGAGTGACCTTCGCCGACGTGGCCGGCATCGACGAGGCTCGCGAGGAGCTTCAGGAGATCGTCGAGTTCCTGAAGGATCCGGGCAAGTTCGCGCGACTGGGTGGCAAGATCCCGAAGGGCGCGCTGCTGGTCGGCTCGCCCGGTACCGGCAAGACCCTGCTCGCCCGCGCCATCGCGGGTGAAGCGGGCGTGCCCTTCTTCACCATCTCGGGTTCGGACTTCGTCGAGATGTTCGTTGGCGTGGGCGCAAGCCGCGTCCGCGACATGTTCGAGCAGGCCAAGAAGTCGGCCCCTTGCATCGTCTTCATCGACGAGATCGACGCGGTCGGCCGCCATCGTGGCGCCGGCCTCGGCAACGGCAATGACGAGCGCGAACAGACGCTGAACCAGCTGTTGGTCGAAATGGACGGCTTCGAGGCCAATGAAGGCATCATCATCATCGCCGCAACCAACCGTCCGGACGTGCTCGACCCCGCGCTGCTGCGCCCGGGCCGCTTCGACCGGCAGGTAATGGTTCCTCGGCCCGACATCGATGGGCGCGAGCAGATCCTGGGCGTGCACATGAAGAAGGTGCCGTTGGCGCCGGACGTCGACGCTCGCGTCATCGCCCGCGGCACCCCCGGCTTCTCCGGCGCCGACCTCGCCAACCTCGTGAACGAAGCAGCGCTGCTGGCCGCCCGCCGTGGCAAGCGGCTGGTCGCGGCGCAGGAGTTCGACGACGCTCGCGACAAGGTCATGATGGGCGCCGAGCGGCGGTCCATGGTGATGACCGAAGACGAGAAGAAGATGACCGCCTACCATGAGGCGGGCCATGCCCTTGTCTTCGCGCATGAGCCGACCGCTGATCCGATCCACAAGGCGACGATCATTCCGCGCGGCTTCGCGCTGGGCATGGTGCAGCCGCTGCCCGAACGCGACAGCTACAGCTATCATCGCGACAAGATGCACGCCGACCTGGCGGTGGCGTTCGGTGGCCGCGTCGCCGAAGAGCTGATCTTTGGCCACGAGAAGGTGTCGTCCGGCGCCTCGAGCGACATCCAGCAGGCGACCCGGCTCGCCCGCGCCATGGTGACCAAGTGGGGCATGTCCGACGCGCTCGGTCCCTTGGACTTCTCCGAGGGTGAGGAGACGCCGACCGGCTACTTCGCACCCCAGCAGAAGCGCATGTCGGGTGAGACCATCAAGCTGATCGACAGCGAGGTGAAGCGCTTCGTCGAAGGCGGGCTGGAGCGGGCGCGCGAGATCCTCGGCACCCACATCGACCAGCTGCACCTGATCGCCAAGGCGTTGCTCGAATATGAGACGCTGACCGGTGAGGAGATCAAGACCTTGCTTTCCGGCGGGACGATCGACCGCGGTTCGTCGAGCAGCAAGCCGACCATTCCGTCGGCCGGAAGCTCGGTGCCCAAGAGCCGCAAACCGTTGGGCGGGATCGGCGGAGCGGCGCCCGCGGGAGCGTAAGCGCCCTTCTATTCATTGCTCGTTCACTGCTTGGACCCCTTCTCCGGCGCAGCCGGAGAAGGGGTTTTGCATGCGTCGACTGACTGCCGCGACTATTCTGCTTGTCTTGGCCACCCCAGCGCTCGGCGCTGGACCTGGCACGGCGCAGAACTTCCTTGATCGCGCCAATCGGCTGAAGAGCAAAGGCCCATTGGCGCTGTTCGATGGTGACATCGGGAAGCTCAAGGCTGAAGCGATCGCCGCGGGAAAATCGATCGGCGCCGATCGCGTGGCCGCCGAAAAGGCGGGCCGCCCGAAGCAATATTGCTCACCTGAACCAAAGGCGAGCCTTGGCCAGAACGAGTTCCTGGCGGGGCTGGAGGCAATCCCTGCGGCGCAGCGCGCACGGATCAGCCTCAAGCAGGCCATGCTACTGATCATCCAGAAGAAATATCCCTGCCCTCGCTAAGCAGACGCCTGATTAAATCGGCGTAACGACTTGCGGAGTAACGGTAGGCTGACCTAAATCTTGCCGACGAACGTCGGGAGAATGACGAGTGCGTCAGAGCCTGCTCGCACTGGCACTGATCCTTGCTGGCTTGAGCGTTCCGGCGAACGCCGTGCCACGCATGAACGCTGCCGTATTCCTCGCCCACGCGGACGCGCTGAAGCGCCGCGGTCCGCTGGCGTTGTTCTCAAGCGACCTCAAGCAACTGCAAACAGAGGCGGAGGCGGCGGGAGACGAGCTCAAGGCGGAACATGACGCGAGCAAGCGCGCCGGCGGGCCGCTTGCCTACTGCACGCCCGACCGCAAGGTGCTCGGCCCACAGGAGCTGCTCGATGGGCTGCACCGGATTGGCGAAGCGGAACTGCGGCGGATGAATATCAAGCAGGCGATGCATGCCATCCTTGTGCGCAACTACCCCTGCTGATTACTCGAGGAGACCAAGCGCCGCGATAGCAACTGTCCAGAGGACCAGCACGATCGACGCCAGATTAAGTAGCAGGAACGTTCGAAACGCCGCGTCCAGCCGCCCAAGTTGATAAGCGCCGCGCATTTGGCGGTAGAGGTGCCACGGCGGGATCAGCGCCAGCCAGCCCACCGCAGAACCCGCACCGGCCAGCACCAGTAGCCCGCCGGCGATCACCAGAAACATCATGAACGACAGCGAGTAAGTGACGAACACCGTGTGGTCGTAGAGGCGGCGGCGGCGTAGCGGAAACAGCAGCCGCATGACGGGCACCGACAAGGGAATGAGCAGCCAGCTGTACTTCGATGCGGCATCCTGAACGCCCCGAGCCGCACCTCGCGGGTCCGAGGCCACCCGCTTGATCACATCGCGCAACCATGGCGGCACCTTCTTCGAGTCACCGGGGTCGCTCTGAAAGAGCGCGCCGCTTTGTACCTGCTCAAGTTCCGCGATTTCAGCCTGCGTTTCCTTGATCTTCCGATCGTAAATGGCGAGGCCCCGCCCCTGCTTGCCGGCATTTTCCCTTTGCTGCTGGAGCTTCGCTAATTCCTGGCGGTTGTTGGTCAGCGCTTGGTCGAAGCCCTTGTTGATGGTCAGATGATCGAGACTGCCGGTGAAGCCGAGCACCGCAAACATCAGGAAGACCGTGAACAGGTAAAGACCAATCGGCGAGACGAAGCGCGCGCGCTGGCCGTCGACATAGCGCCGGGTGAGTTCCCCAGGCTTCCAGGCGAGCAGCGGCAGCGTGTGCCACAGTCGGCCTTCAAAATTGACCATGCCGGCGACGAAGTCGGCCAGAAAGGCACGGATGCTGCGGTGGACCTCGCCCTTCTGTCCGCATTGCGCGCAATAAGGCCCGGTGAGCGGCGCGGCGCAATTGAGGCAGGTCGTTGGCCGCTGCTTGCCCGGCCTGCTGCCGGCGATCCTCTCGACAACGTTCATGCGCTCATCCCCCGGGCAGAGTGGCAGAGCCTGCGCCGGGCTGCTAGCCCCCGCATCCATGCGGCGCATCGGCCTTCTCGGCGGGAGCTTCAATCCTGCGCATCACGGTCATCGCCGAATGAGCCTTGCTGCCGCGGCGATCCTCGGTCTGGACGAGGTTTGGTGGCTGGTCTCACCGGGCAATCCGCTCAAGCCAAAGGCTGGAATGGCGCCTTATGAAGCGCGGTTTGCCTCAGCGCGCCGGCTCGCTCGCGCCAGCCGAATTCGCGTGAGCGATTTCGAACGGCGGGCGGGCACGCGCTATACCGTCGACACCCTGCAACTTCTTCTCCGCCGCTATTCCAGCGACCGCTTCGTCTGGCTCATGGGCGAAGATACTGTGGCGCAATTCCACCAGTGGAAGGACTGGCGGCGGTTGGCCGCGATGCTGCCGATTGCCGTGCTCTCCCGCCCGGGCTATGGTGCCGATGCCCGCGCGAACCGCGCGATGGGTTGGCTGCGGCGCTTCGTCCGGCCCAGCAGCCAGGCGAATGCGTGGACGCGTTGGAGTGCACCGGCAATCGTTTTCTTGTCGCTTCCGCCCGACAGGACATCGGCCACCGCTCTTCGCGCGCGCAAACCCGACTGGCACCACTATGAAGGCTCCGGCAACAATGGCCGGGGCTCGGACGTTGCACCAATCAAGAGCAACAGGAGATTTCTTGGCCGACGACAGCGTTAAGACGGTTCCGTCCGTCGATGAGCTTCACCGCAGCGTGCTGGAGTCCCTCGACGACGACCAGGCGGTGGACGTCGTCACCATTCCATTGGCTGGCAAGTCCAGCATCGCCGATCACATGGTGATCGCGTCCGGTCGCTCGACCCGGCAGGTCGCCTCCATGGCCAACAAGCTCGCCGACAAGCTGAAGCAACGCTATGGCCGGTTGGTCCGGATCGAAGGTCTGCCCGCAGCCGACTGGGTGCTGATCGACGCCGACGACGTGATCGTTCACCTGTTCCGGCCCGAGGTCCGCTCCTTCTATAATCTGGAGCGGATGTGGGCCTTTGGCGACGAGCAGCCACGGCAGGCCGCGGGCGCGTAAAGCCGCGCCTTGCTTCTCCACATCATTGCGCGCGGCAAGATCGGCCGTTCGCCCGAGGCGGAGCTGGTCGACCGTTATCTGAAGCGCATCAGCTGGCCGACCCGGCTAACGGAATTGCCCGATCGTGGCGGAACGATGCCGCCGGTACCGCCGAACATCGTCACCATTCTGCTTGATGAGCGCGGCGAGGCACTGCCCTCACTTTCATTCGCCCGCCAGCTTGAGCGATGGCGGGACGACGGCAAGCGGGAAGCGCGCTTCCTGATCGGGGCTGCCGACGGGCATGACGAGACCCTTCGCCGCGGCGCGGACCTGCTGCTAAGCTTTGGCGCGGCGACCTGGCCGCATCTGCTCGCACGGGCGATGCTGGCAGAGCAGCTATTCCGGGCCACCTCCATCCTTGCCAACCACCCCTACCATCGGGAAGGCTAGGCTGATGCGCTTCCTTCGGGTCATGACCCTGCTGCTGGCAACTCCCGCCGTGCTGTCGGCGGCGGATCCGCTGACCGCCGCGCGGGCCGATGCCGCGGCCGCCACTCGTGAGCAGCAGCGACTCGAAGCGCTGATCAAGGCAGCCGGCGGAACGCAGGCGCGACTCCAAGCCGAGCAGGCGGCGGCCGCGCAAGGCATCATCGCCGCCGAGGCGCAGCTTGCCGTGGCCCGCTATCAGGCCGCGGCGGCAAAGCAGCGGCTGGAGGCGACCCGCGCCCGTCTCTATGCAGAACAGCGCCCTGCTGCCCTGCTGCTGGCCGGGCTGGCGCAATACAGCCGCCGCCCGCCGCTTCTCTCGCTCGCGTCGGGCAACTCGGTCGCCGACATCGTCCACCTTCGCGCGCTGATCGACACCACTCTGCCGGTGGTTCAGGCCCGCACTGCCGGCCTTCGTACCGAACTCGACGCCAGCCGGGGCCAGGCCGCGCGGGCGGACGGTGCAAGGCTGGCGGCGGAGCGCCAGCAGCAGGAACTGGCCGCCCGTCAGCAGCGCTTCGCGGCTCTTGAAAGTCGGCTCAATCACCGCCTCGCCGAACTAGGTGGCGCGGTGCTGGGTGCCGGTGACGTTGCACTTGCGCGAGATGCCGCCGCCGACACGGCGGCCGAGCGCGCGGCGGTGCAGCAGCAGGCCCGGCGCACGGCCGCTGAACTTGCCAGGTTTGACTCTGCGCCCTCGCGACCCAGCCCGTCGGCCGGCGGCACTCCTGCCAGCAGCTTTGCCTGGCAATTACCGCTCACCGGCCCCATCGTCGGCGGCATGGGCGAGGTCAGCGCCAGTGGGGTTCGTGCGCGCGGCTTGACCATCGCCACCCCTGCCGGTGCACCGGTGGTGATGCCCGCCGCCGGTACCGTCGTCTACGCCGGTCCGTTCAGGCGCCATCTGTCGGTGCTGGTGCTGGACCACGGCGGTGGCTGGATGACCTTGCTGACGGAGGTGCGCACCACCGTGCCTCGCGGCACCCGATTGTCGGCCGGCGATCCGCTCGGCCGCAGCCTCGGCAACGTCACGGTGGAGCTCAGCCGGAATGGCCAGCCACAGCCGGCGGCCCTCATCGCCGGTTCATCTCCCTTGCTGTCAAAGGACAGACAACCCAGCTAGGAGTGGGCGAATGGCCCACAAGGATTCGCGCATGCTCGCCAAGCTTCTTCCGCCTCTCGCTCTGGTCGGCGCGCTTGCGCTGGTGCCGCTGACCACCTCGACCGTCGCGGCGGCGGATGTCGACACCTACAAGGAGCTGGAGACCTTCATGGGGGTCTTTGAGCGGGTGCGCGCCAACTATGTCGACAAGGTCGACGATCACACGCTGATCAAGGGCGCGATCGACGGAATGCTCGCCTCGCTCGACCCGCACAGCAGCTACATGGAAGGCGCGGACTTTCAGCAGCTGAAAACCA
Source organism: Sphingomonas sp. KRR8 (assembly GCF_023559245.1). NCBI lineage: Bacteria > Pseudomonadati > Pseudomonadota > Alphaproteobacteria > Sphingomonadales > Sphingomonadaceae > Sphingomonas > Sphingomonas sp. KRR8. Next base: position 1,679,920 of record NZ_CP097462.1, read on the forward strand.
CCACGGATGGCAATTACGGTGGGCTGGGCCTGTCGGTCACGATGGAGGACGACACCGTAAAGGTGATCGCCCCGACCGAAGACACGCCCGCGGCGCGTGCGGGTCTCAAGGCCGGCGACTATATCACGCATATCAATGGCGAGCTGCTCTACGGGCTGAAGCTCGACGAGGCCGTGGACAAGATGCGGGGCCCGCCCGGCAGCACGATAAAGCTGACCATTGTTCGTCCCGGGCGTGACAAGCCCTTCGACGTGACCCTGACCCGTGAGCGGATCGTGCTCCGCCCCGTCAAGTGGGAAGTCCGCGATGGCGTGGGCGTCATCAACATCAACACCTTCTCGGGCAACGTCGGCTCCGAAACCGAAGCCGCGCTCACCGCCATCGACAAGGCGACCGGCGGCAAGCCGCTCGGTTACGTTGTTGACCTGCGCTCCAATCCAGGTGGGCTGCTCGATCAGGCCATCCAGGTTTCCGACGCCTTCCTTGAACGCGGGGAGATCGTGTCCGAGCGCGGTCGCGCCAAGGACGATATCGAGCGCTTCTATGCCAAGCCGGGCGACATGGCGCACGGGCGTCCGGTCATCGTGCTGGTGGACGCCGGCTCGGCGTCGGCGGCGGAGATCGTCGCCGGTGCGCTACAGGATCAGCGCCGGGCACTGGTGATGGGTGAGCAGAGCTTCGGCAAGGGTTCGGTGCAAAGCGTCATCCAGCTTGGCCAGGACAGCGCGCTTCGGCTGACCACGGCTCGCTATTACACGCCATCCGGCCGCTCGGTGCAGGCGGGCGGGATCACGCCCGACATCGTCGTTCCCCAGCTGACTGACGAAGACTACAAGGACCGCCGCGTCGTGCGCGAGGCCGATCTTCGCCGTCACCTGATCGCTCAGGCGAACGTCGAGGACAAATTGCTCGAGCGCGACAATGCGCCCGATCCGCGGTTCAGCCTGACCAAGGCCGAACTCGAAAAGCGTGGAGTCAAGGATTTCCAGCTCTATTATGCGCTGCAGACGCTGAAGCGGCTGGGGACGGCGACCACGCAGCGGGTGGCGTCGGGCGGCGCTCCTGTGCGATCCCGCTAGGCGCCTGCGAATGGACGCGCACACCGGAAGCCTTGGCATGAGCGAGCTTCAGAAGCGCTCCCTTGATCGAGCGCTGTGGTTGGCGCTGCTGGTGCCCGCCGGGCTTCTCGCCGGCGCTTACGGCTCGCAGATCTTTGGCGGCCTGCATCCGTGCGAGATGTGCTGGTGGCAGCGCTACGGCCACTTCGCCGGGCTGACAGCGGCAACGCTGGGGCTGCTGCTTCCGTCGGCACGCCGTCCCTTGCTGCTGCTCGCCGCGCTCGGGATCGCCGCCTCGGGCGCCATCGGCGTCTACCACGCTGGCGTCGAGGCCCGCTGGTGGGAGGGCTTCACCACCTGCACCGCCACCGGCGCCCGCAGCCTGCAGGACATTCTTCGCACGCCGCTGGTCCGTTGCGACCAGGTGCAATGGGCCTTCCTGGGGCTGTCGATGGCCGCCTGGAACGCCATCATCTCCCTTTCCGCTGCCGGAGCGATCGCATGGCTGACGCTGAAGCGCCGCTGACCTCTCACCGCTGGCGCCCAGGCGACCGCAAGGTCGATCGCGCGTCCATGTTGCGGGTCGACCAGGCCGGCGAATATGGCGCGACCCGCATCTATGCCGGGCAACTGGCGGTGCTGCGCGGCTCCTCGCCAGCCGCCCACCTGGTCACGCACATGGCGGGGCAGGAAGAGCGTCATCTCGCCCGCTTTAACCAGCTGATGGCAGAGCGGCGGGTCCGACCTACCCTGCTCCAGCCGCTGTGGCATGTCGGCGGCTTCGCGCTTGGCGCGGTCACCGCTCTCATCTCCGAGGAAGCGGCGATGGCCTGTACCGACGCCGTCGAGACCGAGATAGACCGCCACTATGCCGAGCAGCTGGAACAGCTGGGTGACGATGATCCCGAACTCAGCGCCGACATCCGCGACTTCCAGGCCGACGAGGTCGCCCATCGCGAGACTGCCCGCGAAGCCGGGGCGATGAACGCGCCCGCTTACCCCCTGCTCACCTTCGCCATCCGCGGTGTCTGCCGCGCGGCGATCGAAATTTCGAAACGCATCTGACGGTCCGCCCGTTGGAGCGATGAAAGGACTAGTCTAATGCTCAAGCCGATCATCACCGCCGCTGCCCTTGCCGGCTTCGCCTTCGCACCGGCGCAGGCTCAGGACAGCAGCGACACCGGGCGCAAGATCGCCGAGATCATCGTCTACGGCAACGATCCCTGTCCGCGCTCGACCGACAGCGAGGTAGTGGTCTGCGCTCGCAAGCCCGAGACGGAGCGTTTCCGCATTCCCGAGCGGCTGCGGAATGGCGGTTCACGGCAGAGCCGCCAGGCATGGGCGAACCGGGCGCGTAGCTTCGAGGTCGCGACCCGCACCGGCGTCGCCACCTGCGACGCTATCGGCCCGGGCGGCCAGAACGGCTGCCTGCAGAAGATGATCGATCAGGCCCGGGCCGAGCGGGCGGAGCAGGACGCGGCCGACTCTCCGCCGCCGCGTTGAGCACGGCCGAGCCGTCGACTTCGGTCGGCGACGTCCTCGCCAAGGTCCCGGCGATCACGCTCGGCTTCTGGCTGGTCAAGATTCTCGCCACTACGCTCGGCGAAACCGCCGGCGACACGGTCACCATGACCTGGCTGGGCGAGACCACTCCCGACGCTGCGGCGGCCGCGGTTAGCGGCTACCTCATCGGGACGCTGATCTTCGGCATCCCATTGCTGCTGCTGGTCGCCGCGCAGATCCGCGCCCGTCGTTTCCACCCTGCGCTCTACTGGGCGGCGATTATTGCCTCAACCACCTTCGGCACCACCCTGGCCGACTTCGCCACCCGCTCGATCGGACTTGGCTATCTGGGCGGCTCGCTGCTGCTGTTCGCGCTGGTCCTCGCCAGCCTCGCCGCTTGGCGGCTGACACTCGGCCGGATCGCCGCCGACGACATCGTCAGCCGGGGGCAGGAGCTGTTTTACTGGATCACCATCACCTTCTCCCAGACGCTCGGCACCGCTCTCGGCGACTGGGTCGCAGACAGCGGCCCCGGTTACGCCGGCGGAGCGCTGATCTTCGGCGCCGCCATCGTGCTGGTAGCAGTCCTGTGGTTCGCCACCCGGCTCCCCCGCGCCATCCTTTTCTGGGCGGCCTTCATCCTCACCCGCCCGCTCGGCGCCACCATCGGCGACTGGTTCGACAAGCCGGTCGCCAAGGGCGGGCTTGAGATCAGCCGTCCCTTGGCCTCGCTGATCCTGCTGGTGCTGATCGTGGCGCTGCTCTGGCTCCTTCCCCAGCGCGCCGGCACCCACCGGGCGGAGCCGGCCTAAGCGCAGCCGTTCGGCAGGCGGAACGAAGGGGGGCGGGCTGCGGTTTGACCCGCGACAGGAGCCGACCACTGATGCCGACCGACCCCAGCGCGACCCTTACCCTGCTGACCCGCTTCGGCTTTGCCGCGCGCGGCGTCATGTATCTGGTGATCGCCTGGCTGATCATCGCCGTCGGCCGCGCCGCGGACCCCAGCGGCGCGCTCCACTACCTCTCGACCGGGCGGGCCAAGTGGCTGCTGCTGGTGATGATCGCCGGCTTCGTCGCCTACGGTGTCTGGCGGCTCAGCGATGCCCTGCTCAACATCGAAGGCCACAAGCCCGGCCGCAAAGGCTGGGGACCACGCGCCGCGGCGGGGTTCAGCGGTGCCGTCCACCTCGCCTTCGCCTGGCAGGCGATTCGCTTGCTGCGCGGCGTGCGCGGCCATGACCTCAGCGGCGCCGAGCAGGGCGCCAAGGTCGCGATGGACCTCCCCGGCGGCGCCTGGATGCTGCTGATCGGCGGCGCGGTGCTGGTCGGCGTCGGGGTCGCCCAATTCGTCAACGCCTATCGCTGCAAGTTCTGCGAGCGGCTCGGCGGCGGCGTCAGGTCCGCTCCGTGGGTCCGCTGGACCGGGCGCGGCGGCTATCTCGCCCGCGGCATCGTCTTCCTGATCAGCGGCTATTTCCTCTACCGCGCCGGGATGGACAGTCGCGCCGCCGAAGCCGGCGGGATGCAGGAGGCGCTCGCTTGGCTGACCTCGCCGTGGGACGTGATCGTCGGCGTCGGCCTCGCCCTGTTTGGCTGCTTCAGCCTGATCGAGGCGCGCTACCGGGTCATCCACGAGGTGCCGGTCGAGGAGGTCGCAGCCAAGGCCCGCCAGCACTTGCCGGTCTGACCTAAGCTGCTCAAATCACCGGAAAAGCTTGCCGGCCCCCAGATAAGAACATATACCGAACATCATGGCGCAACTCGACACCCGCGAGAAGTTGGCGATCCTTGCGGACGCCGCCAAATATGACGCAAGTTGCGCCTCGTCAGGCACCTCCAAGCGTGACAGTCGCGACGGCAAGGGACTCGGCTCCACGGAGGGGATGGGCATTTGCCACGCCTATGCGCCCGACGGTCGCTGCATCTCGCTGCTCAAGATCCTGCTGACCAACAGCTGCATTTTCGACTGCCATTATTGCATCAATCGCAAGAGCTCGAACGTCCGCCGCGCGCGCTTCACCGCGCAGGAGGTGGTCCAGCTCACCCTCGCTTTCTACAAGCGAAACTATATCGAGGGGCTGTTCCTCTCCTCGGGCATCATCAAGTCCTCCAACTACACGATGGAGCAACTGGTCGAGGTGGCCCGCTCGCTCCGCGAGGACCACGACTTTCGCGGCTACATCCACCTAAAGACTATCCCCGACGCCGACCCTGAGCTGGTGCGCCTCGCGGGGCTTCATGCCGACCGCATCTCGATCAACGTCGAGCTGCCGACCGTCTCGGGACTCGAAAAGCTCGCGCCGGAGAAGAGCGCCCCGCAGATCGAAAGCGCGATGCTCGGGATGAAGGGTGCGATCGAGGATGGCAAGGACGCGCGCAAGAAGTACAAGTCGGCACCAAACTTCGCGCCGGCAGGGCAGTCGACCCAGATGATCGTCGGCGCCGACGCGGCCACCGACGGCGACATCGTCACCAAGGCCTCGACCCTCTACGACCGCTTCTCGCTTCGCCGCGTGTACTACTCCGCCTTCTCGCCCATTCCGGACGCCAGCGCGGTGCTGCCGCTCCAGCGCCCGCCGCTGATGCGCGAGCATCGGCTTTATCAGTCGGACTGGCTGATGCGCTTCTACGGGTTCAGGCCCGCCGAGGTTGTCCAGGCGGCGGGCGACGACGGCATGCTACCGCTCGACATCGACCCCAAGCTCGCCTGGGCGCTCAAGTTCCGCGAGAATTTCCCGGTCGATGTCAACCGCGCCCCCCGCGAGCAGCTCCTGCGCATCCCCGGGCTCGGCACCAAGGCGGTCGACCGCCTCATCCGCTCGCGTCGCTTCCGCCGCTTCACCCTCGACGATGTCGCCCGGCTGACAGTCAGCATCGCCAAGATTCGCCCGTTCATTGTCACCACCGACTGGAGCCCCACCCTGCTGACCGACCGCGCCGATCTGCGCAGCCTGGTCGCGCCCAAGGTTAAGCAACTGGAATTGTTCGCCGCGTGAGCGACGCGAACGGCCGCCACGGGAACAGCGCCGACCTGTTCGACCCGCGCCACGGCGCCAGCGGTAAGGCGGGCGTGCTGTTGCCCGACGGCCCGCAGATCGATCCGCTCAAGATCACGCTTGACCATCCCGACGATTTCGACGGCTGGCGTGAGGCGGCGCGCGAGCTGATCGGGGCCGGCGTCCCGCCGATGAGCGTTGTCTGGCAGGTCGCCGGCGACGATGGCGAATTGTTCGGCAGCGAAGGCGTCCTGCCGCCGGGCGGCGGCGGTAAGCCGATGTTCTCGGTGCCCAAGTCCTTCATCGATCTCGCCAAGGCCGCCGTCTGCCACTCCGATCCGCAGCGTTTCGCGTTGCTCTATGCGCTGCTGTGGAAGCTCAAGGGCAACCGCCGGGCACTGGAGGATCGGGCCGATCCGCTGGTTGATCGGCTGGAGCAGCTCGCCAAGGAAGTCCGTCGCGATGCGCACAAGATGCACGCGTTCGTCCGCTTTCGCGAAGTGCCGGAGGAGGGCGGCACCCGTTTCGTCGCCTTCTTCGAGCCGGACCATCACATCGTCCGGCGGGAGGCTGGCTTCTTCGTGCGACGCTTTGCAAGCATGCGCTGGTCGATCCTGACGCCCGAGCTGACGATCCATTGGGACCCGGCAGTCGAGACCCTGACCGAGGGGCCCGGCGCAAACCGGGCGGACGCGCCAAAGGGCGATCCGCTGGAGGAGACCTGGCGGACCTACTACGCCAGCATCTTCAACCCAGCCCGGCTCAAGACGAAGGCCATGCTCAAGGAAATGCCCAAGAAGTATTGGCGCAACATGCCGGAGACGTCGCTCGTTGGCCCGTTGATCGCGGGCGCACGGGCACGGGAGCTGGAGATGATCGAACGGTCGGTGGCAAGCGAGGGTGCAAAGGCGGCGGCGTCCGCAGAACGAGCACTGGAACCCGGCGACAATCTGCGGGCAAGCTGGGAAGCGCTGATGGCCGAAGCCCGGTCATGTACGCGATGCGACTTGTACAAGTGCGGCACGCAGACGGTCTTCGGAGAGGGCCCGCTCGACGCTCGTATCCTGTTCGTGGGTGAGCAGCCGGGTGATCAGGAAGACCTGGCCGGTCGCCCCTTCGTAGGCCCGGCCGGGCAGCTGTTCGACGCCGCGCTTGAAAAGGCGGGCATCGATCGGACCCAGACCTACGTGACCAACGCCGTGAAGCACTTCAAGTTCGTGCTTCGGGGCAAGAAGCGCATTCACTCCAAACCCGACACGGCCGAGATCGACGCGTGCCGCTGGTGGCAGGAGCAGGAGCGTGCGCTCATCCGGCCGCCGCTTACTGTTGCGCTGGGCGCCACGGCAGCACGCTCGCTGACCGGAAAGACGCTGACCATCAGCCGCGCACGCGAGGGGCCGCTGACCCTCGCCGACGGGAGCGAATGTTGGGTGACGGTACACCCCAGCTTCCTGCTTCGTATTCCGGAAGCCGATCGCCGAGCCGAAGAACGCGCCCGGTTCGTCGAGGACCTGCAGCGGATCAAGGCACGGAGCGAGGAACTGGCCGGCTAAAACCCCGCGCGAAGCGTCAAGCGCACGTTGCGCGGTGCGCCCGGGCTGATGTTGTTGTCGTTATTCGCGGTCGGAAAGTAATCCTTATTGAGAAGATTTTCGACGTTGAGCTGCGCCTCGAAGCCGGGTGCCAGCTTGTAATAGAGCGCTCCGTCCAGTCGGGTGTAGGCCGGCAGCGCGACCAGGTTGCTGATCGACGTGTAGCTCCTGGAGCGGGAGATCAGCCCCAGCCCTGCCGCGAACGGGCGCGTGACCTGATATTTGCTCCACAGCGACAACGAATGCTTCGGCACGAGCGGTACCGTCCGTCCGGCGGGGGCGGCCGAGGTGGTGCGGCGGATCACCGAATGCTGCAGCGCATAACCGGCTGACACCTGCCAGCGCGCACTGATGCTGCGTTCCAGCCCAATCTCCAGTCCGCGCGTGCGGGTGGCGCCGGTCAGCAGTGGCGGTAGGGACGGGTCGGGATTGGCCGACTGGGTGTTGCTGCGGTCGAGCCGATAAAGCGCCAACGTCGCGAGCAGGCCGTTACCCGGTTCCCACTTGCTGCCGACCTCCAGATTGATGAAACGCTCCGGCTTCAGAGCGGCGGTGTTCTGGCTCAGCGCGCTGAACTGGTCTCCGGACTGTGGCAAGTAAGAGCGCGAGTAGCTGCCATATACTGACAGGTTGCGGCGGGGCTTGAGCACCAATCCCAGCCTTGGCGAGAGCAGATTGTCGGAGCGGCTGCGGATGGGGACGACCGGACTGATGTCGCTAACGGTCAGCTTGAAGCGATCGAAGCGAAGGCCAGCGACGATCTCGAGCCAATCCGACGGACGCAATTGAGTTTGGACATAGCCCGCTGCTACCGACGCTCGCGTGCGGTTGTCGGCGTCAGTGCCGGAGCGAACGTAAGTGACCGCGCGATCGACCGTGGGCTCAGACAGTAAGACCCGGCCCTCAGCCACAGTGGCGAACCTGCCTGTCAGCCGCTGGTTGCGGCTCTTCTGCCCCGACAGCTCGACTCCGACCAGCACGGTCTGATCCATGCCGGCCAGAGTGCCCGTCCAGATCAGGTCGGTCTGGCTGATCAGATTTCGGCGGTCATTGCGGCTGTTATAGGCTCCCAGCGCTACAGTCTGTGCTGCCGTATTAACCGCTCCGGACGCGTAGACGTTCTGGTAAAACTTGTCGTAGCGACCGATCAGCGTGCGATTTCTCAGGGTCAGCGCATCGTTGAAACGGTGCTCCACGCCGAGGGTCGCGATCCGCACGTCGGCGTCCGCATGGGAGTCGTTCGGGTCCCCGAAGAAGGTGCGGGTGAAGCCGGTCAGCGGCCGGCCTGACAGCGACGGCACACCGCGGTCAGCAGTTCGGCGGTCGTGAAAATATTCGTAGGATAGGTCGACCCTAGTGTCTTGCCCGGCCAGAATGCCGACCGTCGGGTTGATCCCGTAGCGCTTCAGGCCGGTGAAATCACGGAAGCTCCGGCCCTTCTCATAGACGGTGTTGACCCGCAGACCGAGCCCGCCCGCAAGCCGCGCGTCCACATCTCCAGTACCGCGCGTACCGCCCCAGCTGTCACGGCTCACGATGACTTGGCGATGATCGCCGAAAGAGGCGCGCTTAGTGACGCGGTTGATGATCCCCCCGCCGCCGCCGCGGCCGAAGATCATGGCATTCGGACCTTTGAGCACCTCGACACGGTCGAGATTGTAGAAGTCGCGAAAATACTGCGCATCGTCCCGCAGCCCGTCGACAAAGAAGTCCGCCGTCGTGTTGTTGCCGCGAAGCGTGAGCTGGTCGCGGTTGCTTTCGCCGCTGTTTGGACTGGCACCCGGTACGAACATCAGCAGGTCGGCCACCGAGCGCAGGGACTGATCCTCGATCTGCGCCTGGCTGACGACGGAGATAGCCTGCGGGACGTTGCGGAGCAGCGTATTCGTGCGGGTCGCTGTGCTGGTTGCACTGACGCCATATTCCTCGCGCTTGCCGGTCACCGTGACGGTGGGCTGCTCCAAGTTTTCTCTCTCGGTCAACGCAGCGACGGCAGATCCGGCCTTGTCGGCCGCGATGGCTGGACTGCCAAGAACAGGCAGGAGCGAGGCGCCAAGCAGCGCGTCACGGATAGTCAGCAAGTCAGGTCCCCTAGGGCGATATGCTTCGGTTTCGAAGGGACCGCCTAACGCTAATGAAAATCGTTCGCAACAGATCCAAATCTGTTATCGATAATCATTATCAATTGGGGGGCTACTATCGATTTCGCCGCTCAACCTTTAGCGTCAGCCCGCCGCGGGGCCGCATGGTGACCATACCGGTGACCTCCACCGGTCGGCCCAGCGAGACGAAGCGCCACCGGGCCAGCCAGTGGGCAAGCACGGTCAACGCTTCGGCAGTGGCGAATTGCGCACCCACGCAGATGCGGGGGCCAGCTCCGAATGGCAGATATTGGTAGCGCCCCGGCTTCGGCCGCTCCGGCCCGAACCGCTCCGGGTCAAACACATCCGGATGTTCCCACAACCGCTTGCTGCGGTGAATAAGCCACGGCCAGATCGAAACGATATCGCCGGGCTTCACGGCCTCGCCATTCGGCAGCACGTCGGCAGCCGCAGCCTGCCGGTCGAAGCGCGGCGCGGGCGGGTAAAGGCGCAGCGATTCCTGGAGCACCGCATGGAGCTTGGGCAGCGCCGACATAACGGGCTGACCGTCAAACGCTCCGCCATCCAGAGCGGCGCGCGCCTCGGCCGCAAGCGCGTCCTGCACCTGCTGCTGCTCGGACAGAAGGTAGAGCGTCCATGCCAGTGCATTGGCGGTGGTCTCATGACCTGCGAGGTAGAAGGTCGCCGCATTGTCGATCGCCAGTTCGCGCCCCTGTTCTGGCCCAAACTTGCCGATCAGCGCAGCGATGACGCCACCCAGAAAATCGTCGCCTGGATGATCCTGATCCAGCCGTTCGTCTACTAGGGCCGAGAGTGTCCGCCGGAGGTATTCCCTCCCTCGAGATGCGGCTCTTCCCTTGGGAGTGACTGGTACCATCGGGAGCCCAAGCAGCGCCTGAAGGCGTGGTCCCGAGATCCCGTCGAGAGCCGCCGCAATGTGCCGGAGGGCAGTCTCGCTGACCAGCCGCGGATCGGCGCTGAACAGGGTCTCGGCAATGATCAGCATGGTCGCCCGCGTGGCGTCCACTGCGATGTTGCGAATCTCTCCATCCTGCCAGCCGGTCATCGCGGATTCGGACGCGGCTCCGAAGAACGGCCGTACCTTCTCCACCGAGCCGGGCGAGAAGCTTGCGGCGACGATCTTGCGCTGTTCACGCCAAAGGCTGCCGTCCGCGGTCAGAAGGCCCATTCCGATCACCGGGCCGAGCAGCACCTTGGCCAACGACGGCTTCACGTAATTGGCCTGATTGGTCAGCAAAACATGCTCGACCAGCGGCGGATCCATCAGCACATGGACACGCAGCTTGAGGATCTCACGCTGGTAATAAGGCCGCTCGAACATCGCCTCTGACCAGCCGTAGACCGCGGTCCTCGCGCGCTCGCCGAGAAACCCCCGCCAGGTCGCAACGGGCCCGCGCCCGCGCGGCGGGTGAGTTGGGACGAACGGAGCGTTCATTCCGCTGCCAGCAGCGTCTCCGCGCTGCCCAGATCGACCGACACCAGCCGACTGACGCCCTTCTCGACCATGGTCACTCCGTAAAGACGGTGCATTCGGCTCATCGTTACCGCATTGTGCGTGACAATCAGATAACGCGTTTCGGTCTCTTGCGTCATCCGCACCAGCAGGTCGCAGAAGCGCTCGACATTGGCGTCGTCCAGCGGCGCATCGACTTCGTCCAGCACGCAGATCGGCGCCGGGTTGGTCAGGAACAAGGCGAAGATCAGGGCCACCGCCGTCAGCGCCTGCTCGCCGCCCGACAACAGCGTCAGGGCGGTCAGTTTCTTGCCTGGCGGCTGAGCCATGATTTCCAGACCTGCTTCCAGCGGATCGTCGCTGTCGATCAGCTCAAGATGGGCCTGCCCGCCGTCAAAGAGGGTCGTGAAAAGGCTTCGGAAATGACGGTCGACCTGTTCGTAGGCGGCAAGCAGCCGCACGCGACCTTCGCGATTGAGGCTGCCAATCGAACCGCGCAGGCGGTTGATCGCCTCCTGCAGCTCATCGCGCTCGGCCGCGCCCTGGGTGCGCGCCTGGTCGAGCTCGGCCAGTTCCTGCTCCGCAACAAGGTTGACCGGCCCAAGCCTCTCGCGCTCCGCGGTCAGGCGTTCGAGCATGTTCGATTCTTCCGTCGCGTCGGTAAGTGCACCGGCATCGAAGCCGAGCTTGGCCGGCAGCAACGGTGGCGGGCATTCGAACTTCTCGCCGCAGACCCGGCCGTATTCGATCCGGCGGGCGACTTGTGCTTCCGCCCTGGCGTCGGCCCCGGCGCGGCGCTCGCGCGCGCCGGCCATCGCCTCGTTGGCCTGCGCGAACGCTTGGCCGAGTGCTGACAGCGCCTGCTCCGCTTCCCGCTCAGCCACCAGCGCCGCGGAAACCCGGCCCTCACTTTCCCGGCTCTGCTGTTCCAGCAGCGCGATCCCCTGAGCGAGGACATCTGGTTCAGGGAGTAGCGCCGCATATTCGTCGGCCAGCGCCAACGCACGCGCAGCGGCGTCCGCAATCCGCAAAGCAGCAGCTTCGCCGCGCTCTGCCCAAGCGCGCTGTTCACGCGCGGCGGCCGCTTGCCGCTCCCGGTCCGCTGCCGCCGTTTGGGCAAGGGTCGCTTGTTCCGCACGGCGGTCCGCCACGGCGGATCCGTCCGCCGCCGCCAGCGCTCGCGAAGCCACGATCTCGCCGGCGAGCAGCCCTGCGTCTGGCAGCGCGGCCAGAGCCTCGCTGGCCTGAGCAACCGCGGCCAGTGCCGCTGCCCGGACCGGTTCGGTTTCGCTGATCCTCTCCTCCAGCATCTCCCGCTGGCTGGCGAGCCGCTCAAGGGCGGCGAGCGCGACGTCCTCGGCTCGGCTCGCCTCACGCGCCTGCCGCTCGGCAATGCTGATGGCCGTGCGCGCCTGGTCTGCGGCGACACGGCTGCTCGCGAGTGCGTCCAGAAGGCTCCTCCGCCGATCCTCGGCTGCAGCGAGGGCCTCACGCATGGGCGCCAGCTGATTGGCGAGCTCGGCCAAGCGGTTTTGCCGCACCAGCCGCTCCGCCGCGGCGGCGCCCGAGCCGCTGGCGACGAACCCGTCCCACCGCCGTAGATGTCCCGCGCGGGTGACTAGCCGCTGGCCCACCGCCAGCGAGCGCCCATCATCCTCATCGACCACGGCTACCTGCCGCAGCCGCCGCTGCAGCTCGGGCGGGGCGGCAACATGATTGGCCAGGCATTCGCTTGCGGGGGGCAGCGCCGGATCGTCGTCGCCGATGGCGGCGCCTGCCCAACCGCGACTGCCCTGGCTGCCGAGCGGCGCGTCAAGGTCGTCGCCAAGTGCTGCCGCAAGCGCCCGCTCGTAGCCGCTGCCCGCCCGCACCGCCGCGAGCACGCCTGTTCCGCCGCCACTCGAAAGCGCGCGTGTCAGGGCCTGCTGCTCGGCTTCGGCAGCGGCCAACGCCGCCCGGGCCGCCGCGACCTCTGCCTCAGCGACGTCGCGCTGCTCGGCAGCGTGCGCCCGCTGCTGCTCGGCGACGGCAAGAGCCGATTCGCTTTCCGCCTGTGCGGCAATCGCTGTGCGGCGCTGCTCCTGCGCTTCGTTCCGCCTCACCTGTTCGCTGGCGCCATCACCCAACGCCTGGAGTTGAGCCGCAAGCCGGCGCCCCTCCTCCTCGATCCGGGCGGAATGAGACCGGGCGGCGTTGAGCGCAGCCTCGGCGACGCTCCGCTCCGCCCTCATCGCTGCCTCCCGCGCCAGCAAGCCGGCGAGCTGGGCTTCCGAGGCCCGCGCCTTCCCCTCCGCCTCGGCCAAGGCGCGCGCGATGCGCACCGCCTCCGCCTCACCGTTTGCCAGCCGGTCGGCAATTGCCTTTTGCTCGTCGGCAAGTGCCCGGCCAGCCACGTCGGCGTCGTCCTGCAGGGCCTGCTCGCGCGCCTGCTCAACCGCGAGCTGGGCCTGCAGACGTTCCAGTTCGGCCAGGCGGCGCTTCGCCGTGTCGATCCGAGCCCGCGCGGTCGCCAGCTGGTGCGCCAGCGCCTGCGCCGCTTCGCGCACCTCCGCCGCCGACGCGCGTCGCCGGGCGACCTCCGCCGCGCCGGCCGCCTGCGCCTCCTGAGCGCGGGTCAGCGCCGCGGAGAGCGTCTGCACTTCCTCCTGCGCTGCCTTTGCTTCCGCCGCGGCCACAGTCGCGGCCCGGTCGGCTTCGGCCCAGCGCTGGTAGATTAGGCGACCTTCGGCGAGGCGGATGCGATCGGTAAGCTGGCGATAGCGCTCGGCCACTCGCGCTTGGCGCTTGAGCGCGGCGATCCTCGTCTCTTGGTCTGAAAGCAGCTCATCCAGCCGCTGCAGGTTGGTCTCGGTCGCCCTGAGCTTCTGCTCGGCATCCTTGCGGCGTGCGTGGAGCCCGGCAATGCCGGCCGCCTCTTCCAGCATCTGCCGCCGCTCGGTCGGCTTGGCGGCGATGATCGCGCCGATGCGTCCCTGGCTGACCAGCGCTGGAGAGTGCGCACCAGTGGCGGCGTCGGCGAACAGCAGCGAGACGTCCTTTTGCCGAACGTCGCGTCCGTCCAGTCGATAGGCTGATCCCGCCCCGCGCTCGATCCGCCGGGTCACCTCGCGCTCGGGCCCATCCGAACCTTCAAGCAGCAAGGAAACCTCTGCGAAGTCCCGCGCCGGACGGCTGGCGGTTCCGGCGAAGATGACATCCTCCATGCCGCCGCCGCGCAGGGACTTGGGGCTGCCCTCTCCCATTACCCAGCGCATCGCCTCGAGCAGGTTCGACTTGCCGCAGCCGTTCGGGCCGACGATTCCCGTCAGCCCCGGCTCGATGCGCAGCTCGGCCGGTTCCACGAAGCTCTTGAAGCCGCTGAGTTTCAGCCGGCGAAACCGCAATTCCTCACCCCCCCCGGGTGCTGGCTGTGCCTTATGCCAGCGCGTCCCTGATCCTCTGCTCCAGCGTTTCCCACACCTTGTCCTCGGCCACGCCCGGCATGTCGACGACCTTGTTGTTGATGAGGAAGGTCGGCGTGCCCTGGATCTGGTAATTGGAAACGGCGTCGCTATTCATCTGCACCAGTTTCTCAGTCTCCGCCTGGTTCGCCAGGCACTGCGCCGTCTTGGCGGAAGGCAGGCCACGCTGCGCGACGAATGCCGGCAGTCCGGCATAAGTCGCATAGCGCTGGAACTGCTGCGACGGAGGCAGGTTGGCGAGCTGCTGAAGCTCCGCGGGCGGCGCCGCCTGAACCCGCTCGAACAGCGCCTTCTGCTCCTTGAACAGAGCGTCCGTCATCGTGAAGAACTGGGGACCTGCTCCATTGCAGCGGGCGATCAGCGCCATCGTGATGTCCAGCGGATCGCGCACGAAGTTGCGGAATTCGAACGCGACCTGACCTGTTTTCACATAATTGGAAATGAGCTTGGGTGCACCATTCTCGGCAAAGTGGGCGCAGTGGGGACAGGTCATGGACGAGAACTCGACCACCTTCACCTTGGCATTAGGATTGCCCATCAGCATGCCGCCGTCAGCCGTTTTGGTGACCATCTGAGTCCAGTCGCCGCCATTCGGCGCCGCCACCGGAGTGATTGGCGTATTGTCGGCCTTGGCGCTGTCGTTACCCTTGCCGCCGTTGCAGCCGGCGAGCAGCGCGACGGCCGCGAGCAGAGCGATCTTCTTCATGTCGGTCAGCTTACCTTCGGGATGTTGGTGAAGATAGAAAGCGGATTTGGCCGCTCGGTTACGGACGGCTGGTCAGTCGGGTCGAGCCGGCCCGCGAGCGATTCCAGCACCGCCTTCAACTCGGGATCGACGATCTCCCGCAGGCCCGGGCCAAGCTCACGCGGCGAATGAGCCGGAGCGGCGGCCCGCCGCGGCTCGGCCTTGGGCAAACGGCCCTGGCGAAACTGCACCCGGGCGACGGCGGGATGACCGAAGAAGCGATTGACGCGCTCCACGATGGTCGGCGCGAGGTGCTGCATCACTGGCGCGTGACTGCCCTCAACCACCAAGGTAAGCGTGCCGCCATCCTTGCGCCCGCTCGGGAAGCGAATCGATTCCGGAGCCGACACCTTGGCGTAGCGCTCGCCGACGATCTCGGGCCAGCGGCTGACCACCGCACCCTGGACGAAGCCGAAACGCTTGAATGCCATGCCTCCGATCGCCGCCACCATCTCACCCGCGGCGCGCGCACGATTTTGCCGCGGCGCTTCGGCGGACCTGGGCAATCTGGGCTTGGGAGACGGGGGCTTCGCCATTGCTCCGGCTCATGCCATAGGGCCCCGATGCACGCAAAGGCGGCGGACCGACTTCTCCACCATTATTCGAACCATGCGCGGGTGCTGCCCTGGCGCGCGCCGCCCGGACAGGCGCGGCAGGAGCCCTATAAGGTCTGGCTGAGCGAGGTCATGCTGCAGCAGACCACGGTCGCCACGGTCACGCCGCGCTTTCTTCGCTTTCTCGAACGTTGGCCAACCGTCGATGCGCTCGCCGCTGCATCGGACGAAGAGATCCTGGCCGAGTGGGCCGGCCTTGGTTACTATGCTCGTGCTCGAAACCTGATCTCTTGCGCCCGCGTGATTGCAGAACGCGGCGGATTTCCGGGTAGCGAGGCCGAACTGCGCCAACTGCCGGGCCTTGGCGCCTACACCGCCGCCGCCGTGGCCGCGATCGCCTTCGGAGCTGACGCAGTGCCGATCGACACCAATGTCGAGCGGGTCGTCGCAAGGGTGTTCGGCCTGACCGACCGTGCCGAGGTCACCGAAGCTGCCCGGACCTGGTGGCCAGCGGGTCGCGCCGGCGACTTCGCTCAGGCCTGCATGGACCTGGGCGCCTCCATCTGCCGGCCAAGACAACCCCTGTGCCAATCGTGCCCTCTGAAAGATGATTGCCGCGCCGCCAAGTTAGGGACAGCCCATGCCTTCCCGGCCCGCAAGCTGAAAAAGGCACGGCCGCATCGCTTCGGCCTCGCGTGGTGGATCAGGCAGGGCGATCATGTGTGGCTGACTCGCCGCCCCGCCCAAGGCCTGCTCGGCGGAATGGCCGCGCTGCCCGGTCCCGAGTGGGGCGACGAGCGGCCGTCCGCGAACCCGCTGGCAATCCACCGCCACGGATTTACCCATTTCACATTGGACCTCATGCTCGTGCCGCGCACCGAGCCAACCGAGGAAGGCTGGTGGCAAGCGCTCAAGGGGCTAGCCGACGCCGGCCTTCCGACCCTTTATCGCCGCGCGATCGAATGCGCGCTTGCAGCCGAACGGGAGCCACGACTTGCTGCCTGAACCCTTTTTCGCTGGCTCGGGCCTGGATCGGGCCGACGCGCTTCGTGGCCAACCCGACGAGCTCGCGCGCCTCAAGTCGGATCCGGCCGCACTGGAGCTCGTCTGGGCCGACGGACTCCCCGCCATCGACCCTCAGGGACGCCTCCAGTGGCAG
The DNA here is from genome assembly GCF_023559245.1 of Sphingomonas sp. KRR8. NCBI lineage: Bacteria > Pseudomonadati > Pseudomonadota > Alphaproteobacteria > Sphingomonadales > Sphingomonadaceae > Sphingomonas > Sphingomonas sp. KRR8. The sequence continues at coordinate 1,696,564 of NZ_CP097462.1, forward strand.
CCCCTCGCCAGCCCCGACCTCTTCCTTGGACTGGCCGACGGCGCCCCGCGCTACTCTCCGGCGCCGTTCTTCGAAGGTGACCTTCGCGCCCGCTTCAACGCGCTCGCCCACCTCGCTGCCGACGAAGCCCCGCTCTTCGCCGCTGCTCTGTCTCTCGCAAGCTGGCACCGCCGCCACCGTTTCTGCGCCAATTGCGGAAGCTTCAGCGACAGCGTTCGTGGCGGCTGGTCGCGTCAATGCCCGTCTTGCAAGGCTGAACATTATCCCCGCGTCGATCCGGTCGTGATCATGCTTGCCGAGCATGACGATCGCCTGCTTCTCGGCCGTCAGCCACAATATCCGCCCAACCGATACTCGGCGCTGGCCGGTTTTCTCGAGGTGGGTGAGACGATCGAGGCGGCGGTCGCCCGTGAACTGTTCGAGGAAGCGGGCATCACCGTGACCGACGTGCGCTACCTGTCCAGTCAGCCATGGCCTTTCCCCTCCTCGCTGATGATCGGGTGCATCGCGCGCGCCATCGATGACCAAATCACGGTCGACACGACCGAGCTGGAGGATGCCCGCTGGTTCAGCCGGGCTGAAGTGGCGGCGGCCTTGAGTGGCGACGAGACAGCAACTTTCATCCCGCCACCACACTTCGCGATTGCCCGGTCGCTGCTGGACCACTGGCTGTCGGCTTGAACGATGACGACGTGCTCACTAAAGGAGCGCCAATCTTTCTCACTCCCCTCTTTTCGGACACGACATCTCCATGAAGGACACCAATAACACCGTCGCTGGCTGGGTCCTCGGCGCTGGTATCGTCGCCTTGGGCGGCTCGCTGCTGGCCGGAGAGTATTTCAACTCCGAGCGTCCCGAGAAGATGGGATATCCGATCGAGGGAGTGGTCAGCACGGAAGCAGGCGCCGAAGCCGAGCAGCCGATCGAATTCTACCTTGCCAAGGCCGATCCGGCCAAGGGCGCCGAAGTGTTCAAGAAGTGCCAGGCCTGCCACACAATCGAGCAGGGTCAGCCCAATGGCCTTGGCCCGAACCTCTACCATGTCGTGGGTGAGCCGATCGGTTCCGGCCGTGGCTTCGCCTGGTCGCCCGCGCTCAGCGGCAAGGGAGGCAATTGGGATTGGGGTCAGCTGAACCAGTGGCTGACCAGCCCGAAGAAGTATGCCCCGGGCACCAAGATGACATTCGCTGGTCTTTCGAACCCCGAAGAGCGCGCCAACGTCATCGCCTTCCTCAACAGCAAGAGCCCGGCTCCGCTGCCCATGCCTGCCGCTCCGGCGGCCGGAGCGGCAGGTGCCAAGGCCGGCGGGCCCGGCGCGGTTGCCTCGACCCCCGGCGCTGCCGGCGACAAGGCGGCCTCCGAAGCCGCTTCCGCCGGTGCTCAGAAGGCCGAAGATGAGCCGGTGCTCAATGAGCAGCAGGCCGCCAAGGCTGGACAGGGTGGCATCGGCGGCGAGGGCGCGTCCAAGCTGACCGGCCCGAAGTCCAACCAGCCGGCCAGCCCCACGACCGGCAAGTAATCAGCTAAGCGCGAATAGCGACGCGGCGGAGCTTACTCCGCCGCTTCCCGCCGCTCGACCTCCGCATAATGGTCGCACACGGCGGCCCAGCCTTCCTCGGCCGTCTCGCACCAGGTGAAGAGGTCAAGGTCGCGAGCGCTGATCACGCCTTCCTCGACCAGCGCTTCGAAGTTGACCACCCGGTTCCAGAACTCGCGACCGTATAGCAGGATCGGCAGCGGCCGAACCTTGCCGGTTTGGATCAGTGTGAGCAGCTCGAACATCTCGTCGAAAGTGCCGAACCCGCCCGGGAACACGGCCACCGCCCGTGCACGCAAGAGGAAGTGCATCTTGCGAAGGGCGAAATAGTGGAATTGGAAGCTGAGGTGCGGTGTGACGTAGGGGTTCGGCAGCTGCTCGTGCGGAAGTACGATGTTGAGCCCGATAGACTCCTTGCCCTCGTCCGCAGCACCACGGTTCGCGGCTTCCATGAAGCTTGGCCCGCCACCGGAGCAGACCACGAACTGGCGCTTGCCTTCCTCGTCGGGCTCCGTGCGGCTGACCAATCGCGCGAGCTCCCGCGCGACTTCATAGTAGCGCGACTTGGCCTTGAGTCGCTCGGCCACCATCCGCTGTTCGTCCGTTCGAGCTGCCGCGAGGATCGCATCCGCCTTGGCCGGCTCCGGCACGCGAGCGGAACCGTAGAAGACGAAGGTCGAGCCGATCCTCTGTTCTTCAAGCAGCAGTTCGGGCTTCAACAGCTCGAGCTGGAAGCGGACCGGGCGGAGATCCGGCCGAAGCAGGAAGTCCTTGTCCTGAAAGGCCAGCTTGTAGGCGCCGTCCTCGGTCTGCGGTGACGACGGGATGTGCCTGGCGGCCTCGGCGTCGACCTTGGCGTCGGGGAAGATACGCTTGGGGGGTACGGGATCGGTCATAGGCGGCGCGGCCTATTCCCGTTTGCCCCCGAGGTCAAAGCGGGGGCCCAACGTCTGTCGCTCCTCCACGCTGCTGCCCGGTCCAGTCGAGCCGCCGGGTGACATACATGGTCCCCGCGAGCGCAGTGAATAGGAGCAGCGCGCCGATCAGCAAGGCGAACGCTTCAAGACTGAGCAGCACATAGAGCACCGCATAGAGCGCCACCAGAATCCCGCCGATCACCAGGCCGCGCCGCCAGCTTCCCAGCACAGCCGCCGAATAGGCGCTGTTGAGGGCCGCGATGGCGCCGGCAGCCAGGACATAGGCTGCGGCAAAACCGATCACCTCGGCGAAGGCCAGCAGCAGGACGAAGAACAGCACCAATGCTGCTCCCGCGAGCAGATACTCGATCGCCGCGACCCTCACGCCGCCGATGATGTCGAACAGCAGAAAGGCCAGGAAAGTGAAGCCGATGAAAAGGAAGCCATATTTGCTGGCGCGGTCTACCTGACTGTAGAGATCGACGGGCTGAATGAGGTCGATGACGGCGCGGGCAGCCTCATCAGACCCCTGCTTGGCTGCCTCGCTGCCCTCCACGAACAACAACGACCGGCCGAGCGCCAGGTTGCCGATGCGATAGCTGGCGGCGAAACCATCCTTGTTGACCGTGCGCTGCTCCGGCAGGAAGCCGCCAGTGAAGCTCGGGTTGGACCAGGGAGAGTTGACCTTCCAGGCGGTGTCCCCCGCCCGGGGAGCCAGCGCGAATGATTCGTTGCCGCGAAGCGCGAAGCGGAAATCGACGGAAAATCGTCGCGGGTTGAGCTGCGTCAGATCGATCGGCGCGTAGAAGCCGGTGTTCACCAGGCTGGTCCCACCGCCCGGACCAAGTTGCAGCGGGCGCCCTGCCACCCGAACGTCTGGATTGGCCGTCAGCCCGCGCGGGTCGCTCACCCCAAAGCGCAGTTCCGCACGATCGAGTTCGAGTGCCCCCGCCGGAACCCCGAGCCGCGCAAGGTCGCTGGGCAGCGCAAACGTCGCGCGCCCCTGAGTTTCCGCGCGATAGACCACCACTTCATAGATCGAACGGGCCCGCCGTTCCGGCGAGATTCGAGTGGCTGCGTCCACACCGGCCGGCGCGAGCACTAGGCGTCGCTCGGTCGTGACCGGCCCGGTGATCGCTCGCCCGTCGGCATCAGTGGCGCCAGGCGAGGTGACCTTGAAGGGAATAGAGAGTTCCGGACCGGCAATCACCTGCGGCCCACCCCACCCCTGCGATATGCTGCTGCGCGCTTCGGTTGACTGGGACCGCCGATCGCTAATCAGCAGCCAGGTGATGAAGATGCCGACCGAAAGGAGCGCCGCGACGCCAAGTGCGCGCAGGAGTTTGGCCGTCGGGCTCGGCTGATCCATCCACCTTCTCCTGCCGCTTAAACTCGCTTCGTCTACAGAATTGCACGTTTCGTCGTCAACTTATAACCTTTCGACCGCTTGGGTGTCGCTTCACCCCCTGCTAATCGCAGCACCCTAACGACCAATGCAGTATGGAGAAATCATGCCAGGAACGCCCGTTTCGCAGCAGTTTGCCGGCGAGTCGCTGGAGCATGTCTGGATGCCGGCCGCGGGCCAGGCGCACGGCACCGTGATCATCGTTCCCACGGTGATGGGTGTGACCGACCTGGAGCGTGGGTTCGCCACTCGGCTCAATACATGGGGCTACCATGCCTTCATCGCCGACACTTTCGGCAAGCAGTTCCGCGGGGCCGCGCGCGACGTCATGTTCGGTGAGCTAAACCGGCTGCGCAGTGATCGCGCCGCGCTGAAGGACCGGCTGCTCGCCATCCTGGACGTCGCCCGGCAGCAGCAGGGCGTCGACGCCGACCGCATCGCCGCCATCGGCTTCTGCTTCGGCGGCCAGTGCGTGCTCGACCTCGCCCGCACCGGGGTCGACATCGCCGGCGTCGCGAGCTTCCACGGCCTGTTCGACCCGCCCGGCCTTCCTGCCAACCCGATCAAGGGCAAGGTGGTCGCTTATCATGGCTGGGACGACCCGATGGTCACACCTGAGGCGGTCGTCGCGCTGGGCAAGGAGCTGACGGAAGCCGGGGCGGACTGGCAGATTCATGCCTATGGCCACACCGGCCACGGCTTTACCAACCCCAACGCCACTCGGGAAATCGGCATTCCGGGCGTCCAGTATAATGAAGCGGCCAACCGCCGCAGCTGGCAGGCGCTGGAAGATTTCCTCGGCGAACTGTTCAGCTGAGCGTGGCCGGGCCCCAAGTCAGCGAGGCCGAGGCAGCCAACCGGCTGATGCGGCTGGCGCGTGAGATTGCGCGCCACAATCGGCTTTACCACGACCGCGACACGCCCGAGGTCAGCGATGCGGAGTATGACGCGCTGGTTCGCGAGAATGCTGCGCTCGAGGCCGCCTTTCCGCAGTTGGTCCGAGCGGATAGCCCCTCGCGCCAGGTGGGTGCGGCGCCGTCCGGACCTCTGGCGAAGGTCACCCACGCTCGCCCGATGCTCAGCCTCGAAAACGCATTTTCGGCGGAGGACGTGCTTGAGTTCGTCCGTCGCGTGCGCCGCTTCCTCAGCGTGCCCGAGACTGAGGCGGTAGCGCTTACCGCCGAGCCCAAGATCGACGGCCTGTCCTGTTCGCTTCAATACGAGGACGGACACCTCGTCCTTGCCGCCACCCGTGGGGATGGCGCCATCGGTGAGGACGTTACTCCCAACGTCCGTACCATCGCCGACATTCCCCAGACGCTTGTCGGTGCTCCCCAAGTGCTCGAAGTGCGCGGCGAGGTGTTCATGTCCAAGGCAGACTTCGCCGCCCTGAACGAGCGCCAGGAGGCAAGCGGTGGCAAGCTGTTCGCCAATCCACGCAACGCCGCTGCCGGCTCACTCCGGCAAAAGGACCCAGCAATCACTCGCGAACGGCCCCTTCGCTTCCTCCTGCACGGCTGGGGCGAGCTGTCGGAGCCGCTCGGCGCGACGCAAACCGAAGCAGTCGATTGCCTGGTCAAGCTCGGCTTTCCGCTTGCCAAACTATTCCGCCGCTGCGCCGACGCGGATGAAGCGCTGGCCCATTACGCCGCCATTGAACATGCCCGAGCCGACCTTCCGTTCGACATCGACGGAGTGGTCTACAAAGTGGACCGCCTCGACTGGCAGGAGCGGCTGGGCAGCGTGGGCCGCGCGCCACGCTGGGCAATCGCTCACAAATTCCCGGCCGAGAAGGCCGAAACCACCTTGGAGCGAATCGAAATCCAAGTGGGTCGAACCGGCAAGCTAACTCCCGTCGGACGCCTCAGGCCGGTCGGCGTCGGCGGCGTGATCGTCGCCAACGTGACCCTCCACAACCGCGATGAGATCGCCCGGCTCGGCCTTCGCGAAGGTGACCGCGTCCGCATCCAGCGCGCCGGGGACGTCATCCCCCAGGTGGTCGAGAACCTGACGCGAGGCGAGCGGCGCGACCCCTTCGTCTTCCCCGACCATTGCCCCCAGTGCGGCTCGGAAGCGGTCGCCGAGGAAGGTGAAGTCGACGTCCGTTGCACCGGTGGGCTCATCTGCCCGGCCCAGCGGATCGAGCGCCTCAAGCATTTCGTCAGCCGCGGCGCCATGGACATCGACGGTCTCGGCGAAAAGACCATCGAAGAGTTCGTAGCGCTCGGCTGGCTCCACGGCCCCGCCGACATCTTCCGACTGGGGCAGCATCGCGCCGACTTGCTCGGCCGCGAAGGGTGGAAGGAGAAGAGTGTCGAGAACCTTCTCGCGGCCATTGAAGCCCGCAAAGGGTTCGATCCGGCGCGTTTTCTATTCGGGCTCGGCATCCGTCACATCGGCATCGTGACTGCACGTGACTTAATGAAGGCGTTCGGCACGATCGAGGCGCTGAAGACGGCGGCGCTCGGCGAGGACGGAATGGCCGAGCTTGCCTGTGTGGAGGGGATTGGTCCGGTCGTTGCCGAGGCGTTGCGCGATTTCTTCCACGAACCGCACAACCGCGAACAGCTCGCCGAGCTCGTCGGCCTCGCCCGCCCCGCTGCGTTCGTCAGCCAAACCCGCGTAACGGAATGGAGTGGCAAGACGGTCGTATTCACCGGCTCCCTCCAGACCATGAGCCGGGAGGAGGCAAAGGCGCAGGCCGAGAAGCTGGGCGCGCGATCGGCCGGTTCGGTCAGTGCCAAGACCGACCTGGTGGTGGCTGGACCCGGCGCAGGGTCGAAACTGAAGAAAGCCGAGGAACTCGGCATCCGGGTGATCGGCGAGGAAGAATGGGCGCGGATCGTGGCGGACGCCTGAGCGGCTGATGCTTGGCGTACTTGGGCACATCGCGCTCGCCCTCGTTATGCAGCATTTGGTGGATCGGATTTGCCGCAGCCGTGTCGCTGGGGCTGCGGCGGCCATTGCGTGGGCAATCGCGCGCGAAATCACTCAAGCGGAATACCGCTGGATCGAAGCCTACGCACAGGGGCAGCGCGCCAACATGCCGTGGTGGGGCGGGTTCGACCTTCGCGTCTGGAACCATCTCGACCCGTGGCTTGACTGGCTTCTGCCGACTGGGGCCGTGTGCCTCGTCCTTGTATGGAGCGCTCGCAAGTCCACCAGATGATCGCGAATAGGTTGGCTTGCCTGCACCAGCTTAGCGCTGGGTGTCGCCACAGACCCCTTTACTGTAACATTACAGTTATTTGACAATATCTTTTCATGCGCATTACACATCCTTGACAAGGATTGGAGACTCGCCATGCGCCTTCTGTTTCTCACCGCCGCCCTCGCTGCTGCTCCGGCCGCCGCCGTCGCTCAGCCGGCGGACACGCTCGTTGTTCACGGAGCCCGCACGCTGGCTGACAACCAGCAGCTGGTCAGTTTCGGCGATCTCAAGCTGGCGAGCCTCAGCGGTCAGCGCGCGCTGCGCAGCCGGGTGGACCAGGCGATCACGACATTGTGCGACAGTTCGCACTTCTCCGTGACCGACCCGCAGGGATCGCTGAAGTGCGCCAACCAGGCGTGGAATGATATCGCGCCGCAACTCGCCGCGCTGACCCCCCGTCTCGCTTCGCGCTAAACGGAGCGATCAAGCACGAGAATACGCCACTCGCCGTAGCCGCCGTCGACCAGGCGGCAGCCACGGCTGGTGTAGGCTTCCGCAACCGCTGGGGCCTGACTGTCGAGTAGTCCGGCCAGGACCAGCATGGCTCCCGGCTGAAGCGCGCTGACGAACGCCGGGGCAAGTTCGATCAGCGGTCCGGCGAGAATGTTGGCGATCAGCAGGTCGAAAGGCGCGCGCGCGGCAAGCAGCGGCGAGTCCATCCCGTCAGCCGGTGCCAGCAGCAACTCGCCAGCGCCATGCCCCATCATTATCCCGTTGATCGCCGCATTCTCGCGCGCGACATCGACAGCGATCTCGTCAATGTCGGTCGCGATTGCCTTTGCCTCCGGCCAGAGCTTCAGCGCCGCAAAGGCCAGAAGCCCAGTGCCCGTGCCGATATCGGCGATGTTGACGAAGCGCCGGCCCTCCTGCTCGAGCCGATCCAGCGCCTGCAAGCATCCCTTGGTAGTCGCATGCTGGCCCGTACCGAACGCCAATCCCGCATCGATTTCGAAATTGATCGATTGGGGGTCTGGCGACGCCGTCGGGGTATGCACGTGAAACCGGCCAGCCCGGATCGGCTCCAGCCCCGCCTGGCTTTTCGCCACCCAATTCTCTTCCTGCAGTCGCTCGATGCGCGGCGGTCCGCTCGCGAGGGAGCTCAGCACCGCCAGCGCTTCGGCATCGGGCTGCCCTTCGAAGTAGGCGTGGATCAGCCATTCGTCCGGGCGGCTCTCGTCTGGCTCGTCGGCGACCAGAACGGGCGGTGAATCACGTTGCGGGAACAGCTCCTCCGCGCCTCCGATCGCCTCGCCCTGAGCGCGAGTAGCAGGCAGGGTGACCCGCCAGCTCACTTCCGCGCCGCCTCTTTACTCAGCCGGTCGTCGAGCGCGCGGCCCTGCTGGCCGGCATACTCCTTGCAGGCAGCGGGATTGAACAACGGCTTGTCGCCGTTCAGCCGCTCGGTGGTTCCACTGGCACTCGGATGGGGGGTGAGCAGGATCTCGCAGCGCAACCCTGCCACCTTCGCAAGCGAAGCGCGGAAGGCGGCGACCGTGTCGGGATGGGCGGAGAAACGGTAGGCGTCACCGCTGACCGGCGAGAGGCTGTCGGCGTAGACCATCGATCGGCAGACGGCCCCATCACAGCTCTCCCAGGACCAGCTCAACGCACCTGGCGTGTGACCGGGCGTGGCATGCGCCTGGATATTGATGTCGCCCAACCGCAGCATCTGACCATCGGAAACGATCCGATCGGCGACGACCTTGGGGTATGGACCAAGCGAGCCGGCCTGCGGATCGGCCGGGTCGGTAGTGCCGTTGGCCATGGCCCGGGCGGCCGCCGCCGAGGCGATCACACTGGCACCTGTGAGTTGCTGCAACTTGGCGATGCCACCGACGTGGTCGGGATGCTCGTGACTCTGCAGTATCCAGCGCACGTCACGCATACGGAAGCCGAGAGAGCGGATGTTGTCGGCGATCAAATCGGCGGCGCGCTCCGGTCCGCCATCGATCAAAACATCGCCGCCCGGGCTGGTGATCAGGATGGACGAAATGCCGCAGGTTCCGACCAGATAGACGTTGGCGTGGATGCGGACCGCAGGCGCCGGCTTGGTCCAGCTGCTCTCGTCGGTAGCGCCAGCGCAGGTCTGCGCCCACAATGGGCCATAGGTCTCGATGGGCGCCCTGACCGGCTCGGGATGGGGTGGCGGCTTGCCCAGCGGAACCACGATCTGCTGCAGCGCGAGCAACAGAAGGGCGGGGCTAACGAACATAGCTCGCTCCGTTCGCGTCGATTACGCTGCCAGTGGCGCTCGGCGGCGCGTCGGTCGCCAGCCAGCGAATGATTTTCCCGATTTCGGCGGCGCTGGCCACTCGCCCAAGGGGGATCTCCGACAGGATCTTCTCGCCGCCCCGGCTGGCCAGATACTCCTCCGTCATCTCCGTCACGGTGAAGCCCGGGCAAACCGCGAAAGCGAGGATGTTCTCCCCGGCATAGCCGCGGGCGATGGTCTTGGTGACACCGATCATCGCCGCCTTGGACGCCGCATAATGCCAGTGCTGGGGAGAGTCGCCGCGATAGCCTGCGCGGCTCGCGACGTTGACGATCCGGCCGCCGCCATTCTTGCGGAAATGGCCGATCGCAAGCCGGGAGAGATCGGAGGAAGCGGTGAGGTTGATCCGCATGGTTCGCTCCCACGCCGCCAGCCACTCTTCTTGAGCAGCGTCGTCGCTGACGGCCTCGTAGATGCCGGCATTGTTGACGAGCACGTCAACCTTGCCGCCCAGCGCCTCGACCGCCGCCTCCCACAGCACGCGCGGAGCCGCGGGGTCGCTGAGATCGGCCCCGAGCAAGCCGGACCCGCCCTTGGTAGAGTGCCCGGCAACCCTGTGGCCAGCGACGGTGAGTGCGTCGAAGGCTGCCTTGCCGATGCCTCGGCTGGCGCCTGTGAGGAGGATGTTCATGAGCCCGCGTTAGCGCTGCTGCGCTCGACAGCAAAGCCTCATCGCCCGTCCTCAGGACGAGCGATGCGCCGGAAGGGCGAAACGACGCGCGTCAGGCGGCGAACTTGCTCACGAATTCGGCCGTGGCGTTGCGGAAGTCGCCAATCTGGTCGGAGAAGCGGCCGAAGCCCTGCTCGACCTGGTCGATGTCGCGCGCGACGCTTTCGGTGTCCGAGCGGATCGCCGCGATCGTCGAGCTCATCGAGTCGGCCGCAAGCGCGGTCTCGTCAACGGCGGCGGTGATCATGGTGACCGTCTGGGCCTGCAGCTCCATTGCCTGGCGAATCCGGTCTGCGCTGGTCTGCACTTCCTCGACCGTGCCCTGGATCGAGCCATTGGCCTCCACCGTCTGGCGAGTCGCTTGCTGGATAGCGGTGATCTTGGCGGTGATGTCGTCGGTCGCGCGGGCCGTCTGGCTGGCGAGGCTCTTCACTTCCTGGGCCACGACCGCGAAGCCGCGACCAGCATCACCGGCCCGCGCTGCTTCGATCGTCGCATTCAGCGCCAGCAGGTTGGTCTGCCCGGCAATGTCCCGGATAAGGCCGAGGATTGATTCGATCGCCTCCACATGCGCGGAAAGCATTCGGCTGACTTCGACGGCCTGGCTGGCCTGGTCTCCGGCCTTGGTCGCGATTCCCGCCGCGACCTCAACCTCCGACCGCGCGTCCTCGATGGCGCGGATGAGCCCCGCCGCGGTCTGCGCGGCCTCGCGCATAGCGACGGCCGACTGCTCGGCCGCGGCGGCGACTTCGCTGGTCTTGCCAAGCATCCCGCGCGCCGAACCCGCAGTGCTGCTGGCTTGGCCGCGCAGCTGTTCATTCTCACTGACGCACTTGGTGACGACGCTCATCACCTTGCGATTGAATTCTTCCGCCTGCTGTTGCTGTTGCGTGTCCACGGCGGCGCGGGTGATCGACACCGTGTGGTGTACGAACACATCGATCTCGAGCGCCTCTACCTCTGACAGGGTTCGGCACATCGCCACCAGTTCTGCCTCGTCGGTGACCGTCTGGCGAATGGCAGCATAAGCTGCCTCCGTCTCGGCGTTCAATCCGGCGAGCAGCGTCGAAAGGCTGAGGTTGGCCCCAAGCGCCTTTTCGACATAGCCGCGAGCGGTCGCCACCCATGTGGGGTCATCGAGGCGGGAGAACTTGGCCCGGATGTAAGGAACGATACGGTCCGCGAGTCCCTCGATCTGGTCTTCCGAGATGGAGCCTTTCAACTCTTCGGAACTGCGATACCGCCGCCAGAATTCCCGGGCGAGTTCCTTTTCCGCATGGCTGATCTGCTGCCACAGCGCAGCGGAGCGCTTCGGCAGCTCGCCGGCGCCTTCGTAGAAGCGAAGGCCCCTTGCGAGGTCGTAGTCATGGGCCTTGGAACGCCATCCGCTCATTGGATCTCACCTGGGTGGAACAGTTTCGGTGCACCGGCTTCTGACGCCCCAATGGTTAAGGGCGGGTTAGAGCGCCTGTCCCTTGGGCTGCCTTGCCTCCCGGCCCCACGACGCCTAAGCGGCTGCCAGTCCTTTTTGCCCTGTTTTCAGAGTGAGCTCATGGCGCGCAACACGGCCCGTCCCCTCTCCCCGCATTTGTCCATCTGGCGCTGGGGTCCGCATATGGTGACCTCCATCCTTCACCGCGCGACCGGAATTGCGCTGTCGATCGGTGGTCTGCTGCTACTAACGTGGTGGCTGCTGGCGCTGGCCGGACCGGCAAGCGGCTATGTCGAGTTCGGCAAGGTCGCCGGTCATCCGATCGGGCTGCTGGTCCTTGTCGGGCTGAGCTGGTCTTTCTTCCAGCATACGTTGTCAGGCGTCCGCCACCTGATCATGGACATCGGCGAGGGCTTCGAACTGAAGCGCAACAAGTCGATGGCAATCGCCACCTGGGTCGGCGGGGCAGTGCTGACCATCGCCCTGTGGGCCTACGTCCTGGGAGTTCGCGCATGACCGGTCCCAAGGACATCGGTCGCCACGACCGCAATGCAGTGCCGGAGGGCAAGACCGCGCTTGGTCAGGTCCGCGGCCTCGGCAGCTCGCATCAGGGTGGGGAGCATTGGATCCGCGAGCGGGTGAGCAGCATTGCCCTGCTCCTGCTCGGCATCTGGTTCCTCGTCTCGCTGCTGCTGCTTCCCGACTGGAGTCAGCCAACCATCAAGGAGTGGCTGGCCAGCCCGCTCGGCTTCGTGCCGATGGCGCTGTTCGTCTATCTTTCGTTCGAGCACAGCGTCGAGGGCCTCAAGGTCGTGATCGACGACTATCAGGGTGATGAGGGCGGCCGCATCATGTGGCATCTCGTCAGCCTGTTCCTACATGTCGGTGTTGGCGCACTGGCGCTGTTCGCGCTGGCCAAGATCGCCTTCGGAGCTGCCTCGTAAATGTCCTACAAGATCGTCGATCACGTTTATGACGTTGTTGTCGTTGGCGCCGGCGGCGCGGGCCTTCGCGCCACGATGGGCGCCGCGGGCAAAGGCCTGAAGACGGCCTGCGTCACCAAGGTATTCCCGACGCGCAGCCACACGGTCGCCGCGCAGGGTGGCATTGCCGCCAGCCTCGGCAACATGGGCCCGGACCATTGGACCTGGCACATGTACGACACCGTCAAGGGCTCTGACTGGCTCGGCGACCAGGACGCGATCGAATATCTCTGCCGCGAGGCTCCGGCCGCAGTTTATGAGTTGGAGCACGCCGGCCTGCCCTTCAGCCGCACGGACGACGGACGCATCTACCAGCGCGCCTTTGGTGGCATGACCCAGAACATGGGCGAAGGGCCGGCCGCCCAGCGCACCTGCGCCGCTGCCGACCGCACTGGTCATGCTATGCTTCACACGCTCTACCAGCAGAGCCTGAAGTACGACGCCGACTTCTTCATCGAATATTTCGCGCTCGACCTGATCATGGTCGATGGGGAGTGCCGCGGACTGATGGCGCTGTGCATGGACGACGGGTCCATTCATCGCTTCCGTGCGCAGGCCGTGGTGCTGGCGACCGGTGGTTACGGACGCTGCTACTTCTCGGCTACGTCTGCCCACACCTGCACCGGCGACGGCAATGCCATGGTGCTCCGCGCCGGCCTACCGCTGCAGGACATGGAATTCGTGCAGTTCCACCCGACCGGCATCTACGGCGCGGGCGTGCTGATCACCGAAGGTGCGCGTGGCGAAGGCGGGTACCTTACCAACTCCGAAGGCGAGCGCTTCATGGAGCGCTATGCGCCCAGCGCCAAGGACCTCGCCAGCCGCGACGTTGTTTCCCGTTCGATGGCGATGGAAATCCGAGAAGGACGTGGCGTCGGCAAGGAGAAGGACCACATTTTCCTTCACCTCGACCATATCGACCCGAAGATCTTGGGTGAGCGCCTGCCGGGTATCAGCGAGACCGCGAAGATCTTCGCTGGCGTCGACCTGACGCGCGAGCCGATCCCTGTCGTGCCGACCGTTCACTACAATATGGGCGGCATCCCGACCAATTATCATGGCGAGGTCGTCACCCTGAAGGACGGCAATCCGGACGCGGTGGTGCCAGGCCTGTTCGCCGTGGGCGAAGCGGCCTGCGTCTCCGTCCATGGCGCCAACCGCCTCGGCTCCAATAGCCTGATCGACCTGGTGGTGTTCGGCCGCGCGACCGGCCTGCGGCTCGGCGAGATCATCAAGCCCGGCGCGAACCAATCCCTGCTGCCCAAGGACAGTGCCGAACTGTCACTCGGCCGCCTGGACAAGTTCCGCTACGCCGACGGCAACACGCCGACCGCCCAGATCCGCAACGAGATGCAGCGCACCATGCAGGCTGACTGCGCGGTTTTCCGCACCGAGCGGACGCTGGCCGAGGGGCAGGAGAAGATCGACACGATCTTCCGCTCCATGGGCGACGTGAAGGTCACCGATCGCAGCCTCATCTGGAACACCGACCTCGTTGAAACGCTCGAGCTCGACAACATGCTAGGGCAGGCCGTCGTCACCATGCATTGCGCCGCCAACCGCAAGGAGAGCCGCGGCGCTCACATGCATGAGGATTATCCGCACCGCGATGACGCCAACTGGATGAAGCACACCATTGCGTGGCTCGATGGCTGGGGCGGCAATTTCGGGCGCGGCGTGGCGATCGATTACCGCCCGGTGCACGAATACACGCTCACCGAGGACGTTCAGTACATCAAGCCAAAGGCTCGGGTGTATTAAGCGCCGCCGCGATCAGGCCGCGAGGAGTCTGGCGGCCTGTGCGCGAGCTTCGTCGGTGACGTCGGCGCCCGACAGCATTCGGGCGATCTCCTCGCGCCGCTCCTCCGGGCTGAGCTTGCGCACCGTCGTTCGGGTTCCCGCCTCGCCGTGGCTTTTCTCGATTCGGTAATGGTGTTGGGCACGGGCAGCGACCTGCGGCGAGTGGGTGACGACCAGCAACTGGCTCTGCTGCGCCAGCCGGGCCAGACGTTCACCGATGGCGCTGGCGACCGCCCCGCCGACGCCGCGATCAATCTCATCGAAGATCATGGTCGAAGCACTCCCCGCCTCCGCCAAAGCAACCTTGAGCGCGAGGATGAAGCGGGACAATTCGCCCCCTGATGCGATCTTCGTCAGGGCCCCGAACGGAGCGCCGGGGTTGGTGGATACGGTGAATTCCACCCGGTCGCTTCCGGATGGCCCCGCGGCTGCCGGCGACAGGGATGTGCGAAACGAAGCAGACTCCAATTTCAAGGGGGCAAGCTCGTCGTTGACGGCCGCATCGAGGCGCACAGCCGCATCGGATCGCGTCTGCGTCAGCCCGGCGGCCGCGGCCTCATAGTCCTGCCTGGCCTGCGCCAACGACCTCTCCAGCCGGGCGATCCGCTCTCCGCCCGCCTCGATCAACGCAAGCCTTGCCTGCATGTCGGCGCCAAGCGCCGCAAGCGCATCCGCCTCGACGCGATGCTTGCGAGCCAGCGCGCGGATGTCGAACAGCCGGCTTTCCACCAACTCGAGCCGCTGAGGATCGAATGACATCTCGTCGGCGGCACGGCCGATGCGCTCCTCCGCCTCGGCCGTTTCGATCACGGCCCGATCGAGCCCCGCCAGCGCCTCGGCCAACAGGGGGTGGTCCGCGGCACCGCGCTCGATCTTTCGTGCCGCCGCCCGCAACAACGCCAGCGCCCCGTCGGAGCCCCCAAGCAGCTCGTCGAGACCCTGCAGCGCCTCGCCCGCCCGCGCGCCAGCCTGCATCGCAGCGCGTTGCTCCGCCAGCGATGTTTCCTCACCCGGATCGGGAGCAAGCTTGGCAATCTCGTCGGCGGCATGCGTCAGATAGTCGCGGTCGCGCTCGGCCTCTTGTGCCGAAGCCCGCGCCTGGGCGAGATCCTCTTCCACGGCCTGCCACCGGCTCCAGGCGTCGGATACCGGCCGTACGTCGATCCTGGCGAAGGCGTCGAGCAGATCGCGGTGGCCCTTGGGGTTGAGCAAGCCTCGGTCGTCATGCTGGCCATGAATCTCGACGAGGGTCGCACCGACCTCCCGTAGCACGGCGGCTGGCACTGGTGCGCCGGCCGCAAAGGCGCGGCTGCCGCCATCGGCCTTGACCTGCCGCCGCAATAGCAAGGGTTCGCCGGGCTCCGCCTCCACGCCAGCCTCGTCGAGGACCGTCAGTCCCGGATGATCGGCCGAAAGATCGAAGGCCGCGGAGACCGCGGCGCCTTCCTGCCCGCTACGTACCAGCCCGCTGTCGGCGCGCGCACCGAGCGCCAGTCCCAATGCGTCAAGCAGAATGGATTTGCCGGCGCCGGTCTCGCCCGTAAGCACGCCCAGACCGGTGCCGAACTCAAGCTCCAGCCGGTCGATCAATACCACGTCGCGGATGACGAGTTGCCGCAGCACTCCCCCGCCCCGCTCCGCCGCTCTAGCTTCGGCGAGCGGCCGCCGCCTGTCGCGGCGCCTTGCGCTGGATCAGGTCGAAGGCATGCTTGTACCAGTCGCTACCTGGATAGTTGCGGCCCAGCACCGCCGCGGACTTCTCCGCCTCGTCCGGGATGCCGAGCGCCAGATAGCTCTCGGTCAGGCGCATCAGCGCCTCGGGCGTGTGGCTGGTTGTCTGATACTTGTCGACCACGGTGCGGAAACGCTGAACGGACGCCAGCCAGTTGCCGGACCGCTGATAGAAGCGCCCCACTTCCATCTCCTTGCCGGCAAGATGGTCGTTGATCAGGTCGAGCTTCAGCCGCGCGTCCGAAGCATAGCGGCTCTCGGGATAGCGACGGATGAGCTCGTTGAAACTGTCGAGCGCCTGGCCCGTCACCTTCTGGTCGCGGGTCACGTCCGCGATCTGGTTGTAGTAGCTCATGGCCACCAGGTAGCTGGCGTAGGGCGCGTCCTTGTTGCCCGGGTGAATCGTCAGAAAGCGCTGCGACGAGCTGACGGCATCCGGATACTTCTGCGCCATGTAGTAGCTGAACGCGCTCATCAGCTGTGCGCGGCGAGCCCAGACGGAGTAAGGATGCTGGCGTTCGACTTCGTCGAACAGCTTTGCGGCGTCCTCATACTGCTGGCTGTCGAGCCGCTGCTTGGCAACGCCGTAAAGCGTGTTCACGTCGCTGGCGACGTAGTTGACGTCGCTCTTCGCGCGGTTGCGGGCACAACCGGTGACCGGAACGATGATCGCGCAGGCAACGAGCGCAGTGGCGACCCGGGAAAACTTCAGCATGGCAGGCCTTCTAACGCTGACGGGAGGGCAGGGAAAGCGCCGCTTTAGCCCAAGGATTGATGAACGGTCGCTGGCTGAGGTCAGACCACCGCCCCATCATCGCGCGGGACGACTTTCTCGCCGTCATTCGACTTCAGGAAGCTGTCAGGCTTGACGCCGAGCCACACCAGCACCGGAGCCGAGATATAGATCGACGAATAGGTGCCGATGAACACACCGAGGAAGATGGCGATGGCAAGGCCGAACACGACCTGAGGTCCGATGGCCATCAGGATGGCCAGTGCGATCAGCACCGTCATTGAAGTGACCACCGTCCGCGCGAGGGTCTCGTTCAAAGACAAGTTGAGCAGCGGCAGGATGCTCATCTTGCGATACTTGCGCAGGTTCTCGCGGACGCGGTCGTAGATGACTACCGTATCGTTCAGCGAATAGCCGATGATCGTCAGAATCGCCGCGACGACGTTCAAATCGACCTGCAGCCGAGTGATGGAGAAGAACCCCACGGTCATCGCAACGTCGTGCGCCAGCGTGAGCAGCGCGCCCACGCCGAATTGCCATTCGAAGCGCCACCAGATGTAGACGGCGATGCCGAGCATGGCGAGCGCGATGGCCATCGCGCCATTCGCAGCCAGCTCTTCCGAGACCTTACCCGACACGGAGTCGCCGGCGTTGACCTTGGCGCCAGGATATTGCGTGACGATCATCTGGCGCAGCTGGCTGACCACCTGATTGGCGGCGGCTTCCGGCCCCGCCGGCTTTGGCAGGCGGATCTGATAGGTCTTCTCTCCGCCCAACGACTGGATGCTGGCTTCACCATCACCCAGCCGTTCGACGCGCGCTCGCAGGTCGTCAATGTGGACCGGCTGAGCAAACTCGGCCCGGACCACCTGGCCACCGACAAAATCGATGCCGAAGTTGAGGCCACGCCATAGGGTGATGGCGATCGCGCCGATGGTCAGCAGGGTGGACACCACCACCGCCACATTGCGCCACCGCATGAAGTCGATGTTGGTATTGTCCGGGACGAGCTTCAACAGCTTCATTGTCGAACCTTAGATATGGAGTTCGCGCGGTCGCGTACGGCGCGCCCACTGCGCGACGAGCATCCGAGTGAAGAAGACCGCTGTGAAGAAGCTGGTCACCACGCCGATCAGCAGCACCACGGCAAAGCCGCGCACCGGACCGGACCCGAAGTAAATCATCAGCGTGGCCGAGATGACGTGCGTCAGATTTGCGTCGAAGATCGCTCGACGGGCTTCGTGGTAGCCGGTCTCGATCGCGTCCAGGATGCGGCGGCCTCGGCGAAGCTCTTCACGGATGCGCTCGTTGATCAGCACGTTGGCGTCGACCGCGGCACCGATGGTGAGGATGAAGCCGGCGATACCTGGAAGCGTCAGCGTGGCATTGAACAGCGCCATGATTCCCAGGATCAGGAAGGCGTTCACAATGAGGGCGATCGTCGCATAGACGCCGAACCTGCCATAGGTGACCAGCATGAAGATGATCACCGCAACCACGGATACGATGGAGGCGATCGCGCCCTTGCGGATGGAGTCCGCGCCAAGGTCGGGGCTTACCGTCCGCTCCTCCACCACGTTCAGCTTCACCGGCAACTGGCCGGACTTGAGGCTGACCGCGAGCGCATTGGCGCTCTCCACCGTGAAGTTGCCGCTAATCTGCGCCTGACCACCGAGGATCGGCTCGTTGATGTTCGGCGCGGAGAGGACCTTGTCGTCCAAGATGATGGCGAACGGCTTGCCGGTATTCTCCTGCGTGGCCCGCCCGAAGCGCTTGGCACCCGCCGCATTGAAGGTGATCGAGACCGACGGTCGCCCCGACTGCTGGTCGAATGCCTGCTTGGCGTCGATCAGCTGATCGCCGGACACCATCACCCGGCGCTGCACCGCGATAAAGCCGCCATCGACCATCGGCAGGATCTGGCTGCCGGGAGGAGCACGGCCCTGCGCGACCTGCGCCGGATCGGCATTGAGATCGACCAGTTTGAATTCGAGCCGTGCGGTCTGGCCGATCAGCTTCTTCAGCGCCTCGGGATTATCGACACCGGGAACCTGGACCAGGATCCGCTGGGCGCCCTGGTTCACGACGGTGATCTCGCGCGTGCCCGACGGGTCGATGCGGCGTCGAACGACGTCGCGCGCATCCGTCATGGCGTTCTTGAGCAGTTCCGCCGTTCCCTGCGGTGTCGGGCTCATCACCACCCGATTGCCGTCGAACGCCTGCACGTCCCACGACCGCACACCGCTGAGGCCAACCGGCGCCGTCAGCGTGCGCATCCGCTCGACCGCCGCGTCCAGCTGGGCGGGATTGCGCACCATGAAGCTGACCTGGCCGCCCGAGAGCGAAATGTCGCCGGTATCAATCCGCGGATCACGTCGCAGCTCGGTCCGGACATTTTCTTCCATGGCGGTCAGCCGGTGCTTGGCGGCATCGGCAAGGTCGGCCTCTTCGAGCAGCTGGCTGCCGCCCGCGAGGTCGAGGCCAAGGCTAATCCTGCTGTGGGGCAGGAAGCGCGGATAATGATCGGCCGCCGATTTCGGCAGCAAACTCGGAATGGCGAGAAGGATGCCGACCGCGATGGTCAGCCAGATCGCCAGAACCTTCCATCGCGGAAAGTCGAGCATCAGTCGTTCGCCGGCTTCGAAGCGGCGGTCAGGACTTGCGCTATGGTCGCCTTGACCACGCGGACCTTGACGCCTTGGGCGATCTCTACCTCGGCCTCATTGTCGTCGATCACCCGCGTGACCCGGGCGCGAATGCCGCCGGCGGTGACGATTTCGTCGCCCTTCTTGATCGCGGACACCGCGGCCTGATGATCCTTCACCCGCTTTTGCTGAGGGCGGATCATCAAAACGTAGAAGATCACGAAGACGGCGAGCCACGGCGCCAGACCCACAAGAAAGGTCATCGGACCGGCAGGCGAGCCGGAGCCCGCTCCGGCGGCGGCAGTGGCGAGAAGAAGGGTCGTCATCGAGTGAGATCGTTCCTAGGGGCTGCCGTGATCATCCGGTGCAAGCGTCCTCCGAGATGCCCGCCGATCCGATCACTCGGCGCGAGCGTCCCCGGACGCTCGCTGGCGCCGAATGATGGTCGGAGCGACAGGATTCGAACCTGCGACCCCCACACCCCCAGTGTGATGCGCTACCAGGCTGCGCTACGCTCCGACCCGGCGGGGCATCTAGGCGGCAAGCGGCGGATAAGCAAGGCATTGGCCGACATGTCGAGCCCGCCAGACCGCCTTTCCATTCACGCCCCCGATTGCCGAGCCGCCAAGCTCTGCTAGCGTGGCGCCGCATGCCCCGACGCCGCCGCTCCCGTTCACCCTGGCTGCGCCGCCTTCTGCTGGGCTTGCTGGCTGTTCCGGCAACCTACCTCTTGGCCGCGCTGATTGGAGCGATCGTCCCGCTGAACGGCGCCTGGCGCGAGCCTGCCCAGGGCACGACGATTTACCTGCGATCCAATGGGATCCATGTTGACATAATCATGCCGGCCGAGGCGCAGGGACTGGATTGGCGATCCTACTTTCCGGCGGAGGATTTCGCTGATCCGCCGACCGACAGCCGCTGGTTCGGCTTTGGCGGCGGCGAGCGGAGAGTGTATCTCGACACGCCGACCTGGGCAGACATCACGCCGCGCACCCTCTGGTTGGCGCTGGCCGGCGGCGAACGCGTGCTGCACGTGGACCGAACCGCGGTTCCTGGGGACAATCTGGTCGCCATCCGCCTTCGACCCGAAGAGTACCGACGTTTGTGGGCGTCGATCCGCGCGCAGCTCGAACTGCGAGAGGACGGAAGGCCGCAGCGGCTTCGCCACCCCGGTTACGGGCCCGATGACGCCTTCTATCAGGCGCGTGGTCGAGCGAACGCCATCAACACCTGCAACCAGTGGGTCGCCGACCAGCTGCGCATCTCCGGCGTCAAGGTAAGTGCGTGGACGCCATTCCCGATCGGACTGCGGTGGCGTTATCGGAGCGGTTCGGAACAGGCTCTAGTCAGAGCACGTACCGGCTGAGGTCGGTGTTCCTGGCGATGCCGCTCAACTGGGCATCCACGAAGGCCCCGTCGACCACCAACCTCTCGCCCCTTCGGTCCTCCGCCTCGAAGCTGACGGTCTCAAGCAGTTTCTCGAGTACGGTCTGCAGCCGCCGAGCACCGATATTCTCGACCGCTTCATTAACCTCGGCGGCAATGCGCGCGAGGCCACGGATCCCATCATCAGCGAATTCGATGGTCACTTCCTCGGTCGCGAGCAAGGCACGGTACTGCTCGGTGAGGCTCGCCCGAGTGTCGGTCAGGATGCGGACGAAATCATCCTCGCTGAGCGCCTTGAGCTCAACCCGGATCGGCAGCCGGCCCTGTAATTCGGGAAGCAGGTCGGCCGGCTTGGCGACATGGAAGGCGCCCGAGGCAATGAACAGGATGTGGTCGGTTTTGATGGGACCGTACTTGGTCGCGACCGTGGTGCCTTCGATCAACGGGAGCAGATCGCGCTGCACACCTTCACGGCTGACCGATCCGCCACGCACGTCGCTCACCGCGATCTTGTCGATTTCGTCGAGGAAGACGATGCCATTCGCCTCCGCATCGGCCAGCGCCGCGCGGTTCACGTCATCCTGATCGAGGCGCTTGTCCGCTTCGTCGTCGACCAGCTTGGCGAAGGCGGCCGGCACCTTGAGCTTGCGCCGCTTCTTGGGCGGGCCGCCCATGGCCTTGCTCATCATCTCGCTGAGATTGAGGACGCCCATGCCCCCGCCCCCTGGCAGGTCGAAAGGCATCGCCGGGGTATCGCTGACCTCGATCTCCACCTCGGCCTCGTTGAGCGCTCCGTCTGAAAAGCGCTGGCGGAAGCTGGCGCGGGTCGCCTCGCTTGAGCCCTTGCCGGTAAGCGCGTCGAGCAACCTGTACATCGCCGCCTCCTCAGCGGCGGTTCGGACCCGCTCACGACGACGCTCCTTCTCCAGTCGAACCGCCTCCTCGACGAGGTCCCGGGCGATCTGCTCGACGTCGCGGCCGACATAGCCGACTTCCGTGAACTTGGTCGCCTCGACCTTGACGAACGGAGCATCCGCGAGCTTCGCAAGTCGGCGGCTGATCTCCGTCTTGCCGCAACCAGTCGGTCCGATCATCAAGATATTCTTGGGCGTGACCTCGTCGCGAAGCTCGGGCGAGAGCTGCTGCCGCCGCCAGCGATTGCGCAGCGCAACCGCCACAGCCCGCTTGGCGTCAGCCTGGCCAATGATGTGCTCGTCCAAGGCCGCGACGATGGCCTTGGGGGTCAGATTGTCGTTCATGGATGTCCTAGACTGTCTCGACCGTCAGTCGGTCGTTGGTGAAGACGCAGACCTCGGCGGCGATCGCCATGGCGCGGCGCGCCAACTTCTCAGGATCTGATTCATAGTCGACCAGCGCCTTGGCCGCCGACAGCGCGTAATTGCCTCCCGATCCGATCGCCGCAATTCCGCCTTCTGGCTCCAGCACGTCGCCATTGCCGGTCAAGATCAGCATCACCTCGGCGTCGGCCACGATCATCAACGCTTCGAGATTGCGGAGGTACTTGTCCGTCCGCCAGTCCTTCGCCAGCTCCACCGCAGCCCGCATCAATTGGCCGTGATGCTGCTCCAGCTTCTTCTCCAGGCGTTCGAACAGGGTAAAGGCGTCCGCGGTCGCTCCGGCGAATCCACCGATCACCTTGCCATCCTTGCCGATCCGCCGGACCTTGCGGGCATTGGGCTTCATCACCGTGTTGCCCATGCTGACCTGGCCGTCGCCGGCAATTACCGTCCGGCCGTCCATCTTCACGCCCAGGATCGTCGTCCCGTGCCACTGCTCCAAGGTGTTGGTCCCTTCCGCTCTCTCTACGAAGCGGAAGTGGGAAGCGCGGTGGCCGAGCGCAAGAAAGTCACCGCATCCTCGAGCACCGGCAATCGGCTACGGAACACTCGCGACAGCGAAACCAGCGGGTCGACGTGGTTTGCCTGGGGATAGATATTGAGCACCACCGGCGCGCCGGCCGCCTCCAGCTTGGCGGCGAGCGTCCGGCTGTTCTTGGCATAGACCAACCGATCCGACTGGCCGTGCAACAGGAGGATCGGCGGAGCGTCCGAACGCACATGGGTGATCGGCTGGGTTTCTACCGGGTCCGGCCAATGGCCGAAAGCTGCCCGCCCGCGAAACTCACGAAAGGGGTGAAAATCATAGGGGCCGCTGATCAGCGCCGCGCCCTTGATCGTGTCGGACGGCAGCTGCACCCCGTCCAGCCAGCGTTGGTCGAGCGCCAGCATGGCGGCAATATACGCCCCGGCGCTATGCCCCGACAACCCGATCCGCCTGGGGTCACCATCGTAACCGTCGATGTTCTTGACGACCCACCGCAGCGCCAATGCGGAGTCCCACAAGAAGCCGGGGTATCGAACAGCCGGCGCCAAGCGGTAGTCAGGCACCACCGCGACAAACCCGCATTCCGCGAAGGCCGCTGCCGCCCAGCCATAATCGCCGCGATCCCCGGCATGCCAGCCGCCGCCATAGAAGAAGACGACCACCGGCCAGCCACCTGCTGGCTTCGCGATCCGTGTCGGAGGCAGCCAAATGTCGAGGTGATGCCGGTCATGCGGGCCATAGCGCACTCCACGGCCGACCTGGCGCGCGCCGCCCCGCCCGGCGATCAGCCGGTCCGCCCGGTTGAGAACCGACAGAGGATTCCAGCCGCGGGTTTCGAACAGGTTGGCAATGGTGCGCGGCAGGTCCTGCCATGCGCGCTTCGCTGGCGGCTTGGTCATCAGACCGTCGCCTCAGCATGACGCCGAAAATGGCGGCGTCCACGCCAGCGTTCGCGGATCGGGCTGAAAAGGCTGCGGTGCGTCATGCCCTCGAACATCAGGTCAGGGCTCTTGGGATCGAGCAGCTCGCGGTCGGCGATGAACTCGGCGGCGTCCGACGGCTTCTCGATCGGCAGCAAGGCCAGCGAGTGGCCGGGGCCGCGAAGGGCTTCGATGGTGGCGAGCAGCGAGCCGCTGCGGCTGAACTCGTCCACCACGCGCTCCCGTTCTGTGCCCAGGTGCTCGGCCATCAGCTGCGTCCGCAGGGCCGCGATTCCGTCGCGCTGAGCGTCGTCGACCGCCTCGAGCGCGAGGTCGCATTCGCTGTCGAGCCCGAGGCTCCGATTGTTGAGGTTGGAAGAACCGACCCGAAGGACCTGGTCGTCGACGATCATCAACTTGGCGTGGACATAGATGTCCTGCCCTTGCTGAGTCTTTGGCGTAAAGATGCGGAAGCGATTGTCAGGATCATGCCTGCCGATCGCCTGTGCCAGCCGGATGCGCGCCGCGTCCATCGCCACCTGCTCGAGCCAGCCGTCGGCGGTGAGCGGCTGGACTAGCACGATCTCGGGCGGGTCGGGTCGCTCAAGCCGGCGGATGATGGCGGCGGCTACCACGGGCGAGGTGAAATATTGATTCTCGGCGTAGATGAAGCGTTGGGCGCTTTCGATCATGTCGACGAAGAGCGCCTCGACTTCCTTGACCGCCGGCCACTCCCGATAAGCCGCAGCATTGCGCGCGACCGCCACCTTGAGGTTCTCGAATTGCGGCTGCAATCCTTCGGGCCAGACGCAATCGGGCATGTCGAGGATCGGCAGTTGTTCACCGGTGGCACGAAACCAGCGGTCTCGGGCGATTTCGCTCAGCGCCCCAGCAGCAGGACCGTCCACCGCCATGGTCGCGTCGTGCCACGGCCCATATTCACTTCCATTGGGCCGCACACGGCCCGGATCGTGGTCGGCGTGGACCGGCCGGTCCCAGCGATCACCAGTCATGTCGATCCCGCCGCAAATGGCGAAGCAGTCGTCAATGACAACGATCTTCTGATGATGGCTGC
The DNA here is from genome assembly GCF_023559245.1 of Sphingomonas sp. KRR8. NCBI lineage: Bacteria > Pseudomonadati > Pseudomonadota > Alphaproteobacteria > Sphingomonadales > Sphingomonadaceae > Sphingomonas > Sphingomonas sp. KRR8. The sequence goes on from NZ_CP097462.1 coordinate 1,721,126, forward strand.
AGCCGGTTGGGTGGGCGTGGTCGAGGCGGAAGCGCACCTGCTTCTGCCATGCCAGGCGCGCGATCCAGGCAATTGCGCTTCCGCGCAGGAGCATCTTGAGTGCCCCCAGATCCCATTTGAGGATGAGGATCTCAAGCTCCGGATTCTGCTTCGGCAGGTTCAGCAGGAAGTCGCCAAGCGTTTCCTCGGGATTGCCGTCGCCAGTCCGGTCGAGCTTGATGCGCGGGTCGAAGTCCCAGCCAATGATCAGGATCCGCTTCCTGGCCTGAAGCATGGCCTGCCGGATCACGCGATAATAGTCGCAAGCGTCGACGATCACGGCCGCGTGGTCCGCTTGCGCCATTCGCCAGATATTTCGTCCCGGTTCGAACAACGTCATGCCACCCCCATTCCAGCCCGTTAGAAAGGCTGCAAGGGTCCGCTTCGTTCCAAGGGTGAAACTGACCGGGTTTAGCGGTGTCGCTGCGAAGCCCCGATCGACACCGTCGGCATCAATTCCGCGGCGGCCGCCTTGACCGTCGTCGAGTGCGCGGGCTTGCGGCCAGGCCAGGCGGTGATCGCAATTGCCACGGCCAAGACACCGAGGCCCAGCATCAGCAACATGAAAGGCACCAAGCCAAGCAGCACCCGGTCCTGCCCGCGTTCCTCGCCGCCAACTTTGGCGGGCAGAGCCGTCAACGGTCGACCGCTGGCAGCCCGGCGATTTCGTCGGGGAGGAAGATAATCCTCGGGCCTCGTCCAGCTGCGTCGACCTGGCCGCGGCAATAGCTCATCGTGCTTCATGACAGGGTATCTGGGACGGCGATCACCTTTGCTCAACGCACCGACTCGCCAGCGGACGCACCACCTGTCTCAAAGTCCGTGTCGAGCGCCGCAATTCATCGCAAATGAGGCCTTGTGCGCAGTAAGCGAGCCGCTCTGGTCAGACCCCTAGATCTATCGGTAAGCAGATGTCGCGGCATTAGCCGACATTGGGCTACCGAAGCTCCAGCAAAGCCGCAGGGGCGCCCGTCGGCCTAAGTGCACGGTTGAAACTCACTCCAGCTTTGAGATCGAGCGCCGGCAACTACAGGATTGCGCTCGTCTTGCCGCTTCGCCGCCCCCTCACCAGACGCAAGTGGCGAGCGGTCTTAGAAAGGCGCGTGATCGATGTTGGGCAGCACGTGGCGCGCGAACAAGTCGCACTCGGCAATGTGCGGATAGCCGGACAGAATGAAGGCGTCGATTCCGGCCGCCCGATACGCCTGCAGCTTGGCAAGTACCTGGTCTGGATCGCCGACGATCGCGGACCCGCAGCCAGAGCGGGCACGCCCGATGCCAGTCCAGAGATTCTCTTCGACGAAGCCCTCGCCATCTGCGGCTCCGCGAAGCTCCGCCTGACGCTGAACGCCATAATTCTGTGCATCAAGCGACTTGTTGCGGATCGCATCGCCTGTGGCCGCGTCTAGCCTGGAAAGCAGCTTGTCGGCATAGGCCCGCGCTTCCGACTCGGCTTCCCGCACAATCACGTGGACGCGGTAGCCAAAGCGCAGGGTGCGCCCGTGCTTGGCGGCTCTGGCGGTAAGGTCCGCGATGTTCTCCTTCACCTTTGACATGGTGTCGGGCCACATCAGATAGACATCGCTGCCGACTGCCGCCGCTTCCCGGGCCTCATCGCTGAGCCCGCCAAAGTAAAGCAGCGGCGGCTTGCCGGAGAGGGTTCCCACACGCATCGGCTCGAGATTGAGCTGGTAGAATTCCCCGTCGTGGCTGAGGTGCTCGCCAGCGAGCAGGGTTTTAAGGATGTGCATCACCTCCGTTGCCCGCTGGTAGCGCGCGGCAGACGGCAGCTTCTCGCCCGGGAGGTCGGACGCAATGATGTTGACTGTGAGCCGCCCGCCCGTCCGCTCGGCATTCCACCCAAGAATACGATCGAGCGTGGCGATGCGGCGGGCGAGTTGCGGCGGCCAGTCCTCGCCGGTGCGCGTCGCCCACAGCAACTTCAAGCGCTTCAGGTAAGGTGCAATCGCCGCCGCGAACACCGTGGTGTCGATCCCCAGCTGATAGCCTGAGGGCAGCAGGATGTTGTCGAAGCCGCCATCCTCGGCCGCTAGCGCGATGTTACGGCAATGCTCCCAACTCGATTTGAGCCGATCATCAGGAACACCAAGATACTCGTAGTCGTCGTCGCACAGCGCGGAAAACCAGCTAACCTCGCACGGACCTTGCGCCTCAGTCATGGCAAACGCTCTCCTCTGGCGGCGACCAGCACCGCGTACCAATGTTCCCGCGTCCAGCGCACGGTGAGCGCCTGCGCCGCCTCGCGAATGCGCTCGGGCCGCTGACTGCCGACGATCGGGACGATGCCGGCCGGATGGGCTATCAGCCAGCTGTAGGCCGCCACGGTGCGGCTAACGCCTTGATCCAGCGCAACGACGTCGAGCGCCTCGGCGACCGCGCGGTCGCGTTGGCTCTGCGGATCGGCAAGTCGGCCGCCGCCCAGCGGTGACCAGGCCAGCGGCCGCAGGCCAAGAGTGATGGCCTGATCGAGTTCGCCGTTTTCGAAGCAGTCGATCCGCAGAGGAGAGATTTCAGGCTGCGTGGAGACAAGCGGGCAACTGAGGAAATGCGCCAACGCTGCGGTCTGGGCGGCCGTGTAGTTCGACACACCGACTGCGCCGATCTTGCCCGCCGCGATCGCCTCCTCGAGTGTACGCGCCACCTCCGCCGGGTGAGCGAGAATGTCAGGCCGGTGGATCTGGTAGAGCTCCACCCGCTCAACCCGCAGGCGCCGCAGTGAAGCGTCAATGGCGCTCGCCAGGTAACCGGAGCTCTGGTCGTAGGGCAGCGGTGGGCGAATGCCGCCCTTGGTCGCGAGCACCATGCGGCGGCGCAGGCCGAGGTCCGCGGCCAGCACCTCACCCAGGAGCGCCTCCGCAGCCCCGAAGCCACTGCTTCCGTCGAAGCCATAGATGTCCGCCGTGTCGAGCAGGGTGATCCCTGAATCGAGCGCTTCCGCCACCAAAGCTGCCGCCTCGGTCCGTGTTCCGGACAAGCGCCACATGCCCCACCCCAAGGGCGAAACAGACGGCCCATCCGGACCGAGCGGAAGAGAAGCGGGCGGTAGGGAAAGATCGCTCATTTGGTCTCCATGCGGCGAGATGGCGGAGCCGCAGATGTTCGCTCGACCAGCCGATGATCGAGCCGCCGATGCGCGAACTCGCCCGACAGGAGCAAGCCGGTCGCCGTGCTGGCGAGATCGAACATGGGCTGGTGTATGGTGGTCAGCGGCGGCCACACCGTCCGCGCCAGCGTCGTGTCATCGAACCCGACCACAGACAACGCGGTCGGCAGGTCGAGGCCGCGGTCGTGTGCCACGGCCAGCACACCCGCCGCCATGTCGTCGTTGCTTGCGAAAATGGCGGTGGGCGGCTTGGGCAGACCAAGGAAGTAGGCAGCCGCCGCGCAGCCGCTGTCGAAGTCGAACTGGCCGTCCGCGACCAGTTGGGGTTCATAATCAATGCCAGCACGATCAAGCGCCCGACGATAACCGAACAGTCGGTCGTCGGAGGCGAGGTGGTTCGGGTGACCCCGAATGAAGGCAATCCGCCGGTGCCCGAGATTGATGAGGTAGGTGGTCATGTCGTCCGCGGCCTGGACGTCGTCCATGAACACCGACGAGCTACGCGCGTGGTTGGTGCCGGGGCTGATCCGCACGAACGGCGTGCCGAGCGCTTCCAGCGCCGCCAGCACTGGCTCGCAGTCGGTCACCGGCGAGGACAGGATCACCCCGTCGACCCGGGTCTCGTCGATCAGTCCGCGCACCTGCTCTCCAACGTCCGCATCCGACACCACCACCGGTTGGGAGAGCAGCCGGACGCCCTCTGCATGGCAACGCTCCCAGCAGCCAGTCAGCACCTGGTGCATGTAGTAGGGACTGTGATTGTCGTAGATTAGGGCCAGCTGGTTCGACTTGGCACCTGACAGTATGCGGGCCGCCACGCTGGGTCGAAAGTCGAGCGCCTGCACGGCCGCTTCGACCCGGCGCCGGGTGGCATCGCTGACATAAGGCTGTTTGTTGAGCACTCGACTGACGGTCTTAACCGAAACTCCGGCGCGCTCGGCAACGTCACGGATGTTGCTCCGCTCGTTCATTTCGAGCCGGCCAAGGCCGCTGGCAGCTGCTGGAACAGCTCGGCGAATTCACTGCCGCCGCGCACGTAGACCGGAGGCGAACCGATTGGCGCGGCCGCCGTTACCCAGCCCGGCCCGGCCGGCTCCCCCGACCACAAGTGGCGCCAGGCTTCACCCGCAGGCAGATAGACGCGGCGCTGCGTCGTGTCCTCCTCCACGATCGGAGCCACCAGCAGGTCAGCGCCGTAGAGATACTGATTTTGCAGCACCGCGCACTCGGGGTCGTCCGGATAGTGCAGGAACATCGCGCGCTGGGCCGGGAGCCCGGTTGCGACCGCCTCATCGCACAGGTGCCGCACGTAGGGCGCAAGCGCGGCGTGTACGCGGCTCCACCCGGCAAAACAGTTCAGCAATTCGGGCGTGCTGTCGATCTGCAGGTTCTCGTCCGGGCGATTGCCTTCATGGGTGCGCATCACGGGCGCGAAAGCGGCCAACTCGCACCAGCGCATGAGCAACTCGGCGCTGCGCACCTTTCCGCCAAGCGACGTATAGCCGCCGCAATCCGAATGGCTGTAGGCGTTGCCAACAAGGCCGGCAGACAAGGCCGCGGTGATCACGGTATTGATCCCGTCGTGACGGGAGAAGTCGACGCTCTGGTCGCCCGCCCAGAGCAGCGGGCAATGCGCCTGGACGCCCGAGAAGCCCGCGCGCATGAAGAACAGGGCATCGCCCCACTTGCCGCGAGACCGGAGCGCCTGCTCATTGACCTGCGCCCACAGCACCGGCCACCGATTGTGCGCAAGCATGGGGTCTTCGCCGCTCGCCAGGCGCACATCCGTGGGCAGATACTCGCCGAAGTCCGCCATCCACCCGTCGATGCCGATGTCGAGCATTTCCCGCGCAAGGATGCGTTCCGCGAACCATGCGCGGCTCTCCGCCCGGGTGAAATCGACCACGCCCGCGTCGAACTCCCCGAAGTCCACGGCATAGGGCTCGTCCTTGCCCTGCTGCTGCGCCAGGTGACCAGCATCCGCAGCCTCTCGGTAAAGCGGGCCATCCACCGCCAGATAGGGGTTGGCATAAGCTAGAAAACGGATGCCGCGCTGCTTTAGTCCGGCGATCCGTGCGGGCAGGTCGGGGTACCTTCCTCCATTCCACTGCCAATCCCAGAACAGGCGCCGGCCGAAGCTAGTCTCACGAATGCCGGCCCAATCCTCGCACCACAGTCCGCTCACCGCTGCGCCGGCCGCCAATATCCGTTCAAGACGGTCGAAGCTGCGCGTGCCCTCCTTTAGTCCGACGATCGCGCCGCCAATCGCCCAGTCGGGCAGCGGTGGCTGTCGCCCGAACCGGGTCGACAGGCTACCTACCAGTGCGGCCGGAGAAGCAGCAGCGGTGAACTCAATGGTGGCTTGTTCCTGCCAGACCTCCAATGCAGGGCCGCGCTCAGCGGTGAAGTCGAGCACGCAATAACTGCTGACGTCCGCGTGCAGTGCATAGCAACGCGACGAAAGATACGTCGGCTGAGGATAATTGGTGGTCCAGTAATCGCCCCCGGCCATCGCGACCTCGTCCATGGCCTGCGTGAACAGGTCGGACTTATCGCGTCCGACGCCCGGCTCGCTGGTCCATATCGGGAAAGATCGGTCATTGAGGCACAGGTAGCTCATCTGCTCACCCCCGCCCCAGAAGCGCTCCCCCGCTTGGCCCTCGAACTGCAGCCAGATTCGATCAAAGCCGGCTGCAAGCGTGCGAAGTTGAAGAGCACCGTCGGCTCCCGGACGGTCTGTGATATGTAGTTCGAGCAGCGGCTCGCTCGCCCGATCCGCTGCCAGCAGCAGCCGCTCGCCCTGAAGCCGAGCGGACTCAAGTGCGGTCACATCCGAGGGCGAATCGCTGATCCGGAAGTTGCCCCGGAACATCTCCACGTCGGAATGACCTCTCGCGACTCGCGCTAGGGGACCCCTGCTCGTGTCGAGCAGAAGGAGATCGCCGAGCATCAGCGCGACGCATCCGTCGCGCTCCTGCCACGCCAGCCGACAACCTTTCTCCGCTTGCCCCTCGCTCATATGACAACGCTTGACATAAACGGCCCGTCGTTATCAACCTCCAGATTATGCCGGTGGGGTTTGACCCTGCCGGGCGAGGAGGTGCCGCTCGCGGCAAAGGGAGGAACAGGGATGAAGACGAAGCTTCTCGTGGGGACGATTCTGTCCACCGTTGGCATGGCCGCGCCGGCGCTCGCCGCGCAGGCGGCACCAGCGGTGCAGACACCGCCGTCCGTGCCACCCGCGGATCCAGCCGCGCCCGCTGCTACTGCCAGCGATCAGCAGCAGGCTCCCGATGCAAATACGGCTTCGACGCCGGGCGAGATCGTCGTCACCGCGCAGAAGCGCAGCGAGCGTCTGCAGGACATTCCTGTGGCGGTTTCGGTCGTCAGTGGTGCCGCCCTTGAGACAGCGGCACGGCCGAGTATCGAAAGCGCTACTCAGTTAGTGCCCGCGCTGAACTTCCTGAAGTCGGGAACCACGCTCAACCAGACCATCTTCCTGCGCGGCGTCGGCACTGCATCCTTCTCCATCGCCGGTGAGCCGTCGGTTTCCACCATTGTCGACGGCGTGGTCTATGCTCGTTCGGGCGAGGCCTTCTCCGACCTGATCGACGTCGATCAGCTGGAAGTGCTCCGGGGGCCCCAGGGCACGCTGTTCGGCAAGAATGCTTCGGCGGGTGTCATCAACATCATCACCAAGCAGCCGACCGCTCGTCCTGGCGGAACGCTCGAGGCAAGCTACTTCACCGGCGGCAGTGAGATGCGGGTGCGCGGCGCAATCAACGTGCCGCTGTCCAAGGATCTGCTCACCCGTTTCACCGGCTTCTATGGCCATTACGACGGAAACATCCGCAACGTCGCCCACAACAATGACCGGGTGAATGGCTACAAGCACTACGGCGTTCGCGGTCAGCTGCTGTACCGGCCCGACAGCGGTCTGCGGGTGCTGGTGATCGGCGACTATCACAAGAATAACGACGATTGCTGTGCCGAGGTGATCGCCACGGGAACGCCCGTCGTCTCCAACGGGGTTGCCACCGGCTTCACCACCACCGCACCCATCTTCAGCATGTTGCCGACCCCGCTTGGCGACAAGACGCGCACCATCAACCAGGACCTCATCACCCGCACCAAGGAAAAGGGCTGGGGTGTGTCGGGCCAGGTTGACGTGCCGGTGGGCAACGACACCTTCACCAGCATCACCGCCTATCGCAAATGGGACAATACCGAGATTCGTGACGGCGACTGGCTGCCGCGCGCCTACGTCGGCTTCAACCAGCTGCACGATTTCGGTCCGCAGACCAGCAGCACGCTGTCGCAGGAAGTACGCCTGACCAGCCCGTCCAAGCAGCTGATCAGCTACGTGCTTGGTGGCTATTATTCGCGCGCCAAGTCGGAGCGCATCTTCACTCGCAACGACGTGGTCTGCACTGCCGCAACCGGCGCCCCGACCGGCGTCCTCATTCCCTGCGGCGGTACCGGTGCAAACCCGTCAACGACGCCGTCCGGAACGGCTGACTTCGGCTCGACCTTCCGCAACGTCGCCGTGTTCGGTCAGGGCGTGCTGAATGCGAGCGACCGTTTCCGGGTGGTCGCCGGCTTGCGCTACACCAAGGACCGGCTGTCAGTCTTCCACAAGCGTGTGTCGACCGGCCTCAATGTGAACAGCGCAGGGCAGCCGACTGCCGCTCCGGGCATCCAGCCCAACTTCGACCAGGGTGTCTTCGACCGCTACAATCAGCTGATCGCTTCCGGCAGCACGGTCGCTGCCGCTCTTGCCGCTGCGCCGCTCGCCTCCAACGGCGTCCCGTTCCGCACCAAGACCAGCAGCAGCAACGTGTCGGGCAAGGCTGCGCTGCAATATGACTTCAGCCGCGATATCATGGGCTACGTCAGCTACACGCGCGGGTACAAGGGGCCGGCCTACAACATCTTCTACAACCTGACGGCGACCGGCACCAACCGCATCGATCCCGAGACCTCGAATAGCTACGAGGTGGGGATCAAGAATACCTTCCTTGGCGGGCGGCTGGTCCTCAACCTCGACGCCTTCTACGCCAAGTACAACAACTTCCAGGCCAACAATCCCGACCTGGTTGCCGGCGTGGTCGTCACGCGCTTCACCAACGCGGGCACCGTCTCGACCCGCGGCGTCGAAGCCGACCTCATCTGGCGTCCGCTTGATGACCTGACGGTGAGCGGCGGTGTCGCCTACACCGATGCGACCGTGGACAAGTTCAATGCGCCGCCCGGCGCGGCGAGCACGGCCATCATTCCGCCGTTCACGCCGCTCGGCTATGCGCCCAAGTGGAAGGGTTCGCTGACCGCCAACTATCATGTCCGCACAGGCGGACCGGTCGACGTTTATCTTGGCGCCAGCGGAAACGCCCAGTCGAGCCAGCTCGCCCTGTTCGCGGCGGACCCGGTCCAGCGCCAGCTCGGCACGATCAAGAGCTACTCGATCGTTAACGCTTCGATCGGGGTCGGCGATGCGGCGGACCACTATCGCGTGACGTTCCAGGTCCGCAACCTGTTCGACACCAGCTACGCGGCGGCAATCACCAATGGCGGCCCGTCGGGCAGCTACCGCTATCAGATTCCACGCGACGCTGATCGCTACTATGGCGTGACCGCACGCATGAACTTCTAAGCGCTATCCCCTTGGCGCGACGGCGGGGCGGTCTCCACCCGGAGGCCGCCCCGTTCGTTTTGGCGTTCAGGGCTGGCGAAGCGTCAGCCGCGGCTCGACCAGCTGGATGAATAGGAGCGCCAGGAGGTAAGCAGAGCCGCAGATCGCGAACATCGGCGTGTAGCCATGGCCATTGGTCAGCGCCCACCCGGCCAGTTCGATAATGGCACTGCCCGTGAGGTTGCCGGCCACCCCGCCGAATGCGATCACCGTCCCGATCCGCGCCGCCGGAACGATGTCGGTCGCCATGCCGAAGATGTTGGTCGAGAAGCCCTGGTGCGCGAACAGGCCGAGGCCGATCAGGACTGCGGCCGCATAGGGGCTATGAACGAGCAAGGCGAGCGGCATGGCGAGCACGACGAGCGCGTAGAACAGCATGGACGACTTGCGCGCCCTATTGACGCTCCAGCCACGCTTCAACAGCCAGGGATAGAGCGCACCGCTGCTCAAGGCGCCGGCCGCGGCGAGGAGGAAAATAATCGCAACTGGCACCCCCAGCCGGGCCTGAGAGAGACCGAACTGCCGATTGAAGAAGTCGGGCATCCAGAACAGCACGAACCACCAGACGAGGTCCGTCAGCGCCTTGGCTCCGATTACCGCCCAGCTGGCGCGGTCGGACAGCACCGCGCCGACGTTGCGTGCAGCGGGCGCGTGCAAGCTGCTTTCCGACACCACTGGCTTGAGCCGGCGCGTGCCCCACCACCAGAGCGCCAGCCACACGAAGCCCAGGCCACCGGTCACGAGGAAGGCGGACTGCCAGCCGAACGCAAGCGCCAGTGGCGGGATAAGCAAGGGCGTCAGGATCGCACCGATATTGGGCGCGGTGTTGACGAGCCCAATGCCCCGGGAACGTCGTTCGAGGGGCAGATAAACGGCTGCAGCCTTAAGCGCGGCGGGCGTATTGACGGACTCCGCCGCAGCAAGAACTGCCCGCGCCATCACGAACTCGCCGACCCCACGTGCCGCCGCGTGAGCCATGCCCGCAAGGCTCCACAGACCGACGGCCAAGGCGTAGGACCAACGCACGCCAACCCGGTCCACGAACCATCCCACGCCGAGCAGGGAGGCCGCTGCAGTGATCTGGAACACCGAACCCAGGTGCGCGAACTGCTCATCACTCCAATTGAACTGGGCTTCCAGCGTGGGCTTTAGCAACGCTAGCACCTGCCGATCCACGTAGTTGAGTGCACTGGCGGCGAAGATCAGGACGATCAGCAATCGTTGAACGCGCAGCTCCGCTTCACTCGGTTGCACCGACGTTGGCTGATCCATCCTCCACCTCCTTCGCCCGCTTGCCCAGTTGCATAAGCACATGGCTTCGGCCTAAGCACGATCGTGGTATGACACCGTAAGACAGACGGGTCGAGTGAGTAGTGGGCATTCGCGCCAACAGCCTCGAAGTGGCGGTCCTGAGCGACTAACCTGGCTGGCGTCGAACGGCTTCACGCCTGTGTGAGGGAGCACGCCGAATGAGCCGCCGCATTGTCGCCATCGGTGGAACGATCAAGCCTGGCAGCAGCACGGAGCGGGCGCTCGCCATCAGCGCCGCCGCCGCTGCCGACGAAGGCGCGGAGGTGATCACGTTCGATGGCGCCTACATGGCCGGACTGCCGCATTATCGCGCTCCCGACTGGACGGAACAGCACGGCCGGGAGCTGATCGAGGCAGTACGCGCCGCAGACGGGGTCATCCTAGCCAGCCCAGGTTATCACGGCACCATATCGGGCATGGTCAAGAACGCGATCGACTATCTGGAAGAGCTTGCCCAAGATCGCCGGCCATACCTCGACGGTCGCCCGGTGGGCTTGATCGTTACCGCATTCGGGCATCAGGCGGCGAACAGCGGAATGACAACCCTGCGCACCATTGCGCACGCACTGCGCGGCTGGCCGACACCCTTCGGCGCCGCGATCAAGACCGGACCCGGAAGCTTCCACGAAAATGGGACCTGCCTCGATCCCAGCATTCAAGGCCAGCTCGAACTGGTCGGACGCCAGGTCGCACAGGCCGCGGAGCGCTTCGCATGAGCGAACTTGCATCTCATCTGGCCTCTGGCGGACTGGTGATCCTGGCCGGCGACGCGTTTCGCGGCGGCGACCTAGATCTGGCCGCTGCGGCTAGCCGGATCACTCCCGACACCATCGCCTTCATGGCCCGCCACGCTCGTGGGCTCATCTGCCTTGGCCTGAGCGCACGGCGCGCAGCCGAACTCGGCATCGAGCTTCAACAAAGAGAGCAGCATGGCAGCAGCGGGCGACCGTTCGGTCAGTCCATCGAGGCTAGTGAAGGTGTCTCCACCGGGATCAGTGCTGCCGATCGGGCCCGGACGATCAGCGTCGCGGTCGATCCCAGCAAAGGGCCTGCTGACCTGGTTTCACCTGGGCACATCTTTCCGCTGATCGCAGACCCAGGCGGACCGACCAAACGGCTGTCCACTCTCGAAGCTGGGCTGGCCATCGTCGAAGCCGCAGGGCTGGGCGATGGGGTGGTCCTCTGCGCCGTGCTGAGAGAGGATGGAAGCATGGCCCGCTTGAACGAGGTGACCGAGTGGGCCGCCGTCCAGTCCATCCCCATCGTCGACATCGGCACCTGGGTGGCGGAGCATAAGCAGTGATGGGTTCACCAAGAAAGCAATTTCTGGCTGCCCCCCAGTGAGCAGGAGCGCTCTGGTCAAGCCGGCCAGCGGTTCAGCATGGTCGCTCCTGCCAGGCCTGCTTCTGTGCGTGGCGGTTGGTGTCGCCGCAGCATTGCTGGGGCTTCTCGAAGCGAGGCTGTTCGGCCGCGCCTGGCTTGAACCACTGGTAATCGCCATCCTGCTCGGGATGTTACTCGCGAATAGCTGGGGCGTGCCGCGGAGCCTGCAGCCAGGCATACGGTTCGGCGCCAAGACGGTACTCGACATTGCCGTCGCACTGCTCGGGGCGACGCTCAGCATCGCTGCACTCGAAACCCTTGGAGCAGTAGCGGTTCTGATGATCGCCGCGATGGTCTTCGTGGCGCTTGCCGGCGGATTCTTGCTTGGCCGGATGTTCGGCCTCAATCGCCGGCTCGCCATGCTGATCTCGGCTGGAAACGCGATCTGCGGGAACAGCGCCATCGCTGCGGTCGCCCCGATCATCGGTGCCGACGAGGAGGAAATCGCCGCCGCCATCTCGCTCACGGCGCTGCTCGGCGTCGTCACGGTACTCCTTCTGCCAATCGCTGTTTACGTCTTTTCCCTGCCATTGCCCCGCTACGCACTGTTGAGCGGACTTACCGTCTATGCCGTGCCGCAGGTGATCGCCGCGGCCGCGCCATTCGGGACCGCCACGGTCACCCTGGCGACATTCGTGAAGCTTGCCCGGGTGTTGATGCTCGGGCCGCTTACTCTCCTCTTGTCCTTGCTCGCTCCCCACTTCGCTGACCCGGAGAAAGCACAATCGTACAAGGCACGGCCGCGCCTGTTCCTGCCTTGGTTCATCCTCGCTTTCCTTGCTTTGGCCGTGTGCCGCTGGACCGGCCTCATTGGGCCGGCGCTGGCGCAGCCTCTGGGGCTCGCGTCCAACTGGCTGGCGGTCGTGGCCATGGCGGGGCTGGGCTTCGGCGTTCGCCTGAAGAGCCTGAGTGAGGTCGGCCCGCGCGTGGCCGGTGCGACGATTCTCGTCAACGCCATGATGGCCTGCCTCGCACTGGGCATGCTTGCGCTGCTGTAAGCCGCGCTTCGAATCCAGACGGCAGATGGTCCCCGCTCCGTAGATTTGCGGATGGTTGGCCACAGCGATGATCAGCAAGGATCACCTAGCCTTCCGGGAAGCGGTCCTCCCCAGCCCCGCTCCGGAAGGCTCCGTCTACGAATTACTGGTATTGCGCCATGTTGCGAGTGCTTGCCGCCACGATCCTGCTGCTGAACGCGACGGCATTCGCGGCCCCCTCGCAGAGGGTGCACCCCACGATGGGCTCGATCGCCGACGCAGTGGCGGGACTGCACCCGGGCGAGTTTGTCTGGGAGCCGCAGGCAGCGCCGCAAGGGCCGCTGCTGCTGGTTGTCAGCCTGCCCACTCAGCGCGCGGTCCTCTTCCGCAACGGCGTGCCGATTGCAGCCTCCACGATCTCCAGCGGTCGCGAGGGTCGCGAAACGCCGACAGGCGTGTTCACCATATTGGAGAAGCAGGTGGAGCATCGCTCTTCCACCTATGACAACGCGCCCATGCCCTTCATGCAGCGGCTCACCTGGCGCGGAGTCGCACTGCATGCGGGTAACCTGCCGGGCTATCCGGCTTCTCACGGCTGCATTCGCCTGCCCAAGGAGTTCGCCAAGCTGCTGTACGGGACAACTCGGCTGGGCATGACGGTGGTCGTGACAAGTCGCGCTGCAATTCCGCGGGTGGCGCCGACGCCCGCACTTGCGCTCGCTGGAGGAGACCATGAGATCGCGTCAACTTCGGTCACCTGGACTCCCGAGCGGTCACCTACGGGACCGGTGTCGATCGTGGTCAGTACGCGTGACGGCCGCGCTGTGGTGCTGCGCGATGGAATCGAGATCGGATCGGCTCCGGTGACGATGGATGCACCGGTTGCTGGGAGCTGGGTTTACCTGCTGCGCAGCGTCGACTCGGCCGGACAGCATTGGATCCGCCTGGGCCTTGGGGAAGACGAACCGAGCAGTGAAGTCGAGCGCGCGGAATGGGCACGGTTCCGTGCTCCCGACGAGTTTCGCCGGGCTGTTGCCGGGATCGTCGCCCCTGGCACCTCCATCGTGGTCACGGCTGACAGCCTGCGGGCGGGCGCAACTGGTTCCGCTCTCACGGTGCTGGACGATGGGGCGGCGCCGGACGGGTCGCTGAAGGACAAGAAACACCAGTAAGGGCAAAACCTTATCGCAACCTACTGCGACATTGCCGCACACCCCGACCCGACAGTTCAACAGGAACGGAGATAGTCATGCCAAGCACGATGAAGGCTGCCGTCGTCCATGCCTTTGGCGAGCCGCTACGGATCGAGCAGGTCGCCATTCCTCAGCCCGGCCCAGGCGAAGTCCTGGTCAAGGTCGTAGCGAGCGGGGTCTGCCATACGGATCTTCATGCCGCCCGAGGCGACTGGCCCGTCAAGCCGTCGCTCCCCTTCATTCCCGGTCATGAAGGCGTTGGTGTCGTCGCTGCCGTAGGCGCCGGCGTGACTTGGGTAAAGGAGGGCGACGCAGTCGGCGTGCCCTGGCTCCACGATGCCTGCGGGCGTTGCACCTATTGCACCACCGGTTGGGAGACACTGTGCGAGGCACAGCACAACACCGGCTATGGCGTGAACGGCGGCTTTGCCGAATATGTGTTGGCGAAGGCCGACTACGTCGGGCACCTGCCGGCCAACGTCGACTTCGATGCGATCGCGCCGATCCTGTGTGCCGGCGTGACGACCTACAAGGGGCTGAAGGAAACCGAAGCCCGTGCAGGCGAGTGGGTAGCCATCTCGGGCATCGGCGGGCTGGGCCATGTCGCCGTGCAATATGCCAAGTCCATGGGCTTTCATGTCGCAGCGCTCGACGTGGACGAAACCAAGCTGGCGCTTGCCCGCCGCCTGGGCGCGGACGTCGCCGTCAACTGCAGCCATACGGGCGCGGTCGAGCGGCTAATCGAAGAGACCGGGGGTATGCACGGGGTGCTCGTCACCGCCGTATCGACGGCGGCGTTCGGCCAGGCGCTCGGGATCGTTCGCCGCCGTGGCACGGTGGCGCTTGTCGGTCTTCCGCCCGGCGACTTCCCGACGCCAATCTTCCCTGTGGTGCTGAAGCGGATCACCGTGCGCGGGTCGATCGTCGGCACGCGCCAGGACCTCGCCGAGGCAATCGCCTTTGCGGTGGAGGGCAAGGTGAAGGCGAACGTCACGGTCGAACCGCTCGAAGCCGTAAACGACGTTTTCGCGCGAATGGCGGCCGGCCAGATCGAGGGCCGGGTCGTGCTCCGCCCGTAATAGCCTTGGTCCAAAAGACGAGGCAGCCACTGCGCTTTCTAGTCGTTCAACGTCATACCTTCTGAGACTGGAGCATGGCTCTGCCTGATCGCCGTATCGCCCATCCGGACTTCCGCTCTCGCGTGATGAGCGCAGACGAGGCGGCCGCGTTCATCAACTCGGGTGAGACGGTCGGAATGAGCGGCTTCACGGGTTCCGGCTACCCGAAGGCCGTGCCGTTGGCGCTGGCTGCACGGATAGAGGCGGAGCATGCCGCGGGGCGCCCGTTCCGCATCCGCGTATGGACGGGCGCTTCCACCGGACCCGAACTCGACGGGGCGCTCGCCAAGGCGCACGGGATCGAGTTCCGCCTGCCGTACAACAGCGATCCGATCGCCCGCGAGCAGATCAACCGCGGCGAGATGGACTATTTCGACATGCACCTGAGCCAAGTCGCTCCGATGGCGTGGCAGGGGTTCTTCAGGCCGCTGGACGTCGCGGTGGTGGAGGTGACCGGGATCCGGCCTGATGGTGCGCTGATCCCCTCATCCTCGATCGGCAACAACAAGACTTGGCTGGATCGCGCGAGCAAGGTCATCCTGGAGGTCAACCGCTGGCAGAACCCGGCCCTCGAAGGCATGCACGATATCTACTACGGCACCGCCCTTCCGCCAGATCGGGTGCCTATTCCACTGATCCGTCCCGACCAGCGCATTGGTGAGCCCTGCCTGCGCTGTGATCCGGCGAAGGTTGTGGCCGTCGTCGAGACGGACTCACCCGATCGCAACTTGCCGTTCACCCCATCCGACGCGAACGCCCGCGCCATTGCGGACCATCTCCTCGAGTTCTTTCGTCACGAAGTGGCAAAGGGACGGTTGCCTCCCGCCCTGCTGCCGATCCAGTCGGGTGTCGGCAACATCGCCAATGCGGTGCTGACCGGCCTGGTCGACGCGCCGTTCGAAACGATGACCGCTTACACCGAGGTCATCCAGGATGGCATGCTGGCGCTGCTGGAGGCTGGGAAGCTGCGGGTGGCCTCGGCGACCGCCTTCTCTCTCAGCCCCGAAGCAGCAGCGGACATGAACAGCCGCATGGACTTTTTTCGCGACCGAATCATCCTTCGGCCGCAGGAGATCAGCAATCATCCGGAGCTGATCCGCCGCCTCGGCTGCATCGCCATGAACGGCATGATCGAGGCTGACATCTACGGCAACGTCAATTCCACCCATGTCATGGGCTCACGGATCCAGAACGGGATCGGCGGCTCGGGTGATTTTGCGCGCAACGCCTTCGTATCGATCTTCATGTCGCCATCGACAGCCAAGGGCGGCAAGATTTCCACGATCGTCCCCCACGCCTCGCACGTCGATCACATCACTCAGGACGTCCAGGTCGTGGTCACCGAACAGGGTCTGGCCGATCTGCGCGGTCTCAGCCCGAAGCAACGGGCCGAGACGATCATCGCCAATTGCGCGCATCCCGACTTCCGCCCCGCGCTGCAGGACTATTTTGCCCGGGCGCGGGCAAACTCCTACGGACAGCAGACCCCAACACTGCTGGACGAAGCGCTGTCCTGGCACCAGCGCTTCATCAACACGGGATCAATGAGATAACGCTGGCGAGGACGCGTTCAGTCGACGGATGCGATCCGGCCGTCGAGCATGGCGACCCGAACATCCGACTGAGCCGCAATGTTGAGATCGTGCGTCACGCAAACGACGGAGCGTCCTTCGTCGTGAGCGAGTGACCTCATGATCTCGAGGACCCGGTCGGAATTCTTGCTGTCGAGGTTGCCGGTTGGCTCATCAGCCAGGATGAGCTTGGGACTGTTCGCCAGCGCGCGTGCAATGGCCACCCGCTGACGCTCGCCACCCGAGAGCTTCTCGGGCGTGGAGTCCTCCCGTCCCGCCAGGTCCATTGAGGCGAGCAGCGCATGCGCGCGCTCCTCTGCTTCCGCGGCGTCCAGCTTTCCTAGCCGCAACATGGGCAGAAGCACATTCTGCAACGCCGTGAACTCCGGCAACAGGAAGTGGAACTGGAATACAAAGCCGAAGCTCGCGAGGCGCAGCGCCGCTCGCTCGTCTCCATCGAGTGGATCCACGTCCATGCCGTCCACCAGCAACGATCCGCTGGTCGGCCGGTCCAACATCCCAAGCAGGTAAAGGAGCGACGATTTCCCGCACCCAGACGGGCCGATGATGGTAGTGAACCGCCCGGCCTGAACCGGCAGGGTCACATCGGCAACCAGCGTCACCGGCGGCGGCCCCGGCAACTCGCGCCCAAGCCCGCGTGCCTCCAGCACCGAACTCATGCCGCTCCCCGGAGGATGTCGACGGGGTCGACAAGCGCGGCTTTGCGCGCCGGCAGCCAGGCGGCCACAATACCGGCGAGCAGCGATGCGACCGCGGCGATCAGATATTGTCGCACGCCTCGATCCAGCGGCAGGTGCTGGTTCTCGCCGGCAACCGGGAAAGGCAGGGAGCCGAGCACCGTCATGAGCACGTAGCCGAGCAACCATCCCGCAACGATGCCAATGCAGGCGACGATCAGGCCTTCCGCCACGAAAACCACTTCGAGATCGGATTGCGAGAAGCCGATGGCGCGCAGGATGGCGATATCGCGGCGCTTGTCGGCAACGCTGTTCGACACGGAAGTGTAAATGCCGAAACTGGCGACAAGGAGGATGGCCGAGACCACCGTGTACATGATGACGTTGCGGGTCACGAGTACCGAAAGGATGTCGGACGACCGCTCCTGCCAGCTCTGCGCCTTGTAGCCGAACTGCTCTTCGATCCGCTGTGCCACGAGTTGAGCACTGTCCGGATCGGCGAGTTTGATCCCAATGCGATTGATGACGAAAGGCCGTTCAAGAAGCGACTGAGCTTCGCGCAAAAGGACATAGCCCGACGTGTCGGAAAGACCCTGCTGGCCGCGCTTGAACAGGCCGACGATCTTCAGCGACCGGATCTTCCCCGTTGCAGAGGTGGCGGCGACCACGTCACCCATGGCGACGCCAAGCCTTGCGGCCAGTTCCTCACCGATGATCAGCCCGCCCTGCGTGGTCTCCAGATCGCGCAGTCGGCCACTGCGAAGATTGTTCTCGATGGTGCTGACCCGTGCCTCGATCTCCGGGTCGATGCCGACGACGCCCAGGGCCTCCTGGTGGCCACCCAGCCTGAGGGTAACGCCACCACTGAGTGCCGGTGAGGCAACCGCCCCGGGAAACGTCTGGGCCACGGCAAGCACTGCGGGCCAGTTCCTGATGCCGCGCGCTTCGGAACGGGTCTTGTAATGGCGCAGCTCGACCGCGTCGTTCCCAAACTGGACAATTCCCGGCTGTGGCGGGGGGCTGCGGATTTCATCGGTGATGATGATGTGTGGCGCGGCGTTGATCAGCCGCCGGACGAAATCCACCTGGCTGCCGACCATCAGCGCCGAAACTGCCAGGAAAAAGCCGACCCCGACCGCCACCCCGAGCACGGCGATCGCCGTCTGCCGCCGCCGCTTGGCAAGGTGCTTCACCGATATATTCAGGAGCAGTGCTCCACGACCGAGGGTCATTTGCGAACCGTGACCCGCGCGCCGTCCTTGAGATCGCTGCCTGGCAGATCGATCAGCACCGCGTCGGCCGGCAGCCCGACGACCGCACTGCTCTTCTGCCCGCGAATTCCCAGCGTGACTGGGCGTCGCCGCGCGCGGCCATCTACGATCGTCCAGACCGCATCGCCGGCAATGGCTGAATTGGGGACCAGCAGTGCGCTCCGGTCCTCACTGGTGACGATGTTCACCTCCAGGCTCATTCCGAGCGGCAACGCGGGCCCGCCCTCCAGGCGGAGGCGCGCGCGAAAGGCTCGTTGGGTAGGGTCGCCCGTCGGCGTGAGTTCAGCGACGCGGGCACGGAGGACGCGCCCCGGCCAGGCATCGGAGGACACCAGCGCCGGCTGCCCAGCGCGGATTCGGGGGACGTCCCGCTCGTCCACAGTGGCCGTAATCCGGCTGCGGTTGGGGTCTCCGAGCAGCATCAGGGTGCGGGACGGGAGGGCAAGCTCTCCCGGCTCGATGTCCCGCTTGATCACGGTGCCGTCGATCGCCGAGCGCACAACACTCTGGTCGATCTTCGCCGCGGCGAGCCGCTCGGCCGCGCGAGCAGCCTCCGCATTCGCCACGGCCGTGTCGCGGGCAGCGGCGGTGACCCAGCCTTGCCTGAACAGGGTCAGGGTGCGCCGCTCCGTCAGGGACGCGCCGATGCTCAGTGCGTGCGCTTGCGCATAAGCGCTGCGCAAGTCGCTGTCGTCCAGCCGTACCAGCGGTTGCCCTTTCCGCACGGCGTCGCCCTCGTCCACCAGCACGGCTGCGACTGGGGCGGTGAGGCGAGAGGCGATGGCGACCGGCTGCACTGGCTCAACGAAGCCGGTGGCATAGACGAGCTCGGTCGCGGCGCCACGGTACGGTCGGATCACAGCGACCTGAACCGGCTGGGATAGCCAGAATGCCGCCGCCGCGATTGCCAGAATGAGGATCGCTCCGACTATCAGCCATCCGTTGTGGCGGCGCTTGCGGGTGCGAGTTGGCGACGGCGCAGCCTGAACCGCCACCGGTTTGCCAGTGACAGCTTCCTTGAGCCGCGCAGGGGCTTCACTTCGAGATCGCTCGGGCGACAGTGCACTAGACACCTTCGGCTCCTTTTCCACGCCGAAAGGACTAGGGAAGAAGCGAACACCGGGACATGCGGGAATCTACGCAACTGCGCGTGGGTCAGCACTGCGATTGCTGGACGCATGCGGGCAGAGGAGAGTGGTGCCCCATAGATGACAAAGTTGGGCACTCAGATCATTGGACAGTTTCCATTCGTCGCGGGTAGAAAGCGACATCGTTTCTGCTCAACGTCGAAAAATTTGGCCGACAGGGGTGGCCGGCTTCTCGCTTAGGGCAAATTCAGACGCAGCGCCGGTCTTCGATCTGCTTTCGACCGCACCGGCGAGGGCCGCACTTACCCAACCGGCAGCCGAGCTTCCTTCGGGATCGACGAGGCCAGCCAGTCGCGCAGATTTTTCTCTAAGGCGACTGTATCGCGTGTTTCGCATTCCCAGATCGTCAGCACGTCCCAGCCGGCCTGCCTTAACTCCACCTCCTTCCGGCGGTCGCGCTCGACGTTCCGATCGAATTTCTCGCGCCAGAATTCTCGTCGGGTCTTCGGGGTCGTAGCCTTCGGACACCCCGGATGACGATGCCAGAAGCAGCCGTGGACGAAGATGGCCTTACGAGCGCCGGGAAGGACGATATCGGGAGTTCCCGGCAGGTCGCGCCGATGGAGCCTGAAGCGATTGCCCATCGCATGCAGCAATCGGCGCACGACCATCTCCGGAAGGGTATCACGAGGACCCACCCTGGCCATGAGTGCCGAGCGAGCGGGAGCGACCGGCGGATCAGCCGGCGGCTGCTCGTTGGGGACGTTTTTCGGGGATGAGATAGCGATGCTCCTCGACGTATCGATCGAACGCACCGATCACCTCGCGCAGGTAGGCGGCGACGCGGTGGGCGAGCAAACTCAGTTCCGCGGCGCTGTCGTCCTGGCCACAATCCACGAACGACAACCGGCCATGGGCGAGAGCGTTCCGCAGGTCGAGGACTAGGGCCAGCGAGCCGAGTTCGTTGCGTACCACACGTTTCACCTCCCGCTCGACGCCGCGGCTGATGCGCAACTCGAAGCCGATCCGCGTGGCGATCTTCCTGATGGCCCGGTCGTCCCAGTTCCCACCGCCGCCCCTCTTGAGGTCGAACTCGGCGACCGGAAGGGCTGCGACGAGATGATCGCACAGGCCGATCGCGTCCTCCAATCTCTTGTCCGGCCCGGAGGGAAGATTGGTCCCGGCCATGTAACGGACCCACTCGCGTCTCAACTCGGCCGTCAGGTCGCCCGGCCCCCAGCGCGCCTCGTGCATGGCCGCCTTGCTCACCGCGTCCAGACAGTTGGTGATCGTCGCCTCGACGAGATTGTAGAGCTGAAGGTAGACTCCCGAATTGAGTATCCTCTGCTGCGGTACCGTGATGGTGGGACCGTCCTCGCCGAGCCGTGGCACGCCCGAGCGGACCAGGGTCTCGATACCGTCGATCAACTCCAGGTAGGCGACGATCTCGCCGAACCGTTCCTCGAAACGATCCGTCAGGTCGCTCATGCGGCGGCGAGGAGGGCGGCTCGGACGAATTCGATCCGGCCCTGCAGCTTCGCACGGGTATTCGCGGCGTCGGAGGTCGTGGTCTCGGCGAACTCTTCGCTGGCGAGCCAGCCGGCCGTGTCCGGCACCTGGTCGAAGATCGCCGGATTGTCTCGCATCGCCAGATGGCTGCCGATCGCGATCGCCTCGTAGCGGACGCGGGGCGTACTGTTGGGGTTGGTCGGTTTGCGGAAGCCGAGCGGGAAGGCCCGCTGGACGAAGTCCAGCATGCGCTCGAAACGGAGGCGATACGCAGCGACGAGGTTCGGATCCGCCTGCATCCGCTCGTTCATCCGCCCCGTATATTCGAACAGGAATTGAGCCGGCCGTTCGCGGTAGCCCTCAAGGCCGTCGCTATAGGCGAAGAACCTTGTCACCAACTCCTCGCGGATCCGCTCGCGTTCCGATTTGCCCGAGACGGGCGCGAGTTTCGCGAACAACGCCGATCGCGACAGCTCCAGGACCAGATCAAGGAACGGGCCGCGAAGCGCGCCACGACGCACTTCGGCGGTGTTGGCGACCTTGCTGCCCGTGTTGATGCGCTCGAACATATCGAAGCGAGCCTGATCGTCCGCATGCTCGTTGAGGACGATTCCGCGGATGGAGCGATTCTTGATCTTGCGTTGGCGGGACGTCGACAGATCGGCGAAACGCGTTCCCTGCAGCGAGGGAAGCTCGTCGAGCTCGCCGAGTTCCAGTCCGCCGACGATGTATTCGTGCAGAGTGCGCAGCCGCTGCGATCCGTCGACGATCTCGAGCCGCCCGTTCTCCATTTCCCAGAAGAAGAGGAAGGGGACCGGAAGACCCATGATGAGCGATTCGATGAAGCGCGACTTGCGCTTGGGCTCCCAGGTGAATTCCCGCTGATAGGCCGGGATGACGAATTCTCCCCGGTCCATCTTCGCGGCCAGGAGTTCGACCGAATATTCGGTCATGTAGAATTCGATCCGCCGCGAGCGATCGACGATCTCTGCCTCCGCCGCGGCCAATTGTTCGCTCGAGACGAGATGGAGGCGGGGCTGTCTGGCCATCGGTGAACCTTCGACCCGCTCAGCGCAGATCAAGTTGGCCTTCGGGCGCGAGGTCGCCTTTTCGCACGGCTTCGATGTGCGAAAGGATGGACCGGCCGATCGCCTCGCCCAGTTTCGGCGGGACGGCGTTGCCGATGAGCGTTCCGAGGCGCTCGAAGCTCACCGGCTTGTCGTCGGGAATGAAACTGTATTCCGTCGGGAACGACTGGATGATGGCGGCTTCGCGCAGGCTGATCGCGCGATCCTGTTCCGGATGACCGAAGCGGCCGTTGCCGAACCCGTAGCATTGCGTCGTCATCGTCGGGGCCGGCTTGTCCCATTCCATCCGGCCGTAGACGGAGGGGTAGGTCTTGCCGCTGCGCTTCCGGTGGCACGGTGCGCGAAGCTCCTCGGGCCAGTCACGCCAGGTACCGCCGGGCCGCGAGGCCCGGATCCGTTCGAGGTTGGTCGCGGCGAGACCGGCGCTGGCATGGAGCCGGTCGTCGGGCGAAGCCTGGCCCGCGTCGATCTTCGGCAGTGCGCCGATCGCATCCTTGACGGTCAGTCTGAGCGCGGTGTCCGACCCGCGCAGTTCGATCGGACCTAGGAGGGAGGCGAGCAGGACCAGCCGGCGGCGACTCTGCGGTATCTGATATTCCTCGCACGCCACCTCGCACCAGGAAACCCGGTAGCCGGCGCCCCGGAGCGCAGCGATGAATTCCGCCCAGACCTCTTGCTTGGCGAGACCCGGCACGTTCTCCATCGTGACGATCTCGGGCTTCAGTTCCAACGACAGACGCTGGAAGTGCTTGAGCAACTCCCAACGGCCATCCACCGACTTCCGGCTCTGGGAATAGGTTGAGAAGGGCTGACAGGGCGCGCAACCGGCGAGCACGCGCACGTCGGCATCGCCGAACCAGGTCTCGAGGTCGGCCGCGGTCAGATCCTCGACCCCGCGGCATTCGAACGTCGCGCCTGTATTCGCTTCCAGCGGATGCTTGCAGCTCGGGTCGAGGTCGACACCGGCCTTCACCGTGAGCCCGGCCGACGCGAGACCGTAGGCCAAGCCCCCGGCCCCGCAGAACAGATCGATCACCGCGGTGCTGAATTCGCCCGCCTCTACGTCAAGAGTTCCGCTCACGCCCATGCGCGGACGATAAACGACCCGGAGTCGGGTTGCCTAGATGAAAACGACCGCCACGGCGAATGGCCTTTTCGATCGGCGAATGCCATGCAGGCGTGGCGATCGCCATGCGACGGAACCGAGTCGGGCAGTTCGAGGTGGCGGATTTCCGTCATTCTTCGATTTGGCACGGATCCTGCTGATGGGGAGGCACATCGGAGAACGCCATGCCGAACGAAGTCGACAAGTCTATGAGTCTCGCCGAGCCGCCGGCCACGGCCGCGATGCGTCGGTTCCTGCAGCGGATCATGCCAGGTTCCTCCCGTGCCACGCTCGATCTGCGCCAACGCCTCTTGTCCTTCGCACTTAACCCGGCGTCGCGGACGCTGTTGATCCAAGGACCCACCGGCGCCGGGAAGTCGACGGTGGCGCGGGCCGTGGCGGCTTTGGTGCGGGTCGCGATGCTGACCGCCGAGGATGCCGAGCGGATCCTCGGCGATCTCAAGATTGAGGGTGGCAATCTCGTCTCCGCCCGATCGCTGATCGACTGGTATGTCGAGCTGCCGTTGACCGGGCTCGTCGAATCGATCGCC
Organism: Sphingomonas sp. KRR8; assembly: GCF_023559245.1. NCBI lineage: Bacteria > Pseudomonadati > Pseudomonadota > Alphaproteobacteria > Sphingomonadales > Sphingomonadaceae > Sphingomonas > Sphingomonas sp. KRR8. The sequence goes on from NZ_CP097462.1 coordinate 1,744,841, forward strand.
GACGTCCAATTGTTCGGCAGCGTCGAGAAGGCGTTCACCGGAGCCGGCGACACGGCCGGCATCTTCGAACGCGCCTCCGGCGGACGCGGCGACCGCGCGCCGGTCGCGGCGCAGCTGACCGGCGGCGTCGTCTTCCTCGACGAGGTCGGAGACGTGCCCCCCGCCCTGCAGGCCAAGCTGCTGGCGGTCCTGTCGGGTGGACGGGTCTATCGCGTCGGCGCGGAAGGCGATCCCGAGCGAGCCGTGGAATTCGACGGTACGGTGATCTCGGCCACCTGGAAGTCGCTCGATCCGCCGGGGTTCCGACCGGACCTCCTCGCCCGCATCGCCGGGATGACCGTGACGCTGCCCGGCCTCAGCGAACGCATGGAGGACATCCGCGAGATCATCGTGACCGTGGCGGACGGCGTGATGGACGACGTCCGTCGCCGGGTGGAGGACGCCAGCCGCATTGAGCCGGATCGGGTCGACCGGGACTATTGGTCGCGCTGGAGCGGGGCGCTCGAGACCATCGACGAGCGCACCACCGCCAAGCTCTCGGAAGTGGATTGGGCGCGCCATGGACACATGCGCGGTCTGACCGGCGCGATCCGCGAGATCGTCGTCTTCCGGGAGGACGTCGCCACCGTCGTCGAGCGCCTTCCAACGATCGGCGAGGTCCGGCCGGCCGGCGACGGCCTCGACCTGTTCGATCGACTGATCCGCCGCGCACCCGATGGGCGCGGCGTCGCCTCCCATCTGCGAGCGCTCGCCCTCGAAGATCAGCGCAGCCTGCGTTCTCTCCTGGAGGATCCGGGTCGCCGTCGCCGCCTGGCCGCCTCGCTCGGCATCACCGAGAAGCGCGTCCGCACGCAGGTGCTGGAGCTGGGTCGGGACCGCAGCCGGGCGTCGGGAGATGCGGCATGATCGACATCTCCACCGGCCGCGACGTGGAACGTCTGCTCGAGCGCGCGATCGCGAGGCCGGACCGCTTGACCGACGTCGCGCTGTGCGCCCCCTTCATCGACGAGCCGATGATGGAACGGATCGCGCGTCTCGCCGTCGCGACCCGTCGCGCAGCCTGCGGCTTCCGCATTGTCACGTCGAGCGCGGCGGCCGTGGCGCTCCTGGCGCGTCTTCCGGAACCCACGGCCTTCTGGCGCAAGGTCGTGGTCGCCAACGATCGCGTCCACGCCAAGGTCTACGTGGTGACGCCGCGCGGTCGCGGTCTCGCGCGGGCGATCGTCACGAGCGCCAATCTCACGCGGCGCGGGGTGGCAGGAAATTTCGAACTTGGGGTCTCTGCCACGTCGGCGACCCCGCAAGGGTGCCACGTCGTTCGCGCGGCGCGGGAATTCATCGGGCGGGTCGCCGCCTAAGCAAGGAGTGATTTCGATGATGACGAAGACCATGGACGGTTGGTTCTTCCTGCGGCCCGGATTCTCCTCGTTCCAGATCCGCCCCGAGACCCAGCCCGGTCTCCTGTTCGGCACGCGCGAACAGAAGAAGCGCGACTATCTGATCGGCGAGATCGAAGGCGCCTGTTACGGTCGGGCGGGGTACAAGGCGGTGGTCTTCGGCGACTACGGTCGTGGCAAGACGCACCTCAGCATGAACCTCAAGTTCAAGTCCGCGCACGAGGGGCTCGGCGTCGTGCCGATCTATCTCAAGTGCTCGGCCTATACCGCCAAGGAACCCTTCTCGACCCTGTTCGGGCAGTTCCTGCGCGAACTCAATCTGAACGACGTCCGGCGCGTGACGATCGAATACTTCAAGTTGGTCGCCGACGGGAAGGCACGGCCGATCCGCGAGATCGTCCATCTCGAGGACGTCGCACTGGCGATCGAGAACGGGCTGCAACTCCCGAACGACAACGTTGTGCGCGACACCATGCGCTGGCTCGGAGGCGAGAAGGTGAACATGACCCTCGTCGCCGCTCAGCTCAAGGATCGGCTGACCGACAGCCGCGAGTTCGGCGCGGTGATGCGCGGGCTGACCCATATGTATCGCGAAGTCGACGGCAAGGTCCTGTTGTACTTCCTCGACGAGGCCGAGCGGCTGGAGAACATCACCCACATCGACACCTTCGCCGCCTGGACGGCGGCGTTCCGGGAACTGACCGAGGTCGAAGGCCTCGGGCTCATCATGTTCATCGGCGCGCTGACCCGCAACGCGCTGCCGACCATCCTGCTGTCGGAGGAGATCATCCGCCGCGTCGGCGTCGCGAACTACGTCGAATTCCAGAACCCCGGGCGGGACGATATCCGCGATTTCCTTATCGAGCTTCTGGAGACCCTCGTTCGGAAGGGGCCAGTTCCCGAGATCCATCGACCGGCGATGTCCGCCGAAGCGCTCGGGGAGGATGTTCCCGAGGGCCTGGCGGAAGCGACGGGAGGCGATGTCGAGCGTCTGCGCTACTATCCGTTCGAGCCGGATGCGTTCGAGGATTTCGTGGAGCAGATCGCCGCGGGCGACCTTACGGGCAAGCCAAGCGAGGCGCTCATCCGCCTGACCAAGGCGGCGACCACCGCCATGCGCAAGGACAGGAAGACGATCGACGCCAAGATCGTCGACGACATCGGTCAGGAAGGCTTCTGATGAAGCGCTTCGACATTGAGCCCCGCATTTCGGGGAAGGTCCACCTCGGGAGCGACAAGCGGGATTCGCTGATCCTCGCCGGGCGCCTGGCCGAGCGCGGCAACCTCGAGAATCTGTTCTTCGACGCGTCGGACAACTTCGTCGTCCTCGAAGTTGGCAAACGCGGCTCGGGCAAGTCCTACGGCATGGGATCGCTGCTCGAGTGTTTCGCGACGCAGCCGGGCTCGAAGATCGGCGTGCACGCCGATCCGCGAGCGGTCGTCCTGCTCGACCCGCTGGATATCCATTGGACCGCCATCTACCCGCTGACGCCGGACGGCCCCGACGCCATGCGCAGACAGCACGCCGTCTTCCACAAGTGGGGCGACGGTCTCGAGCTGGAGCCGATCGACGTCCGAGTGTTCATGCCCGCCGGGCATCGCTGGGAGACCGACCCTGCGGAGTTCCAGGACTTCCGCCTGCCCGTCTCCTCCCTTGATGCCGGCGACTGGTCGCTCCTCCTACGAACGGACCTGATGACCGAGACGCGAGGGCGATTGATCGACGAAGCCTATCGCAAGGTGACCGAGCTCGGCTGGACCGACGACGACGGTGCCGAGCGCGCACCGATGCCCGATTACGGCATCGACGATCTCATCGAGTGCATCGACCGCGATCCGGACATCGTTGCCTTCTATGCCTCGGAGACCCGGCGCAGCGTCGTCCAGCCGCTCCGCAGCTTCGCGAGAATGCCGCTGTTCGAATCCTCGTCCGGCACGCCGCTCACCGAACTGGCGCGGGTCGGAAGCCTGTCGATCCTCTGCCTCGCGCGGTTGACCGACGATCTTCGGACGGTGCTCACCACCGTGATCGTCCGCAAGCTTAAGGCCGACCGGATGCATGCCAGCCAGTTGCGCCGGCGGCTCGCGCTCAAGACGGACGATCCGGCGATGACCGCGCAGCTGACCGAGGAATTGGAGAAGCACGTCCCGCGCACGATCCTCGCGATCGACGAAGCTCAGATCCTGATGCCCGCTCGCGGCGGGAGCACGGCCCGCCAAGCGCTGGATTCGTTCGTGCTCGAAGGCCGGAACTTTGGGCTGTCCCTGTGGCTCGCCACGCAGCGGCCGAAAGGCGCGGTCTCCGAGAAGGCGGCCAGCCAGATCGATACGTTCATCGTCCATCGCCTCAGCGTCGCCGACGACATCGCCGCGGTGTGCGGATTGCTTCAGAACGCGCGTCCCGCCAAGGTGCGGCTCTCCAATCGAGAACTCGAACTGCCCGATCTCATTCGCAGTCTCGACGTCGGGCAGGCGATCTTCTCTAGCGCGGTCAGCGACGTTCAACGGTTCGTGGTCGCCGACGTCCGGCCGCGTAACGTCGCCCATGGAGGAGAGGCGTTTTGAGCACCTCACTGCCGTGGACGAAGTTCCAAGACTTCTACCTTCGGCTTGGCTTCCTGAAGGTGCTGGTCGCCGTGCTCGGCACGGAACGTCGCAGCGTACCGACGGAAACCATCTTGCGGCGGTTGCGGCGTCCCTTGTTCGAGGATGCGATCGCACATCGCTCTCTTGCGGAGCGGGTCGGCGAACGCTTGTCTTGGTACGAGAGGGAATGGTGGCGTGAGCCGGTCGTCGGCAAGAAGACGCCAACCGTCGCGGAAGCCTTGGTCGTCGACGCGGACCTGCCGTCCTTGTTGTTCGCGATCACCGCCCCGACGACATACAAGATCGTTGATTGGGCTCGCAACGTGGGTCTGCTGGGCCGCGGCAATCAGATCACCGAACGCGGCCTCACGTTGCGCGCCTTGTTCGCGGACACCGGCGTCGACACCTTCCTCGGCGGCGATCCCGAAGCCTGGAATCCCTTCGCGCTCACAACGGTCGAGCGGATCTTCTTTCTCTATCATGTGATCGAGATCGACAGCGTCACGCTGGCGCTTATCGATGCCATCGGCGCGTGTCCCGAGAGCAGGGACATCGAGACCATAGATGCGGCGAAGATGCTCGCGGCCGCGCTGTCGTCCGTTCTCTCCGGGGCAGAGGACGTTATCCGGCCACCCGAGATTCCAGCCTACCGAACGGCGCTGGAGTTGACGGCCACCATCTTCGAGGAACTGGGTATGCCGCCGCCCGGCGGCGTCACGGACGCTCGCCGGCGTGCGCCGAAGCCCATGAACCCGGCAGCGAGGCGAAAGGCGCTTCTTGCTGGAGCCTCGGGAAGTGAAGCCCGTCGAACGCACAAGAATGCGGACCACCAGACGATCCCTCGTTTCGAGCAATTAGTCGACCTCGGTTTCCTGACGAAGGAACGGTGCAGCGGCGATCTCCAAGCGCGCCGGAAATGGCGCTGGCATCCGACGTCCATTGCGCTGCGCTGGACGTCGGCGCGTGAACGCCTCGCTGATCGCACGGCACCCTTCCTGTGGGACGGTTTCGCGGAAGTATCTTGTCATGCCTATGGCGGCATTGAGAGCCCGGAGCGTCGGATCGATACGGCCACGATCGCGACCTATCTCGCCCGTGGCTACCGTGCCGTCAGGCGGTCAGTCGGGCACACACCGTTCGACAGCGCCGCGCTGATGGCAATGGCATTCGGAGTGGAGGACGGTCTGGCGATCGAGATGGTTGATTTCCACCGTATGATGTTGGTGATCAAGATCCGAGGCCTACTTCAGGGAGAGGTCTTCTTCGCCTCCGGAAATACGCTCGATAAGATGTTCGTATCGCTTCGGGAGGATTTCGCGGAACGCGTCGTCGCCGTTCTCCCGGAGCGCGTCGATTGGGAGAAGGAAGCTTTCGTCAGGGATGGTGCAGCATGAAGAAGGAAGGATCTGACGACTTGAGGGTGACCCTCTCGACGCGATTGCGTGCCGTGGCGGTGCTTCACGTGTTGCTCGAGAAGAGAGCGTCGCCCGGACGGCTCCTCAATGCGGCGCGGGATGCCTTGTCAGCACTCGACGGCGACGTAATCGCAGTGCTGCGAGGAGCGATCGCCGAGCTGGATGACGACGTTGCGCGCAGGATATCGGAGTTGGAGACGGATATTGGCGATCTGGCGCGGGCGAACGGTTGGCGTTTGGAAGGGATCTGGCCGGTATTCCAGGTCGAGCGCGGCATCGAACTCCGGGTCGACGCCGCGAAGCGAATCATCCGCGTGGCCGGCGAGCCTTTCGATGCGACCGATAGCGACGCGATCACGGATGCCCTGCGGAAGGCGATCCGCGACCTCGTCCCGAAGGGCTTCTCGGCCCCCGATATGCTGGAACAGCTGCGAAGGTCTCACGGCGAGTTGCGACCCGAAGGCGGTCAGGTTCCGATCTTCGAGCTATACGGGCGCTTCGTCATCGACGTTCAGGCGCGGCGCTTTTGGAAGGATGCGCGCGCCGATCGCTTCGTTGGCCTCTCGATTGATCAATTTCGCGCTCGACTGTCACGGATGTTGGAGGATGGCGCCACCGTCGCATCGGACGGAAGCGAGCTGCGCCTTCTGCCACCGCTTGATCCGAAGGACGCTTTGTTCGTGCACCAACCCGGCGAGGGGCGCTTCGGCTATGTGGGCCGCATCGATTTTGTCGCGGCGCGCAGATGAACCGCTCCGATAAAGTTGCGCCGGCGCTCGCACGGGCGATCGTCCGAAGCCTGAGTCGCGGGACGACGATCTCAACCGGCGTTCGGCACGTCCATGTCGGACACGCCGATTGGCTGGCTGCCCAGCGGGAACTGCTAGAAGAGATCGCCGAAGACGGCCATTCGGACACTAAATTTGTTCGCGGTGCCTATGGTGCAGGGAAGAGCCACTTCCTGGGTGTCGTTCAGGATGAGGCACGGGAGAAGGGCTGGGCGACCGCTCATCTCGAATGCAGTGCTGACCATGTCGAGATCGACCGCTTCGAAACGCTCTATCCCGCACTCGTCGCCAAGCTAGTGATGCCCGAAGCTTCTTCGGCCGACGGCGACCTGGATCCCGCTCGGCACCTGCTCGAACGATGGTCGGACGCTTTACGACGCGCAGCCGGTATCCGCGAAGATGGAATCACACGACCCTTCGACGCGGACGCGCGGATATTCAGACGGCTCGGCGAGACCCTCCACCGGTCGAACCTCCCTGCCGACTTCGTCACGGCGCTGACCGCATTCGCTCGCGCCCGGAACGAGGATGATGTCGAAACGATGGTCGCCGTCGTGAGATGGCTTCGTGCCGACGGCGACCGCACGTCCGTCCCGCGTCGATACATGAGCAAGCAGACCGCTATCGGGGGAGGCCAAGCGGGCGTTGTGACGCTTTCATCAATTGGCAAGGGCAACGCGACGGAAGCGATGCGGGGCCTCCTGTGGCTCATCCGCGCCGCCGGCTTCGCGGGGCTCGTCCTTTGCATCGATGAGATTGAGGAGTTGGCCAAACTTCGGACGCGCAAGCGCCAGGATCAATCATTGCAGGCGCTTCGCGAGTATGTTGATCATGCCGGCGGTCAGGGCGGCTTCAGGCATCTCTGCATGTATCTGGCTGCAACGCCCGAGATGTTCGAGAGCCCCGATTACTTTCCCCGCTACGATGCTTTGGCGACGCGGATTCAGCCGGTGTCTGATCGCTTGAACTGGCGGGGCACGGTCATCGATCTGGATCGAACGCCATTGGACGAACAGGAGATGCTCGCAATGGCGCGGCGGATCGCCGCCGTCCATCGCGTCGCATATCCCGCAACGGTCGACGGCGCGTTGGCCGACGAGTATTTTGACGAACTCATTGCCGGGGTGGTCGCCTCGCGCGTTCGGATCGCGAAACCACGCCTTCTGGCTCGAATCGTCGTGGACGAACTGGAGCGGGCGAGGCAGGAGGGGCCAGCCTTTCGAACGCACGAAACCTCGACTTTGGTTTCCAATGCGGCCGCGAGCATTCTCCGCGAGATCGACGCGTGACCGCCTCCGCTCGTGCGGCGATCCGCGTCTTGCGCGCCGGCTGTGTCCCGGACTCCGATATCCAGCATCTGACGGTGGGTGCGGCCGACCTAATCACCGTTGCGCAGAACTCGTTGGGGTCGCTGGCGAAACAGGTCCCACCCCCGCCGCTTTTCATCATGGGCGAATGGGGCTCGGGCAAGACGCACTCGATCCGCCTCCTTCGCACATTGGCTCTGGAGGCCGGCTTCGCGACGATGGAGGCCGTGCTGAATGCAAGGACCTGCCCTCTGAACTACCCGCAGCGCATTCTGCCCGTCATGGCGCGCGATGTCGCATTGGGCGAGGACCGAGGCCTCCGTTCGGTCGTCGGCGCCCTACTGCGCGACGATCTCAAGGCGGGAGTCGCCTTGGCGGTGGCCGGTGAGAAGTCACAGGCGGACATCTCTCAAGCAGCAAGCACGTTGCGATGGCTCGCCAACCGAGGCGAGACGGCATTGGTCGGCACCAGCGCCGCCTGGCGAGTACTCATGGGCAGCGACATCGCGCATTCCGATTATGGGTACCGTCGCGCGAAGGCGATGTGCAGAATTCACTGGACAACGGCTTTCGTCCGAGCGGCGGGCGCCAGGGGAACGGTGCTTCTGTTCGACGAGCTCGAAACGATCGACCAGCTCTGGAACCGCCGTTCGCGCGCTACCGCATATGAGGTGCTCGGTGGGTTCCTCGAAGCGCCGGACACATGGTGCGTGTTCGGAATCACGGAACGCTTCCTTCGCATCGTGCGAGAAGACGTCCGCTCCGATCTCTTCTGGAACGCCAGCTCCCGAGGTCGCCGTTTTCTGACGCTCTGGCGTGACGGCGAGGCAGAGCTGATCGCTCCGCCTGAGGTCGGCGAAGAGGAAGCAGCGGAACTCGCTGCTTCAGTCGAGACGATGTACCGCAAGGCCTATGCGGATACCGATGACTGCGCGGCCGAAGTACGGGAGGCGCTAGTCGATTGGTCCCGCAACGCCTCCCGCAATCCGCGTCGACTGGTCCGCGCGATCGTCAATACGTGCGACCGCGCGCGGGCCCTCTCCAAGACTCTGGATTCCGCCGTTTCTGCCGCGGCTTAGATGCCCGAACGCTCGCTTCATATCTGACCGGGTTCGGCCGGAACGTTTTCTAGCCAGCGACCCGTTTGCTCAACCCAGATCAAAGCTGGCTCACGCTTTCAAGCTCAAGGCTGGTTGCGTTGCGTTGCGTTGCGTTGCGTTGCGTTGCGTTGCGAACTCTTGATGTGAACTGCCGATAACGTGCGTCAACCCCGCGCTACAAAGATCGTGCCGGCGCTCAATGGGACAGTCTCCATGCGGCTCCAACCGGCTGCGGACGAGTGGCTTGGCGGGCTAGTCCCGGCGCATTGGGCCGCAACCCGGACGCGCGGCGTCCGGGTCCTTCACTTCGTTTCGGCCTCTGGGGGGTGCAGCCCGGTGCTCGGCCGGGTCTGCCTCGTCGCTTCGTGCCCCTCCCGCATCCGGGAGCTCGGCTCGGAGGAGAATGACCATGATCAAGGTGCTAACGAAAGATCTGGAACGCCGCTTGCTGACCAACGGCAGCGCACCGTCGCTGAGCCACGTGCCGCTGGTCAAACTGTTCAATCCGCTCAGCGCGGCGACATGGCTGGTTACCGAGATGGCCGACGACGGCGACAGTCTGTTCGGTCTTGCTGACCTCGGCGTGGGCAGTCCCGAGCTGGGCTGGTTCAGTCGCCGCGAGATTGAGCGCCTTCGTCTTCCGTTTGGGCTGCGGATCGAGCGCGACATGCAGTTCCGTACAGAGCATTCTATCGCGGTCTGGGCCGATCATGCTAGAGTTGCCGGCTCGATCGCGGAGGCGGATCGGCTCTTGCAGGGCCTCAGCGGACCGTGAGTTCGAGGTTGCGAATTATCGACTGCAAGCGCGCACGGCTGGTACGGTACGATCGTCACTGCCTTGCGCAGTGCTCGACGGCGGACGATGCATCCCCGCTCGAAGCCCAGCTCATCGAGAATTACGCGCGTCGACTTGGCAAAGTTGGTTCCAGTCTCAGTTCAGCGGCGTGGCGCCTTAGAGCCATTCAAGTAGAAACGTCAGAGGGGGTGGTGCGCAATTAAGGACAAAAACCGCCCTGCCCGTTAGGGCGCTTTTTATCCTTTTCGACCACCCCCTCTTTCTTTCGTGTAGTTGGAGCGTAAGGGCATGAAACGCCCCTCGATGACCATTCGCGATCGGTCTGTTACCCCGGAGCAGGTGCAGTCAGCCGTCAGCAAGGCCTCGACGGCCTGGCTCAGTGATCGTCGGCCGAAGAAGGCTGCTGCCGAGCGGAAGCGGCGTCACCGTGCGCTCACCCAGGAAGAGCGGGAAGCGAAGGCGCTCGCCACCGCCACCGCCAAGAAGAGGCGGGCGGACGAACGAGAAGCGCGCGAACTCGACCGCTTGCTGGCGCGGATCGGCTACCTGAGCCGCCGCAGCCAGCGCGAGGCAGAAGCGATGCTCCGGGTACGGGTGAGCTGGAAGAGCAGCGCCCAGCCCAAGGTCACTGCCATTTGCCCACGCAACCTATATGCAAGAATGGCGCCCGAGGTGACGGAGCGGACGAAAGCCGCCCTTGCAACGCGCTCCCGCATCGCGGCCGACGGTTTCAAGAACATAGTGCTGCGAAAGATCCCGCGCGGATATGGCCGCAAGGAACAGGGGACCCGTGCCTACGAGCATGGTGAGGCGGCTGACCTGGCCAGGTACATCCTGAGGGAAGAGGCTCTGGAGACCGGGATCGTCAATCGCTTCAGCAACATTCTGGAGTACGACGGCCCCAACGCGCTGTACGAAACGGACGCGTTCTCGGTGGACGATCGCCGCTGTGCCCAGATCGTCGCCTTCTGGAACGCGCTCGAAGCCTTCGAGGCCGAGGCTGATGCAGACGGCAACGTCTACAGCCACCTGATCCTGGCCATGCCGCATGAGCTCAGCCCCGAGGGCCGGGTGAAAGCACTGGAGGATTTCAGCTTCCGCCTAGACGCCCTTCATCTTCCGTTCGTTGCCAGCTTGCACAAGCCCGATGCCAAAGGGGACGTCCGAAACTTCCATGCCCACATCATCATGTCGCCGCGACCATTTGCCATCGAAGGGCCGTTCACCTGGAGCTTCGAGGCTGGCAAGGCGACCGAACTGAACTCACGGGCCGGCTACGATTGGCTGCGCCAGCAAGCGGCTGCGGCTTTCAATCATGCCTTGGAGAAGGAAGGCAAGCCGCTTCGCTACACCGGGATCGGTCAGGCGAAGCGAGGGGTGCCGTCCACGGGTGAAACTCATGACGGCCCGGCGAAGACAGCCCGCAAGCGGCAACAGGAGGCTGACGAGGCCGAACGGAAGCGTCTGACCAACCAGCTCGCTGCGCACGTCGCTGCGGTCATGGACCGGCAGGCGTGTTTGGGAGCCGAGATACAGCAGATCCTGCACCCGCTAGTGCCGAGCAAGCCCCAGCCAGCCATTTCGCCAGCCTTGGCGGCGCTACGGAAGAAATTTCCGAACCCGCTCAAGCTGGCTGGCCTGTCGGGGCTCGACCTCGTCCCATTCACCTCGGCCGACCACGCCAGCGACGATTGGTTCGGGCCAGCGTACAACCTGGCGGTTGAGCTTCGGCGAGGAAATTGGGAGCTGGTGCGCGACAACGGCGGCCAGCCCGAACTCGCCGTTGAGAAGCGCGAGGAGTATCAGGCACTCTGCCAAGCCCCGGCGCTGCCCGACATCGTCGATGAGGCGCTGCGTGAAGCTCACCGGCGCATGGTGGCAGAACGCGACTGGGAGCGGCGGGTCCGACGCGACAAAGAGCGGATCCGTAAGCAGGCGGTGACATGGCTTCGGGGCGCGCCGGTGCTGCTGTTCGATCGCGACGCGAATGTCCTCCCCGAGCTCCGGGACCGCTTTCCCAAGCACGTGATGGCGCTCGACGGCGTCCGGCAAGCGATGGTCGACTGCCACATCGCGGCGCTGGAGCTGCGGAGGCGCCCAGCGGCTGCCGCGACCAAGCGGGTCCCGGACGTAGAAGCAACGGCATCGGAGCCCGGCGCCGCCTTGCCACCTCCAGCGCCCCAAAGCCCGGCCGTCGACGATGGTGTCGAGCACCAGCTGTTCGATGCTGTTCGGCAAGGATTGGTCAAGCTCCCTGGAAAAGACCTGGGTAGAAGATAGAAGTGTCGATGGCCGAGATCGCCGGCTAGATTGACTGCCTTGGGACTGGAAATGGCCTGGGCGGCTTGCCTGCCGGTCCGACGACGGCGTTGCCGGCAGGACACGAAAGTAGCAAGCAATCTGGTCGCAAAGCGAGCGTGCGGCATGCTCTAGCTGAACTTCCTCCACAGCTTTGGGAGGAAGAATGTTCGCCCCGTTTCAGCCAGACCACCGGATCAGGTCAGTGCTCGCGCAATTCGTATTGGGCGAGGAAGCGGCGGTCACGCCGCTTGCCGAGCTCAAGCGCGAAATCCATCAGTACGGCAAGCGTCGCTGCGACAAGGAAGCGAGCCGCGACAACCTCATCTACTATCTCGGCTTCGCCTTTGAAGTGAACGAAGCGCTCGGCGTCGACAGTCTGGCCCTTACCGGACTGCTGTCTATCCCGAGCGAGGGCTTCGCGTCTATCTTCGAGAATGCAAACGACCTTGACGAGGTGGGCGACAGGCTCGTTGACGCACTTCGCTTTGCGCTCTCTCAGCCGGCCGTCCTCGCATGGGCTCGAGCCAAGGGCGTGTGGCTGCAGTGGAAGCGCCTGGAGGTGGTCTACCGCAAGGAAGTCATCGATTTCCGGAACTCGGATGCGTTTCATCGCCCCGGGTGGCGCGAAAAGTCGATCACCAAGGCCCAGCACTACATGATCGGCGAGATCGTCCGCCTCCTCGGGGTCGCGAAGCCGACGCTCGCCACCCGTGGGGAGGCGTTCGACTTCATCGCGCACCATGGCGGCAACCCGCGCTTCCTCGTGGAGCCGCCCGCGCCCGCCAACTTCTGGGAGGCTTGAACCATGAACCTCCACGATTTCCTCTCGCAGGCTCTGGCCGCACTCGACCTGCTGGACGAGGTGCAACGGCTGCAGGCGAACATGGGTGCCCAGGTCGACGCGTTGCGATCTGCCGACAGCTCGAGCCCGTCCTGGGCAAAAGACCTCGGGCAGATACAGAAGGATTACGCGAAGGTCAGCGGTAAGCTCGTGGCCTTGTCCGAGATCACTACCGTGTTTTCCGTTCAACGCGAAAAGCTTGACAAACCTTGATCGGCGCCCGACTTTCTAGCCGACTTGGAACTCCTCGACAGGTTCATTCGAGAACCGTTTAGCAGGGGAGTATCCAAGTGTTTCACTACAATCTCGACGCCTTTGAAGCCGCGCAGAATGCCTGCGCTGGCGAGACCCTGGGTGTTGCTGCGGTTGTTGCGGCACCCACATCTGCCGCCAGTGAGCTGCTGCTGGCAGGCACCAGCTTACCCAGCGTGGCGCGAGCGCTCTTGTGCCAGGAATTCCTGAACGCCGTATCGGGGCTCCCCGAGGCTGAGCAGAGCGGACAGGTGCTGCTCGGTTCGACGGACTTCCGCACCGTCAAGAACGTCCACCTCTGGTGTCCCCGCGTGCGGTTCCTTGCCGTAACGGAGAGCGCTCCCGCCATGGCCGGGCGGATCAACTGGATGTGACACGCAGGATCGCTGCGGACGGATACCGATCCATTCGACCGCTCCGCCGAAGCGATCGACATCATGATCGGGCAGGTGGCGCCGCACGGAGAGTTCGATCCGGAGACCCTGGCAGAAGACCTGTTCGACCTGGCCGGGGATCACGCGCAAGTCGTCGAAGCACTCTTCCGGGGCGACGTCGACGACGTCCCTGACCTCATCGACGAATCCGACGCCGGGCGGGAGGAAGAGCCCGCTTTGATCCAGGCGTCGGCCTGGATGTACGTCTGCTGGGGCGGCTTCGAAAGCCAGCGGGAAGCCTGCTACGGCTGGAGCCAGAAGCACGTGCCGCTTGACGGATTGTGGAACCTGGCCAGTGACAAGCCCGTGACCATCGGTCAGCTCTTCCGGCCGCGGTTGAGGCAACATGCGTTCGCTTCCGAGATGAAGGGCATCTACGAGGCCAATCTTGCCAGCGGGATCCGCGAGGTGACCGACAAGCGCACCATCAACAGTATCGAACGACGGTTGAAGGAGGTCGGCCTCGGCTTCATCAATCGAAAGAGCGAGAAGGAGATTTTCGCAGCCTTCGGCGCCGGCGGGGCCGCCTGTCTCCTTGAGGAACTGGACCAAAGAGCTGCCGCAGCTGACGTCTACTTGCGCTGCTATCAAGCCGATCTCAAGGGCCCCGACGGAAAGAGCAGGGCTGGCAAGCATGCCGATGCTCTGTTGGCGCGGATTTCCTGCGTCGACCGCCTGGCCATCGTCGTTGCCCGCACCTGCCACCTGGCGGAACTGGCGCGACACGCCAAGACCACCGATGATCTGCGCGCGATGCTGAACGCCCACCTGCCCGGCATTCTTCGTCCGCGCAAAGACAAGCGAGATGCACCGGAAAAGGAGCGCATGCGCAACATCTACCACGTCTTGCGAGTCGAGTTCCTGCGTGACGGGGAGCATTGGTCCAAGGCGGAGAAGCAGCAACCCCTCGACATGCGCGCGCTGGCGCCATTAGAGTTAACGGAGGGGGAGCGCCAGCGTGGCCACGAGATCTTCGACCGGTGCTGGCGGGAACTCCAGAACCAGCCCTTGGACTGGCGTTTCATCTCGCCCTTCGGCTGGCAGTGCGACAATCGTCCACGCGTTCGCTTCAGCGCGCCGGCGTAACGCGTTTCGGATGAAGGCCGCTGTTGGACGGCCTTCATCCGGTCTTGCGTGCATCCTTGAAGGCTGAGCGAACGTGATCGAGCCAGAGTCCGCTTCGCGCCCATTGCGGTCGTTCCGGCCTCAAATGGTACTGCCCGAGTTCGGCCACCAGTTCATTTTCGCGAGGTCGAGTTCCTATCTCATCTCGCGATCGAACACCGGCATACTGATCGCTGGCGACTAGCCTCAACCCTTCAGTACGTTTTCTCGAGGCCCGCCAGCGCGATTTCGGCGAACACTTTTCCGACTTCGGATGAGCTTTCGCCTTGCGTTGGACGATACCAGCGATGCGTCCAGTTGAGCATTCCTAGGATCGCAAAGGCAATCGAGCGCGCCGATCCAATTGGCCGAAGGCTGCCGTTGGCAATACCCTCCTCGATGATGCCGACGAATGACTTCTCAATGCTGCGGTTGATGGCACGCATCTCCGCAGACCATTGGGACCGGGCGTCGCTGACGTGCGCCAAATCCTCTCGAATGTAGATGTAGAGAAGCGGATAATTGTCGGCATAGGATTGCATGAAGGCGATGACGAGTTCGCGCAGCTTGCGCCCCGGCGAGAGCTCGGTCGCCGCGATGCGCTGGGCAAGCCGATCGTTCTCGATCAGCACCGCGCGAATGATCTCGTCGAACAGCTGCTCTTTCGACGAAAAATAGTAATACAGCGATGCACGGTCGACGCCGAGTTCGGCGGCAACTGCGGAAAGGCTGGCGCCGGCGAAACCGAGACGGTTGAAGACCTTGACGGCCGCCTCGACGATCTCCTGCCGCCGCGCCTGATAATTTGCACGGGGTAGCTGCCGCGCTGCCTTGCGCCGACGGCCAATGTTGCTTTCCGACTGGTCCATGCTCATTCCGTCCGTGTTCGCGTCAGCCGCGTGGCGCGCCCGCGACATAGAGTGTCTGACCGGTGACGAACGACGAGCGGGCATCGACGAAATAGGCCACCGCATGCGCGATGTCATCGGGCTCGCCTGGCCGGCCGACGACAATTTGCTGAAGCGCCTCGTCGACCAACTGTTCGAATGGAACCCGCATCCGGTCGGCCACGGCGCGGGTCATCTCGGTAACCACGAACCCTGGGGCGACGGAGTTCACCGTGATGCCGAAGCGACCAGTTTCGAGCGCCAGGCTGCGAGTGAAGCCCTGCACCCCCGCTTTGGCCGCGGCATAATTGGCTTCACCCGCCACGCCGAGCGCGGCGATGCTCGACAGGCTGACGATGCGGCCATAGTTCGCCGTTCGCATGGCCGGCAGAACTGCACGACTTAACAAAAAGACCGAGCGCAGGTTGACCGCCAGCACCTGGTCCCATTCGGCAGCACTCATGCGCTGCACGGTGCGATCGCGGATGAGGCCGGCATTGTTGACCAGCACCAGCGGCGGTCCGAGTTCCGCCTCGACCTGCGCGAGGGCAGCCGTGACAGCGTCTTCGTTGCTGACATCACAGGACAGCGCCAAGGCCCGGCGGCCGCAAGCTTCGACGGCCGCGACGGTTTCCGCACAGGCCTCAGCGGCAAGGTCGAGGATCGCGACATCGTGGCCCTCGGCGGCCAGGCGGTGGGCGATGGCCGCGCCTATGCCGCGGGCCGCGCCGGTGACGATGGCAGCGGGGTGGGCAACCGTCATGGAGGTGTGATCCGATCCTTCGCCAGAGCGGTGAGCAGGTGCTTGCGAGCGCGGCCCGAGGCAGTCGCCGGCACTTCAGAAGCGGCGAGCACCAGATAATGGCGCGGCACCTTGTATCGCGCGAGGCGGGCGCGGGCGAACCGGTCCACATCTGCTAGGTCGGGCGAGCGGCCCGGGCGTGGAACGAGGCAGGCGACACCGACTTCGCCCATTCTTTCGTCGGGCAGAGGCACGACGTGTGCGGCGAGGATGTCCGCGTGGCCGGTGAGCAGGTCCTCGATTTCGGTCGGAAGCACCTGCTCGCCGCCGCAGCGGTAACTCTCCTTGAGCCTGCCGACGAGGGTGACGTAGCCGTCAGCGTCGAGCGTGCCGAGGTCACCAGTCAGCAGCCACCCGTCGGGGGTAAAGCTGAGGGCCGTCTCCGCGGGCTTGTTATAGTAGCCGCGCGTGACGCCGGGGCCCTTGGCGACGAGGTGCCCGATCGCGCCGGGCGGCAACTCCGCACCAGTCTCGGGGTCGAGCACGCGATATTGTACCAGCCGCTGATGCGGCTCGGCTGCGGCGGCGGGGCCAGCATCGCGCAGGCGGCCGTTCGAGTTTAGCAGGCGGTCAGCGGGATCGTCGGGCCGGGTCACGGTCGAACTCGCGGTCACCTCGGTCATGCCGTAACCGGTCGTGATTTCACTTATCCCGAGGGTGTCGTTCAGCTCCTGCCAAAGGCGCTCGGGCGCCCTTCCTCCCGACGCAAGCGCCGCACGTAAGGTCTCCGGGCGCGGCGCGCCTGCTCTGACGGCGTCAATCAGGGCAAGGCTCATCGCGGGGATCAACAGCGCATCGGTTGGTCGGTGACGCGCACAGGCAGCGAGGAAGCGACCGGAATCGAAGCGGACCTGCGGAACGATCGCGCCACCCACCCACGGCGCGGCAAGCATCCCTTCGACATAGCCGAAGACATGGAACATCGGCAGGGCGAAGATGATCCGCCGTGCATCCTCGAACGCGCGGGCATAGGCCGAAGCGAAGGCGGTTCGGGTGAGCATGTCGTGGCTGATCATGACGCCCTTTGGATCACCCGTGGTACCGGACGTGTAGATGAGGTCGACTAGCCAATGGGGATCGATTGAGGGCAGGTTGACGGCCTCCGCGTCTGCCTCGAGCTCGGCAAACGCGGCGCCTACGCCGTCACGCGGCTGGTCGTCGGTCGGAAGGACGAACAGTCGCTTCAGTTTGGCGGGCAAGATACCGTCCAGTTCGGCTAGATAATCGACTTCGCGGAAGCGATTCAACGTAATCAGCATCGTCGCATCCGATTGCTCGAGCAGATAGCGAAAGTCGCTTCGGCGGCCATGCATGTTGAGCGGTACGGCGACGGCGCCAAGGCGCGACAGGGCGATCTTGAGCGCGACATATTCGGGCTGATTGCCAAGGATCAGCGCGACATGGTCCCCCGTCCTTACGCCTTGTTCGAGCAGGCCGGCGGCAAGCCGGCGCGACCAGCGGCCAAGGTCCGCGTAGTTCCAGGTTCGTTCGTCGCAGATAATGGCGGGCCGTTCGGACCAGCGCGCTTCGGCCAGGTCGTAGAGGCCGTGCAGGGTCAACGCGCGCCAAGGTGAGTGACGCGATGCAAGGTCCGCCTGCCGCTGCGCAATACTCAACACGGCGCGAAGTTCATTACTCGGTTCTCCTCGAATAGCCAGTTTGACCCACCTCCCACGATGCGTCAATGCGGTCGTTGACAATCGAAGGATGTGAAATCCTCGTCAACGTGACCGTTGACGAGATCGTGAGGTTGTGGCAATTTCTGCCTCATCATCGTTCGGGGTAGATCGTGACGGAAGACAAGGATGTGATCGTTGTCGGAGCGGGCTTCGCCGGCCTGCGCGCGCTCAAGACCTTTCGTGACTTGGGGCTCGACACGCTGGTTCTTGAAGCCTCGGACAGCGTGGGCGGCGTGTGGAACTTCAACCGCTACCCCGGTGCTCGATGCGACGTTGAAAGCTACGACTACAGCTATCGCTTCTCGCCCGAACTTGAGCAGGAGTGGCGCTGGACCGAGCGGTACGCAACCCAACCCGAGATACTCTCCTACATTGAGCACGTCGCCGAGCGCTTCGATCTCAAGCGCGACATCCTGTTCAACACGCGCATGGCCGGGGCCACGTACGACGCGGCTCGGAATCGCTGGCTGGTCGAAAGCGCCGATGGCAGGCGCTGGGCGGCCCGGCGGCTGATCCTTGCGCTAGGACAGCTCTCGACACCCAAGGAGACGACCTACCCGGGGCAGGAAGGCTTCGGCGGTCAGGTGATCTACAGCGCCCGCTGGCCGCGGGATGGCGTCGACCTCAAGGACAAGCGGGTCGCGATCATCGGCACCGGATCATCGGGCGTGCAGATGACTCCGGTGATCGCGGCCCATGCCGCGCAGCTGACCGTGTTCCAGCGCACCGCCAATTACTCGATCCCCGCCGCCAACGCTCCGCTCACCGAGGCTGAGGATCGCGAGGTCAAGGCGGGCTATCGCGAACGGCGCGAGCGGGCGCGCAACTCGCCCAGCGGGTTGGGCTTCGTGCCCGACGAGCGATCCGCCAGCGAGGTCGATGCGGTCGAGCGCGAGGAAGCGTATGAAAAGGCCTGGAACCGGCTTGGCTTCGGGTTTGCGCTGACGTTCAAGGACATCCTGCTCAACGAGGAGAGCAACCAGACGGCGTCCGAGTTCATCCGCCGCAAGATTGCCGAGCAGGTCCACGACCCCGTGTTGCGCGACAAGCTGACCCCGAAGGGGTTCGCCTTCGGAACTCGTCGCCCTTCGGTCGACAGCGGGTTTTTCGCGACCTTCAACCGTCCCAACGTGCGGCTGGTCGACCTCGGGGAGACGCCGATCGAGGAGTTCACCGCCGGGGGCATCCGCACCAGCTCCGAGGAACTTCCCTTCGACGTCGTGATCTACGCCACGGGCTTCGACGTGTTTACCGGCTCCCTGCTCAAGCCCAAGATCGCCGGTCGCAACGGACTGTTGTTGGCGGAGAAGTGGAGCGGCGGACCCGTCTCCTATCTGGGGCTGTCCGTGCACAGTTTTCCCAACCTCTTCATCATCGGTGGCCCGGGCAGCCCCTCGCTCCTGTCGAACGTGCTGCTCTCGTCCGAGGAACAGATCGACTGGTTGGAAGGCCTGTTCGCCCGCTGCGATGCGTCGGGCGTCGCCACCGTGGAAGCGACCGAAAAGGCCGAAAGCGATTGGGTAGACCACGTCAACGACCGGGCACGGCAGACGCTCTATCTTTCCACACCGAGCTATTACACTGGCGCCGAGATGCCGGGGAAACCGCGAGTCTTCATGCCTTATTCGGGCGGCGTAAGAGGCTACCGCCGGGTTCTCGAAAAGATCGCTGAGCGCGGCTACGAAGGTTTCGTGCTGACCAGCAGAGAAACGGCCAGCGCCGCCTGATCATGGCGTCGCCCCGCACCGATCCGGCCTTTGCCGCACTGCTGGCCGATCCGCGCATGGCCTTGCGGCCACCGCCACCAAGCCTCGGGATGGACCGATACCGGGCAGCGGCCAATGCCTTCATGGCACGGGCCCCCATCCCGGTGAAGGGCAGCTGCGAGCAACGCACCATCGCTTCGGCTGATGGCGCCATCCACATCCAGATCGACCGTCCGGACAGCGTCGGCCCGCATGATCCGGCGCTGTTCATTCACGGGGGCGGGTTCGTCTTCGGCGGCCTTGCTTCGCACGCCTCGATCGCGCGCCGGCTGGCGCTGGCGAGCGGAAGGGCCGTGATCACGCTCGACTACCGGTTGGCGCCCGAGCATCCCGCACCGGCCGCGCTCGACGACTGTCTCACCGTTCTGCGTGAAGTGGGGCTGCGACGGGCGGACTTGGGACTGACCGAGGCTCCATTCGCGATCCTGGGCGACAGTGCCGGCGGCTTTCTCGCACTCTCCGCAGCCCTCCATTTGACCAGGCAAGGTGAGCCATTGCGAGCGCTTGGCCTGTTGTACCCGATGCTTGATCCCACTTTATCGACCGCGTCGATGACGGACTTGGGTGAAGGGCATATGCTCACTCGCGAGTTCCTCGCCTGGGCGTGGAAAAGTGTCGCCGCTGAAAGATCATCCGAGTTCGGCTTCGCCGACGAGGATCTTGCCGCATTGCCGACGACAGTCTTAGCGCTGGCCGAGTGCGACCCGCTCCACGACGAAGGCCACGCATTGGCGGAGCGGCTCCGGCGGCTGGGCGTCAGGCTCGAGCAGCGAACGGAGCTAGGTATGATTCACGGCTTCGTCGGCTTGCCCCAGCTAGCGCCGGCGGCGGACCAGTGCCTTACCTGGTTCGCGCAGCAGATCGCCGGAGCCGCGCTCCGTCAGGCTTGATCGAAGACGGGCGAGCGCTTGCTCAGAAACGCACTGATCCCCTCACGACCGTCAGCGTCGCGTGAAGCGGCAGCGATGCTTTCGGCTTCGCGCTCAAGTTGGGCCTCGAGGCCACGGTCGAAGCTGTCGAGCAGCAATCGGCGGGTGCGCTGGAGCGCGCTCATCGAGCCGGCGGCCAGCTTGCCGGCGAGCGCCATCGTCTCGTAGGCGAGGTCGTCATCGGCGACCACGCGCGTCACCATTCCGAGGCTGAAAGCCTCCTCGGCATCGATCGCCTCGCCGAGCAACGCCAGTCGTTGCGCCTGGCGAAGCCCGACGAGGCGCGGCAGCAGCCAGCTGGTGCCGGCATCGGGTGACAGGCCGATCGCTCCATAAGCAACGGTGAAACGAGCGGAGGGGCCAGCAAGGACCGCGTCGCCAAGCAAGGCGAGACCTAGCCCCGCGCCGGCAGCTGGACCGTTGACCGCGACCACGAGCGGCTTGGCCAGACGCATCAGCCGCGCGATCGCCATGTGCAGCGGTGCCGTGATCGACTCGATGGCCTGCCCCGCGTCGCCCGCCGCCGCAAAGCTGCGCAGGTCTCCGCCGGTGCAGAAGAAGCGCCCGCGACCAGTAAGAACGACGGCCCTGACCGACGTGTCGGAATCGAGGGCCAGCACCGTATCGAGCAGCGCGGCCGCAAGCTCGCGGTCGATCGCATTGCCCGACGCCGGCCGGTCGAGCGTCAGAACGGCAACCGCACCGTCGCGCTGAAGGTCGAGGCCGCTCATGTCGTGAGCACGACCGAGCCGCCGTTGGCACCGAGCCCAAGCACCGCGCTCATCGCAACCCTAGCACCTTCGACCTGGCGGCGCCCGGCGTCGCCTCTCAATTGCCAAACGAGTTCGCAAATCTGAAGCAGCGCCTGTGCCGTGGTGGCTTCTCCGAACGACAGGAACCCGCCGCTTGGGTTGAGCGCAGCAATTCCGTCACGACCGAACCCATCGTGATCGATCAGCCAATCCGCCTGCCCTGCCTCGCACAGCCCGAGCAGTTCGGGCCAGGCGAGCAGGTGCCAAGCGCTATTGTCCGCCATCTCGAGCACGTCGAGGTCGGCTGGCGAGAGGCCGGCGCGGTCGAGTGCGGTCCGCGCGGCACTTATGACTTCGCTGGTGTGGATCGTGCCGCCGTTCACCGTGGACGCAATCGACGGGATTCGCCGGGCCGGGTCGCCAAAAGCACCGGATCCGATCGCGCTGCCCGCGATCCGGGCGGTCCGAGCGCCCGTGCGCCGGGCCATTCGTTCCGAACAAAGCACCACGGCGGCGGCGCCGTCGCTGACCGGGCAGATCTCGAGCAGGTGGAGCGGATCCGCGACCATCGGCGAGGCAAGCACCTGCTCGACCGTCAGCGGGTCGCGGAAGCGGGCCAGCGGGTTGTCGGCCGCGTGCCGCCGCATCAATTGGGCCGCGCGAGCAAGTGTCTCGTCGGTGGTGCCATGCTCGGCGCGTCGGCGCATGGCTTCGATAGCCCAGTAAGCGGGATTGGTGGCGCCCATCGCCACCCATCGCAGAAAGTCTGTGTCGGTGATGTCGTCGGCCCCGCCGGGCGGCCGCGGAATGAAACCCTTGGGCATCCTTTCCGCGCCGAAGGCGATGGCAACGTCGCATTCGCCGCTGGCGATCAGATTGGCGGCCGTGTGAAAGGCGATCGCGCCGGCGGCGCAGGCGCCACCGACGTTGATGCAAGCCATCGGCTGCTCGGCCACGGCCTGCGCCACTTCATTAGCGTGAAGACCCCAGCCCATGCCCCCTTCGAAGCGCGAACTGGCGGCGACCAGCGCGCCGACATCACGCCAGCCCAGGCCGGCGTCATCCAGCGCGGCATCGATGGCATTCAGCGCAAGCGCGAGCTGTGACTTGTCGGGCCACTTGCCCCACGGGTGCGCACCGACACCCGCGACCAGAACCTCCCCGCTCATCGCCCGGGCGCCGGCGCGAACTGGTAGGTGTGAACGGGCGCTCCGGCGTCGTCGGTGTAGAGCGGCGCGCAGATCACGCGCACAGGGCTGCCGATCGCGATGTGGTCGAGCTCGAAGCCGCTCAGCATGCCCATCACCTCGATCCCGTCCCCAAGCGACACCAGACCAATTGCGTAGGGTGCCCAGTCGTCCATCCGGAACAGCGGCGGCGGCCGATAGCGCTGCACCGTATAACTGATCAGCGTGCCCTCGCCCGGAAGCTCGACGGCCGTCAGCCGCTTTTCGTGACAGGCCGGATTGCGGCAGCTTAACGGACGGGGAAAGTAGACCGCGCCGCACCCTTCGCAACGCGCGCCCAGCAGCACGGCATTCTCGCCGTCGGTGACGAACAAGCCCTCGGCGACCGCACGCGCTGCTTCGGTCATCGCGACATAATGTCCCGGGTTTCGCGCAAGCACGGCTGGCCAGAGCCGAGGTCGACAATCTCGACTTGGTGGCGAAGGTAGCGGCGCCCGCGTTTCTCGAACTTGTCGATCGCGGTGCTGGTGATGCGGACCGTGGCACCGACCTTCACCGGCGCCAGGATCTCGGTGTCGTGATAGGTGTGAATGGAGCCGATTGCAAAGGGCTTGGTGTGGTCGAATTGCACGGACAGGATGAAGTGCGACAGCAGCATGGGCGGAACGATTGCACCCCCGAAGGGTGACTCCCCGTCGCTCCGCCAGTTGTTCATGGTCCACGCTTCGAACCACGGATTGAAGTCCTCCACCGCGTCGGCATAGAGGATGACGAGTTCGGGCGTGATGGTGAGGTCGCGGCTGAGCACGTCGCCGACCTCGACCATGTCCCAATAAGTCCGACACTCCTGCTCGAGCGCTGCGATGAATTCACGGGTCTGGGCGACCTGGATGTCGCTCAACGGGCGTAATTCGTCACTCGCCATGGGCGCGCTCCTTATTGTCGACAGTGACCTCGACGAAGCCGACCGTCTTCACCTCACCCGCCTCATTGTCGCAGGAGATGTCGACCGTGAACCGGGTGCCGGTGTCCGTCGCCTGCTTGTCGCGAATGACACCGTGGGTGGTGATCACCTCGTCCGCGTAGGTGGACGCGACATATTTGCACTGCATCCGCGCGTTCGAGAACATCGCCGCTCCGAAGTGATTGACACACATCTCGAACAGATAGGCCGAGGTCATCTCGCCGGTCTGGATCGGGCCGGGCAGGCCGGTCGCGCGGGCGTAGGTTGGATCCCAGTGGTTGGGATTGAATCGGCCCCACAGCCGCGAGCCCATCAGCTGGATCAGCGCCTTCTTCTTGATGGGCTGCAATTGGGTGCCGACGGGCGTCTCGGCGGTGACCAGCACATTGGCGAGGTTGGTAGTGGAATCGGACACAGGTCTCTGCCTTTGTGAAAACGGGCGGTGCGGGTCAGGCGACTTCTGCCGTGATGTCGACGTTCATTGACCGAGGCGCCGTCTGGATAAAGGTTGGGCGCTCCTCGAGTTGCGTCATGAATTTGGTCAACCTTTGATGCGATCCGCGCCAGCGAAGCGCCTCCATGGGCTGACACATGCCGTCGGCAACGACGAATTCCCAAACGGCGAGGGTGGTGCCCAGGGCGATGTGCCCGAGAGTAACCGACTGATCCGGCCCAGGTGCCTCGACAAGTTCGGCGTCGACCGCCCGCAGTCCATGCTCGATCTTGCGCGTCAGGCGATCGATCACGGCGTCGCTTGGCGAAGGGCGGTGGGTTTCGAAGATCAGTGCCTGCGCGATCTCCATCAGCCGCTCGCCGAAAGTCTGCAGCCGCAGCGCCGCAATCCGCGCATCGACATCGACCGGCAGCAGTGGTGGGCGCGGGTACCGCAGCTCGAGCCACTGCAAGATCAGGCTCGAATCGAACACCGGCGGCTCACCCGGCGGGACCAAGATGGGCAATTGTTCGAGGGGGCTATAGCGACGTGTCTCCACCGCCTCGGCCCATGGGAGATCATCCACCGGCTCGAACGCGATCCCTTTTTCCAGCAGGGCGATCGCGACCTTGCGGGCGTAGGGGCTTGGGCCAGCGGTGATGAGCTTCAACATCTGCCTGGCTCAGACGAGGGTGTAGCCGCCATCGACCTGGGTTTCGGTCCCGGTGATGAAACTCGCCTCGTCGCTGGCCAGGAACAAGGCGAGATTGGCGATCTCCTCCGGTCGGCCGATGCGTCCCATCAGGGTCGCGTCGATGGCGCCTTGCAGATATTCCTTCGGCATTCCCCGGGTCATCCCAGTATCGATTGCCCCAGGCAGGATCGCATTCACCCGCACGTTTTGGCTGGCATATTCCGCGGCCGTAAGTCGGGTCAGGCAGGACACGCCACCCTTCGACGCACTATAGGCGGGGAGGGTCGGAAAGGCGACCAGCGCGGCCATGGACGATGTGTTGACGATCGAACCGCCGCCGATCTTCAGCATCTCGGGAATGGCATACTTCATGCCGAGAAAGACGCCCTTCAGGTTGACGGCGATCACGCGGTCCCAGTCTTCTTCCGCATAGTCGGCAGTGAGGCCAAGCGGACCCTGAATGCCGGCATTGTTACAGATGATGTCGAGCTTGCCGAAGCGGTCAACGGCGAGACGCACGAATGACTCGACCTCTACTGCCACTGACACGTCGGCATGAACCGGTACGCAATTGGCACCGGCATCTCGCGCGGTGTCGTCCTGCGCGCCGCTCACGTCGACGGCTATTGTCCGGGCACCTTCCGCGCAGAAGCGCCGGACCATGGCGGCGCCCATGCCCGAGCCTGCCCCAGTGACGATCGCGACCTTTCCTTCAAGCCGACCGGTCATGTCATCATCCTTGTAATTAGAAACGGAAGCGACCCTCGACGAGGAACGTGCGGGGTTCGCCGGGGACGGCGGTGTTCAGCGAGAAGATGTTCCCGAACCCGACGCCGCCGGTGTAATAGACCTCCTTGGTGAGGTTCTTGACGATCCCGGCGATTGACCAGCCGCTGACCTTGTCCTCGATGCCGGCGCGCAAATTGATGAGCGTGTAGGACGGCAGTTTCGTGCCGGGCGTCAGGCTAAGGCCGGTCGAGCTGAAGTATGTGGAGCTTTGAGTGTAGACGTCGCCGCGGAGTGTCCCGTTGAGGCGACCGGTGACTGGAATGCTGGCCGCGGCGAAGGCAGCGCCAGACCATTTGGGCGTGTCGGGATAGGTGTCGAAGCGCGCCTGCGGATTACCAACGACGTCCACCGTATTCTTGGTGAATTTGGCGTCCGTGTAATTAATGTTGCCGCCGACGGTCAGCCAGCGCGAGAGGTCCGCCGATACCTCGGCCTCGATTCCCTTGATCTTCGCTTCGGGCACGTTGACCGTGATCGACGCGAGATTGCCGAAGATCGCCGCATAGAAGGCCCGCTGGATGTCCTTCACCTTCATGTTGTAGGCGGCCAGGCTGAAGCGGGCAGGCACGGCGCCGAGGCGGCCCCGGTACTTGAGACCAAGCTCGACGTCGGTCGCGGTCTCTGGACGATATTCCCCACCAGTAGCGTTGCCGAACCCGACGGTTGGCGGCGCGAAATAGTTGAAGCCGCCGCTGCGGAAACTCCGCCGCGCCTTCGCGTAGACCAGCGTGCTCGGAGTGATTTGGTCCTCGAGCCCGAGCGTCCAGCTCAGCCTCTTGAAGACGTCGTGCTGGTTGAAATTGTAGGCCGGAAGGGGATTGGTGACGTAGGTGTCGTCAACGGCCCGAACGAACTTCGTTGCTTCGCGGGTGTAGCGTGCGCCAGCCGTGGCCTTGAGGTTGCCGACGATCGTGTAGGTGCCCTGCGCATAGACGGCGGCAGTCTTGTTGGTGAACTTCCCGTCGTTGATCTGCACGACCGGCGGGCTGATGGGTGCGAAGTCGAAGATGACGCTTTCGGAACGGGTGTCGTCCGTTTCGCGGGTCAGATAGACGCCCGCCACGTAGTCGAGCCGGTTGTCGAACAGACGTCCTAGGATCTGCGCTTCCTCGCTGACCTGGGTGATCAGTCCGCCGCGTCCCGATGGTCCGTTGCCGTCGATACCGTACGGCGTTCCGTCGAATTCGCCGGCGCCTTTGAACCGGCTTCGAACATAGCCGAAGACGTTCTTGAACTTGGTCTCCGCACCCAGGTCGACCGTCGTGATGTTCGAGGCGATCAGCTTTTTCTGACGGTAGAAATTCGGGGAATCGACGTTGACGATATAGGGGCCCCGCGCCTGCTGCGTGCCGAAGAAGGAAAGCAATCCAGCCGGGTCTGCGCGAGGGTGGGCCTGAAGATAAGCCGCCCAGCTCCCGGCCCCGAACGCGCTGTCAACGGCAGGCGAGAAGAGAAAGTTGAAGGGAATGAAGGACGGCGCACCCAGCGGATTAACGCTGTAGACGACGCTCGACAGGCTGGCCCCGCTGGAATGACCGTAGTCGACCACGGTCTCATTGCTGAAGCCGCTGGTAGGCTTGAGGGTCAGGCTGACGCGCGCGTTTTCACGCTTGATCTCGCCCAGCCTCTGCCCGTTAAACAGATTGAGCTGGTAGCCCCTGCGCCGCTGAATGAAGCCGGCAACGCGCAACAGGGCGACATCGGTCGCAAGCGGAATGTTGACCGCCCCCTCGAGCTGGCGGGCATTGTAATTGCCAATCCGGCCCGTGACGTAGCCGCCGAAATCCTTGGTCGGCTTCGCGCTGGTGTAGAGCACGGCGCCGCCGGTCGAATTGCGGCCGAACAGCGTTCCCTGCGGGCCCTTGAGTACCTGTACCGACGAGAGGTCGTAGAGGGCCGTACCCCCAACTCCGCCGACCTGGATTTCGTTGAAGTAGGGCAGGACGCTGGGTCGAGAACTCGAAAAGGGGTCGACCGACTGGCCGCGAAGGGAGAAGTTTAGCTGATTCTCGTTTTGCCCTGATTTCACGGTCAGGCCGGGAACGGCGATCTGCAGGTCGGTCTCGGTCGTGATGGCCTTTTCGGCCAAGGTCTGCGCGCTGACCACCGACACGGCGACGGCCGCTCGTTCCAGGGTTTCCGAACGCCGCTGCGCGGTAACGATGATGACTTCAGCGGCATTGTCAGTGTCCGCCTTGGGCGCGGGCTGGTTGGTGGTCACTACCGCCGGCCCGTCGGCGTTGGGCGGTGGAGGTGTGGTCTGCTGGGCATGCAGCGCCGTGCTCGACAGGCAGGTGGTGACCCACAATGCGGTTCTGATCTTGGCCGTCATCTTCATCCCCTTTCTTGGTCGCGCGCGTTCGTTCAGGCAGTCTCCACCATCCGCTGGAGATGCTGGGCACGTCGGGCGCGCGCCGCTTCACTGATCCGACTTGGCGACCAATCGAGCCCATTGTCGGCTTTAAGGGTAACCGAGGTGACGGTCGGCAGCGCGCCGATCCGCTCGCGGGCCTCCTTCTCGAAGAAGCCGATCATGTGACAGAAGGGCGAGGTCAGGCGGAGCTTGACCGTGACGGCGCCGTCGTCGGCGATCAGCACTTCGTCGACGATGCCCATTTCGTTGAGCCCGAAGGGCGTCCCCGCAGCGAGGCTGCAGGGATCCTTGATCTCGTCGAGGCAGGACAGGATACGCTGCTTGAGCGCGTCATGCTCAGGCATAGATGGTGCTCCCCTCCGCCTGGGCCTGGTTCGGGTCGATGAACGACAGGGTCGTGAGCGGATCGGCCGGAGGCTGCCCCGGCGCGCGGGCGAACTGATCGTCGGCGACGCCCTTGCGATAGCGATCGAGGTCGAGGCCATGAAGCCGGGCGAAGTTTTCCGCGAAAAGGCCGCGTTTGTCGTCCTCGGTGATCTGCCGTAGCGGCTTGAAAAGACCGCCGCTTTCCAGAAGGTCTTCGGGAAATTCGAAGTCACACAAGGCTTCGAGCGCCGGCTGAGGATGGCACAGCGTTCCACCCGAACCCCAGAACATCCTTTGCAGCATGTCGCTGCCGCCGATGCGACAAAGACCAAGCAGGATCTCGGCGAACGCGCGCGGGCGCCGTTCGATGATGACGTTTTGGATTTCCATATTGACGGCGATGTTCCCGAACCGGGCCAGCAGCCAAGCAGTCTCTTCCATGAAGGCCAGGCCGCCATGGACGATTTCGAAGTTTAAATCGGGGAAGTCGGTGGCCGCATTCTCGATGTCGCTGGGGTTGTAGGCATTGCCCACGGCAAACGGCCCGATCGGAACGGCCTTGTGGACGGCGACATGCTTAAGCCCGTGTTTCTGCGCCGCCTCGTAAAGCGGGTAGATCAGCTTGGGATCGTCCATCCTCCAGCTGACCGGGCCGGTGCCATCGTAGCTGGTCGGGTAAAGCTTGAGGCCCAGGGGTTTGAGCATGTCGACCTGTTCGGCGATCGACTGCACTGCCTGCTCGCCCTTCAGCGGATCGACACAGGCGTAGGCGCCGATAAAGCGCGTCGGATATTTCTCGAGGGCTTCCGCCGCCTTCTCGACCGACGAGTAGCCGTCCTTGAACGAGGCGATCGCCAGCGGATGCATCACCGCAACGTCGGTGTCGCTCTCCTTGAAAAGGAAGTTCGCGACATCATCGATCTGCCAGTCGATCAGATATTGCTCGCGGGTCATGGCATAGCGCGGGTTGGGCGGATCGGCCGCCAGATGGTACGCCAGCTCGACCATGGCGTGGCCGAGCACCGGATCGACCCAGTTGGATGGCAGATGGTTGTAGGCGTGCGTCACGGCGTCGAGCACGAAATACTTGCCGATCATGGGTCGCTTCTCCTCTCAGCGGAATGCGTTGTTCAGAACTTCGCGGATGCCTGCAGTGCTATCTCGCGACCACGCGCGATCACCCCGCGCTGCTCGCCGATGGTGAGCGGCACGCTGGTGCCGCCGGTGCGGTCGGCTCCATAGAGCAGGTAATATTTGTTGGTGAGGTTTCGCCCGACCAGGGCGAGCGAGTAGCGGTCGTCGCGGGTAGCGACACGGACGCTTGCGTTAAACCGCCAGAACGCCCGCTGGTAGGTCGACGGCGCCATTGTCTCGGCGGCGTAATATCCATCCGAATAGAATCCGTCGCCAGTCAGGCCCAACTTATAGCTGCCAACAGGCACTTCGTATTCGAAGCCCGCATTGCCGGCCCAGTCGGGTGAACGCGCGGGCGCCCGGCCATTGAAGTCTTGCTGTAGCGTGAGGTTGGCGGTGCCGGGAAAGCGGAAGCTGCAATTGGGCGGCAGCGTCACGGCCGACTGCACAGTCCCCGCCGGGATGGTGAAGCCGTAGCACTGGCCGACGAAGTCGCGGAATCGGTTGTGCACATAGGCCACCGCGCCATGCAGGGTAAGGGCATTGTCGACCCTGTAATTGGCCTCGGCCTCGATGCCGCGCTGGCGGACGGCGCCGGCATTGTTGATGGTGTAGGCCACCCGGCTCGCGTCGTAGGTGTTCACCTGCAGATTCTTGAACTTATACGCAAAGGCCGTGATCCCGACGCGCAGGTGGTTGCGCAGGAACAAGCCTTTGGCCCCAAATTCGAAGCCGGATGCAGTCTCGGAATCAAAGTCGACATCGCCGATCCGGGTGCTGGTCTGGAGCGGGTTGGTCACCCCGAACCCACCGGATTTGAAGCCCGTCTTGTAGGCCGCATAGATGGTACGGTTTGCTTCCGGGTGCCACGTCAGGGTGACTTCCGGCGACACGTTGCTGTCGCTGAAGCGTCCTTTCAGAACCCCGACCTGATCGCTGCCCGGATAGACTGTTGCCAACGTGTTGAAAGTGCCAACCCCGTAGAGATTGCGCTTGTCGAAGCGTTTCCTCTCGTGGGTCCAGCGGGCGCCGCCCGCCAACTGCAGCGTTGGCGCAATGTCGAACAAGGCCTGGCCGAAGACCGACATGGTGTTGCCATGTTGGTGGCCGAGGTCCTCGTAGGTGACGAACCGCCCGCTCGCGGCGTTGTAGTTGCTGTCGCGCAGCTTGGTGTCGTTATGATCCTCGAGCGTCGTCTTCTGATAGTAGGCGCCGAGGACTAGGTTGAAGGGCCCGTCGAACTTGGACGTGTAGCGCAGCTCCTGCGAGAATGCCTCGTTGTTCTGGTCGTTGAAGAAGGCGAGCTGCGAATAGCTCGTCTGGTCGAGACCCGAGAGGAACTTGTACCGGATGAAGTTGTAGCCGGTCAGCGAGTTGAGGCTGCCCGCGCCCATGTCCCAGTCGAGATCGAGCGCCGCCGTATAGGCGTGAAGCCGACCGTAGGGCGCGCCGCCGTTCTGGCCGCCGAGCATGGTTCGCGCTATGGCGTCGGGCAGGTCGCCGATGGTAGTGCGGTTGTCCGCGACGCAATCGGCGTTGGGATCGGCAATCCCATACATGCGCGGGAAAGGTCCCGAGCAGGGCCCGATGTTCTGGGTGGCGACGCCCGGGCCGCTGTCCTTGCTGCGCGCGCCGAACAGCTTGACCCGAACGGTGAAGTTTGGCGCAAGCTCACCCTTCAAGGTGAAGCGCGCGAGCAGGTCCTGATCGCCGGGCCGCGGGTCCGAGGCACCCGGCAGCTGCGACGCGCCGACAGGAGCCCCTGCCGCAGTGTTAAACGGATTGGCGATCGGCCGCGCGGTGTTGCGCAGCCATCCATCAAGATGTCGATAGCGAATGGCCAGACGCGCGCCGAGATTGGGCGCGATCGGACCGGAGATGGCGGCATCGGTCGTGAGCTCGTCCCCGACGAACTCATACGACGCGCGGGCCTCTACGGTGAGCCGGGAAGCAGGGTCGGCGGTTTTCAAAGAAATCACGCCGGCAGGGCTGTTTTTCCCGAAGAACAACGCCTGCGGCCCCTTTAGGATTTCGACCTGGCCAATGTCGAAGAAGCCGAGCTGGGCGATTCGGCCATCGCTGGTCTGGACGCCATCGATCGCCACCGACACAGCCTGCTCGAACCCAGCCTGGTTCGCGGGAGAACTGATCCCGCGAATGGCGATCGAGCCGCCACCATTGGACTTGTAGGCACCGACAATGACCGTCGGCGTTGTCTCTCCGATCTTGCTGAGGTCGGTAGCAAGATTGCGGTTGAGCTCGGTGGGGGTGACGACGGAAACCGCCACGGGAACGTCGATCAGTGTCTCGTTGCGCTTGCGTGCGGTGACAACGATGTCGGCGCCGACCGAATTTTCAGTTTCGACTTTCGGGAGCGCCCCGTTCGCTCCCCCGCCGGGTGCGACCTGCGCAGATAATGGCGACGCGGCAAACGCGACCGCCATCGCGAACCCACTCGCAGATGCCCTCAGAAGAGCCATCATTGATCCTCCAGTGAGCACTCCTCCTGCCCACTTCCGTCTTCAGAACACACCAGCCGCCATCGCTTGTCAATACAGGTGTTGACGTTTCTTCAACGCTAGAGTTGACGACCCTTCCAAAGGCCTCGTTATTGCTCTCGCGATGGCTGACGAGGTGGTGGGTTACGGATCACCGCAGGGCGGCCAGGACGCTGACTGATCAAGGACGAGCTCCTGCGCCGATATTCGACAATTTAGCCGGATCAGGCACTTCTCGGGATCTAGGCGGTCGGGCACTCGAGGGCTCGGATCCACAGCCGCTCCCTCAGACGGCAACTCTCAAAAGCCGCCGCGTGTCGAGTCTCGCACCTGAGCTGAACGAACGGCTGGTTGGCCGAGCTCATCACCAGAAATGGACGGTCTGCTTTCGGCCAGGTGCAGACATCCGGCGGCGAAGGGAAGGCAAGGATCAATGAAGAAGGGGCAAGGGTTTGCTCCGCCCGAGCGGATGAAAAAGAAGTTCGGGTTGAGCAGCGATCCATCCTAAGAGGATACGCCCTTGTTTCTCCACAACGATCCCAAGGTCGCGCCAGCGACCCATGATTTGCTCGCACCCACCATGCGCCGCAGCAGGGAGGCCTGAGCCATGGCCGACTACAAGGCTGACCGGACAAAGGTCCCGGTCGACGTCGCTGGCGGCATCATCGAGGGTGAGTTCAACGGCAAGGTCAACCGCACCGATGAGGTGATCGGGCGCCGGATCATGCTCCACGACGGGCGATCAAGCTGTCACCGGTATGAAACGCTGATTCCACCGGGCGCCACCGAGATGCTGCGGGAACTCAGCGCTATCGCAAGGCGATACGAAACACAGCGTCTACCAGAGATGCGCGACCTGATGATCCTGTTCACGGTGCGCTTCAAGCCAGGGTCCACCTTCCACGCCCAGTTCGAGGCGGCTCGCTCGTTCGCCTGGGCCAAGCTCTGCGTGGAGCGGCGGTTGGCGGTCACGTTGGTCCAGCACCAGCCCGGGCTCAGCGGCTATGCCGAAGGCAAGCCGCATGTCCACATGCTCATTTTTGCCCGCGAGCTCCATGACAGCAACTTTCTCGGGTTCACGCCTTTGCTGAAGGGCCCGCCCAAGGCCATCCTCGCCGCTGAATGGGCTGCCTGGCCCGGCCGCAACGCCTGAACCACCTCCACGCGCCGTGGCTCTCCTCGCCGGGCTCCGGCGGGCAGAGCCGGCGCGCGCACCTCCAATAAGGAATATCAAGTGAAGAAGACCGTTAGCATCGATGTCGAGACCGTGTTGGACGAGGAGGCCGCTGGGCACTGCGGCTTCGTTCCCGGAGACGAGTTCGCTCCGTGGCCGGTCCACCGGATCGTCTGCGCCAGCGCCTTTTCTGTGACCCGCAGCGCGCATGATGAGCAATACTATGCGCTCGAGAGCTTCTCGCGCGGAGCCATGTCCGAGCGCGGCATTGTCATGGCCCTCGCGGCGGCGGTCGATGACGCCAATGTGGTGGTCACCTTCAACGGCTACCGGTTCGACCTGCCTGTCCTGCTCGCCCGGGCCATGGTTCATGAGGTCCATGTGCCCCGCCTCATCGACCTGCAGAACCGGTCGCGGGTCGGGAGGCATGTCGACCTGTTCGATCAGCTGAAGCGGGACGCGGCGCCGGTGAGCCTCGCCCATCTCTGCGCGCCCTTTGCCATCCCCGTGAAGCAGGATGCGTCCGCCAGCGTTGCCGAACTGGCTGCTCGTGAAGACTGGCTGGCCCTCGAAGAATACTGCGAGACCGATGTGGTGGGCTGCTGGCTCGCCAGTCTCTTCTGGACCAAGGTGCAGGAGCCGGGCTTCGCCCGCGCCGAGTGGCGTTCCTTCGCCGCTTGGGCGGCCGAGAACGCCACCGAACATCCGAGCCTCGCCGCGTTCACGACGGTCCCGCGACCGCCTCGCCAGAGCTACCCGGCGCGTGGGCTCGACGACTTCGACTTCTAGCCGGCAGCGGCGGCATCGGGTCGGTGCCGCCGCTCTCGCGGCGCGAGGTGAGACTGGAGGGAAAAGCTCCTCGGCAATGATGCCTGGAGGAAAAATGATGAAGTCAGGATCTTACGACGCCACACTCAGCAACTGGATCGTCTGCGAGCTGGCAGACGGCCGCCGCTTTCTCGCCGGCAAGGTGTCCGGCGACCGCAAGGGGCGCTTCCGGGAAGGCGGCTACATCACCACCTCGCTCGTCGTCAGCCCGATCAAGGCGATAGCCGACGGGGAGATCATCGAGACGCTTAACAGCCATTACCTGCTCACCCAGCGCAACAAGGCTGATGACGCGATCTTCGCCAAGCTGGACGCCTGGCTGGCGCAGCAGCCATCCCCGCCCACACTGTTCGACGTTCTGGCTGCGCGCGATAGCGACCTCTTGGCTGCCTTCGTGCTCCGTGGCTTTCGGGCAGCCGCCGCCGAGGCTGCGTGGCGCAGCAAAAAGGCCGACTGAAAGACCGGCGCGGACGCTAGCCGAAGCAGCGTCCGCTCCGGCCCCGAAAAGTAGCAAGCAACCCGGTCGCAAAGGACCGAGCGCGAGCATGACATGGACCGGGCATGTCGTTCCATTCGCCCATCGATGTCCAGAAAGCAGGAGGCCGAAACGCTGGTTCCAGGCGCATCCGCTGCGACCTGCCGAGCGAGCTTCCGGTCTCAACCGAAGAAGTCGACCTGCTCCTAGCATGGCTGGGCGACGTTGTCTCGGACCTTCTTGGGTCTGCCGGCAGCGGGAACGACAACGCACACGGAAGAAAGGATTGAAAATGAAGTACCAAGGACTTCGCGTTGCCGCTTACGCCCGCTCCAGCACCGACGCGCCGCATCGCCTCACCGAAGAACTGCGGCAGCTGGCTAGTATCCGAGCCTTCTGCGCGACGAACAAGATGACGATCGTGTCCTCCGCCATCGAGGGCGCGAAGAACGCCATCGGAGCGGGCGACGGCCAGCGTGACTTCGATGAGCTGCTCAATCGCGCCTGCTCCGCAGGGCGCCCGTTCGATGCCATCGTGGTCGCTTCGGCTTCCCGCGTCGCCCGCCGCGTTGGCGAGTTCGAGAGCTACGCGGACCGGCTGAGCGCCGCCGGCGTCCTGCTGATCGCGGTCCACAACGGCGCCGCCAACCTCCAGGGCCAGGAGGCTTAAATGAAGGCTCCCCTCAAGGTCGCCGGCTACGTGCATCCGCCGCTGGAGCTGCAGTACGCCCGGTCCATCGTGCCCGAACAGATCGCCCGGATCCGAGCCTACTGCCGGCAACGGGGCTTTGCCCATGTGATCACGATCGTCGAGACCGCGTACGACGGGCAGCGGCACTATGGCCGGTTGGTGGAGCTGGTCACCGCCGCTTGCCGGCCCGAGCGCCCGTACGACCTCCTGGTCGTTCCTTGGTGGTCGCACGTCACCCAGGCTGGCCCCGCGCTCGAACGGATGGAAGCCATGCTCCTAGGTGCTGGCTTGACCCTTGTGGCTATTAGCGATCGTTCTCAGCCGAAGCACGATGTTCTGGTCGGAGGAAAGAAGCGGTGAAGCTTCGAGCATGCGGCTACGTGCGGGTCAGCACCGATGATCAGGCCCAGCACGGAATCAGCCTTCCCAGTCAGATCTCGAAGGTCGAGGAGTTCTGCGCGGCTCGGGGCTGGGAGCTGGTCGAGGTGCTGCAGGAGCCCGGCATGTCCGGCAAGGACGAGGGCCGGCCGGTCTTCCGCAAGATGATGAGCCTCGCGCAGAGCGCCCTGCGTCCATTCGACGTGATCGTCGTTTTCGCTCTCAGCCGGTTCGCGCGTAAACTGTCGCTGCAAACGAACTCCTTCGACCAGCTTCAGGCAGTCGGCGTCGGGCTCGCCTCCGTGACAGAGACGTTCGGCAAGGGTCCGAACGGGAACCTGATGCGATCGATGGTCGGCGCCTTCAACCAGCACGTGTCGGACCAGTCGTCGGTCAACACGATCCGGACCATGAACGAGAATGCGGCGCAGGGCTTCTGGAATGGCGGGCCGATCCCCTTCGGCTACCTGTCGATCACGGTCGAGCGGCGGAAGGACAAGGAGAAGAAGAAGCTTGCCGTCCAGGAGGCCGAGGCGGAGGTCGTCCGCCAAATATTTCGTCTCGCCCGCTACGGCGACGGGAAGGGTCCCTTGGGCGCCAGGGGCATTGCTCAGTGGCTCAACTCGCGGGGCTACACGCTGCGTGGCGCCCGATTCAAAAACTCGAACGTGGCCGGCATCCTCAGTCGCACCCATTATGTTGGCTACTACCTCGACGGGAAGAAGAACGAGTTCAAGGAGCCGTTGCCCGAGGACCAGTGGATCACGGTGCCGTGCCCGGCGATCATCAGCGAAGAAGAGTTCCTTGAGGTCGCTGCCCTTCGCGCGAAGCGGTCGCCTAGGGTCACGCCGCCACGGGTGACGAACGGCACCACCTTGCTTCCTGCCACCATCGCCAAGTGTGGTCAGCCGGGATGCGGCGCCGGGTTGACGGTGCGCACCGGCAAGAGCGGCGCCTATCACTACTACTGCTGCAGCGCCCGCGTGAACGAGGGCGCTACCGCGTGCAACCTCCCTTCCACCCAGCGGGATGAACTTGAAGGTGCCGTGATCGGCGCCCTGCAGGAACGGCTCTTCGCTCCTTCAAGGCTCCCCGTGCTTCTTTCCCATCTGCTGGATCGCTCTGCTGATGCTGACAAGCGGCGACGCAAGGATTTGGGGCTGGCGCGCTCTGAACTGACCAGCGTGTCCAGAGCGATCACAAACCTCATGATATTGGTCGAGCGTGACGTCTCCCGCCTTGATGAGCCCGAGTTCGCAGAGCGCATGGCTCACAACCGGGCTCGCAAGAGCGTGCTCGAGGCCGACGTGAAGGCGCTGGAAGCTCAGCTCGCCAAGGCGAAGGTGCGCATTACCAAGGAAATGATCAAGACCTTTGGCGAACGGATGAGAACGGCCCTCCGAGACGGCGATCGTCAATTCCGGTCCGCCTACGTCCGCCTGTTCGTTGACCAGGTGACCGTCACACCTGAGGAGATCGTCATCACCGGAAGCAAGGCAGCGCTCGAACGGACTCTGGTCAAAGTAGACGATCCCGCTCGCGAGCCGGTGCCCATCTTTGACCGGGAGTGGTGCCGCTTACAGGACTCGAACCTGTGACCCCCTCATTACGAATGAGGTGCTCTACCAACTGAGCTAAAGCGGCATGGCCTGGTAGCCGGCGGGCGCCCTACCAAGGGTGGAGCGGCGGAACAAGGGGCAGGCGGCCGCTTGTTGGGCGATGTGGGAAGACGCACGGGTCGTGATGGACGTCGTCGATGTCATTGCGACCCCGGCGCCGCCGGGATCGCAATGCGTCAGGGATTACTTCTCCGCGCCCTTCACCTTCCCCCAGGTACGGGCCGCGGTGTAGCCGAGGTAGCCGGTGCCGAAGAGCGTGTAGAGTTCGTTCGGGATCCCGCGCAGGTAGCTGGTCATGCCGGTAGCGATCGCGTTCGCCGTGGCCGGATTGGCCGCGCTGATCAGGCCCATGGGGATCGCCCACAGCACTAGCGTGTACATGACGTAGAGAAAGCTTGGGCGGGCACGGCTGGTCCAGGGATCAGGCGACTGGGCCTCGGCGATGATCGCCTGCATCTGCTGGGCAATCGTGTTGGCTTCCTGGTCGCCCTCCAGTTTCAGCAGGTTCAATTTCGCCTGCTCCCGCGCCTGGGGGTCGGGAATGATCTTGTCGATCAGCTTGGCGATCGGGCCGACAATGGCTTCGAGAATAGGCATGAGGATTCCTTGCGACTGAGCGAAGTTTCCATGTTTCCATGGTCGGGGGGTGTTCGGCGGTTCCGAAGTTTCCATGTTTCCATGGTTGGCGGTCAGGACCCGCAGGTTGCCTTGGCGTCAGACGTTGCCGAGGCGGTTGGCGAGCCAGCCGTAAAGGAAGGCTTCGTTCGCCGGCCGCTTCTCTGCGAGCCGGAGGTAGCGCTCGCCCTGCAGCGCCTCGAGCGCGCGCATCAGCACGGTCTCGCCGCGCTCTCGCCCGCGAAGGCTGAGAAAGCGGTCGAGGGCGCCGAGCGTCACCGGGCCGATGCGGCCATCGGGCATGAGGTCGGGATAGTCCTTGCCGTTGCGATTGAGCGCGGTCAGCGCACGCTGCAGGAAAGTGGTGGCGACGCCCGGCCCCATGTTGGCGCCGGTGTCGAACAGCTCGGAGGCGATGCGCGAGGAGCGGGTGGCGACCTGGTCGAAGCGGGGCCGCGACCAGTAAAGACGGCGGTAAATGGTCACCGCCTCACCGCGCGGCAGCAGCGACATCGGCCCGCCATAGCCATGCGCCCGCGCGACCGCTTCGGTGATCCCGAAGTTGGTCGGTCCGCCGCGATCAGCGGGATGGTCGACGAAGCCGCCCTCCCGCTCGATAAGGCCGTCCACCAGTTCGGCGATCAACTGTTCGCCATGGTCCATCGTCATTTTCTCCTGCGCTCATTCGAGTCGTAGGAGTGTTAACCTTTTTGGTTCGCTGTAGGACAGTTGTTTTTACCGGAAACAGCTCGGCATAAGGCCCAGGCTTTTCGCAAGCGTTCGTGCGAGCGCATCCAGCCGGTCAAGCGCTGGCGTCGGCACGCCGTACCGCCGACCAAGCTCTCTCGGCGCACCGAGCAGCGCATCCAGTTCGAGCGGCCGCCCAGCTTCGAGGTCTTGCAGCATGCTGGTCTTGAACGGGCCCAGCCGGGCCGTCACCGCCATCCGCGCGTCACTGCTTTCCGCGATGGGACAGCCGATCGCAGCGCCGACCGCCGCCGCATCGTTCATTCCTTCCGCGATGAAGGCGCGCAGCTCAGGATCCGCCAGCAGGCGATCGCAGCTGGCGCGGGTCAGGGCGGAGAGCGGATTGAGGGTGCAGTTGCCCCATAATTTGTACCAGAGGGCGCGGCGCACATCGGGGTCAGCGACCGCCGGAACGCCCGCACGGGCCAGGGTGCTCACCAGCCGATCGACCCGGTCGCTGGAACCACCGTCGGCTTCGCCAAGCGCCAGCTTGTCGGCGTGAACAAGCACGATCTCGTCGGGGCTGGGGCGCCGCGCGGCGGCGTGCACCACGCCAGCAATCACCTGCGCCGCCGGGAGCACTGCTGCAATCCGCCCGCCGGGGTCCACGGACTCCAGCGGAGCATCCTTCTCGAACCAATATGGCACGCCATTCTGGAGTGGAAGAACCAGCGTGTCCGATCCGATCAACGGGGTCGCCCACTCTGCGGCCTCGGCTAGCGTGGTCGCCTTGGTGGCGAGGACCAGCAGGTCCTGAGCTCCGCGGGCAGCAGGATCGGCACTCAGGCGAACCGGAGCAACACTGGTCCTTCCGTCCGCCGTCAGCTTGATGCCGCCCGCCGACAGGCGCTCGGGCCGGACGAAGCCGGTCACGTCGTGACCCGCCAGCGCCAGCCTCGCAGCGAGCCAGCCGCCGATGGCGCCAAGCCCCACAACTCCGACCCGCATCGTTCCGTTCATCCCCGCGTCATGCCGCGCGTCGGCCACGCGGAGCAAGTCAGTCGTGATAGAGTTGGGGGAACCGTCGCTTCAGTTCGGCCACCTTTGGCCGGTCATTGATCACGATGTACGGATAATAGGGATTCTTGCGCATGAAGTTCTGATGATAGGCTTCGGCCGGATAGAAGCCGCCGTTCTCGATCCTGGTCACAATAGGCTGCTTGTAGGTGCCGGACTTCGCCAAGCTTGACAGGAAGGCCCGCGCCGCCGCCGCCTGAGCCGCATTCTGTGGGAAGATAGCAGAGCGGTAGCTGGTCCCCTCGTCGGGCCCCTGCCGATTGAGCTGGGTCGGATCATGCGCAACGCTGGCGAAAATCTGCAACAGCTGGCCGTAGCTGATCTTCGTCGGATCATAGGTGATCCTGACCGCCTCCGCATGGCGCGTACGCTCGCTACTGACGGCCGGGTAGTTGGCGTCGGCAGCGCTCCCGCCGGCGTAGCCCGACGTGACGTCGATCACGCCTTTCACATGTTCATAGACGCCTTCGAGGCCCCAGAAGCAGCCACCGGCGAGCACGGCGGTAGCACGCTGCGCAGGAGCGGCGCTGGCGGGCGCGCTTGCCAGCAAGGCGGCGAGCGCCAGACCGATCACGCGGTGGCTCATGCCGCGGCTCCGGCGCGGAACTGCATGGCCAGACCGTTCATGCAGTAGCGCAGGCCAGTCGGCTTGGGCCCGTCGTCGAACACATGGCCGAGGTGCCCGCCGCAGCGGCGGCAGAGGACTTCAGTCCGGCTCATGCCGAGCGAACGGTCGGTGCGGGTCAGCACGGCGTTCGGAAGTGGCCGGAAGAAACTTGGCCAGCCGGTTCCGCTGTCGAACTTCGTGGCCGACGAGAAGAGCGGCTGGTTGCACCCGGCGCAGACGAAGGTGCCGCGGCGATGCTCGTTATTGAGCGGGCTGCTGCCGGGGCTCTCCGTCCCCGCTTGCCGCAGGATCTCGAACCGCGCCGCCCCCAACTGGGCGCGCCATTGCGCGGGCGTCTTCTGTACCGGAAACGGCCCGGCCATAGCCGGTGCGGGCCGAAGCACGGCCCAGCCAGCGACGCCCAGGCCAGCGGCACCGAGCAGGGCACGACGATCAATCGACGAGTTCATGGCAACTCCTTGGGACGCTTCCAGATACGCTGATCGGCGTCGTCCGGATGCAGCTTAGGTAGGAAGCAGCGGCCCCGAGGCAATGACGGGCCCGGTCGGCTGTCCGGTCGGCGATCCGCCTGCCGGTTCGACCGACACGGCGAGCACGGTTCCCTGGTGCAGCGCAGCCGCGATCTCGGCGGCCACCTGCGCGTGCATCCGGCCGTTGAGCGGCATGATGCCGAGCGACTTCGGCTTGGCTCCGGCCACGATGAACCAGAGTTCGTGTGCGTGGGCGCCGTCGTTGGGCATGTCTCCGGCCGCCGCCACGGTCAGGCTACGGGCGGTCGGTTCCCAGGTGGCGACGAGGCGCGCCTCACTGTCCTTGGCCGCCATCGCGGCGACCATTGGAGCCTCGGCGACGGGCTGAGCGGGCGTCGGAGCCGGCACGGAGCGGGGCTCGACGAGGAGGAACAGGCCAAGCGCGGCGGCCAGCGATGTCGCACCGACGGACCAGCGGCGCCAGAATGCCAGCCGCCGCTCAAGGGTCATGTCGTTATCATTGACCGCCGAGCCTGCCTGCCGCCCGCCAAGTGCGGCGGCGATGCGGCCCCACCGGTCGGCCGGCGGAATCACGTCGGCAATCTCGTCCAGCAAGGGGGCCAGCCGCTCACCCCAGCGTGCCACCTCCGCGGCGAAGACAGGGTCCGCCGCGGCCCGGCGGCGGGCGGCGATGAGGTCGGCGCCTTCGAGCAGGCCCAGCGCCAGCTCGGCCGCCTGCCAGTCGCCGGTGGGTTCGTCGG
Organism: Sphingomonas sp. KRR8; assembly: GCF_023559245.1. NCBI lineage: Bacteria > Pseudomonadati > Pseudomonadota > Alphaproteobacteria > Sphingomonadales > Sphingomonadaceae > Sphingomonas > Sphingomonas sp. KRR8. Next base: position 1,785,819 of record NZ_CP097462.1, read on the forward strand.
GGCTCATGCTTCAAGACATCCCTTGAGCCGCTGCAGCGAGCGACGGATCCAGCTCTTCATCGTCGGCAGGGGCACTCCCTCCCGTGACGCCAGTTGCGGATAACTCATTCCGTCCAGGAAGGCGGCGCGGATCAGGGTGGCGCCGCGCTCGTCGAGCGTGCCGAGACAGTGCTGAAGCCGGTCGCGATCCTCACCGGCGCTGGCGAGTTGCAGCGCGTCGGGATTCTCATCGGGGATGTCGAGCGCGGCCTCAATCGGTTCGGCGACCGACTTGCGGCGGCGGAGGAGATCGATGGCGCGGCTGCGGGCGATCAGCGCAAGCCAGGTGATCGGGCTGGCCCGGCCAGCATCGAACCGCGCCGCGTTGCGCCAGACAGTGAGGTAGACGTCCTGAAGCACGTCGGCGGCGTCATCCTCGCTGCCGGTAACGCGCAGGCAGATGCCGAACAGCTTGGCCGAGGTGCGCTCATAGACAGAACGGAGCGCTTCGCGATCGCCGCTCGCGACCTGCGTCAGCAGGCGGACCAGTTCTTGGCGGGCCGCGGAGGGCTCGGAAACAGGCTGGTCCATGGATCGCTTCATGGCCGAGCGCGGCGTGGAGGGAAAGAGAAACCCGGTGGAAGCACCCGGGGCGACGGCTAGGTCGGGCATGAAGGGTGCTCCCACCGGGCGGCGCGCAGGTACAGGAGGGCCAAAACCCGCGCGCCTGTTCGGGTTACGGCATCAGGACATGGTCGACGACGTGAATCACGCCGTTGGACTGCATCACGTCCGCGATGGTGACCTTCGAGGAACCGCCCTTGGCGTCGACAAGCACGATGTTGCGGCCGCTCATCCGGGCGGTCAGCTTGCCGCCCTCGACGGTGGTCAGCGAAGCCTTGCCATGTCCGGCGCGGATCTTGGCGGCGAGCTGGGCGGAGGTCACGCGGCCTGGGACCACGTGATAGGTCAGGATCTTGGTCAGCGTGCCCTTGTTTTCGGGCTTGACCAGAGTCTCGACCGTGCCGGCGGGAAGGCGGTCGAAAGCCGCGTTGGTCGGTGCGAAGACCGTGAACGGACCCTTGCCGTTCAGCGTATCGACGAGGCCCGCGGCCTTGACCGCGGCGACCAGGGTGGTGTGGTCCTTCGAGTTGACCGCGTTCTCGACGATCGTCTTGCTGGGATACATGGCGGCGCCGCCGACCATGGGGTTCTTGGCCGACGCGGCGCCGAGCGGCAGCGCCACGGCGGCGAGCGTGAGGGCAGTGAGGCGAACGAGCTTCATGCGAGGTAACTCCCTAGTTGAGGCAGCCTTGCCTGCTGCCTGTGGGAGTTACGGGCCGGCCCGTTCGCCGGATGCGGACCTAGCCTTTAGACCTAGTGATCGCCTTCGGTGCGCTCGACGCCGCTGGCGGCGAGCTGGGCGTCGATCTCGCTGACCAGCCGGTCCAGCCCGGCCTGGTCACGCGCCTCGGCGCGGGCGACCAGCACGTCCTGGGTGTTGGACGCACGCAGCAGCCACCAGCCGTCGGCGTTCTTCACTCGCGCGCCGTCGGTGCGGTTCACCTCCGCCCCGCTCTGCTCCAGCCGGGCGAGCACTTCGTCGATCACCGCGAACTTGCGGCTTTCATCGACCGGGAAGCGAAGTTCCGGCGTCGTGACCGTGTCCGGCATAGCGTCGCGCAGCTCGGTCAGGCTCCTGCCCGACTTCGCCACTGCCTCGATCAGCCGGACCGAGGCATAGAGCGCGTCGTCGAAGCCATACCAGCGGTGCTTGAAGAAGATGTGGCCGCTCATCTCCCCGGCCAGCGGGGCGTGGGTTTCCTTCATCTTCGACTTGATCAGGCTGTGGCCGGTCTTCCACATCAGCGGCTGGCCGCCGAGCTCGGCGATGCGGTCGAACAGCGACTGGCTGGCCTTCACATCGGCGATGATGGTGGCGCCCGGCTCGGCGGCGAGCACCGGCTCCGCCAGGATCGACACCAGCTGGTCGCCCCAGATCACCCGTCCCTGCCCGTCAACGGCACCGATCCGGTCGCCGTCGCCATCGTAAGCGATGCCGAAGTCGAGCCCCTTCTCACGCACCAGCGCCTTCAGATGGTCGAGGTTCTTTTCGACCGTGGGGTCGGGATGGTGGTTGGGAAAAAGCCCGTCCACGTCGGTAAAGATGGTGTGATGCTCGCCGGGAAGCGCCTTGACGAGCTTTTCGAGCGCGGGACCGGCGGCGCCGTTGCCGGCGTCCCAGCCGATCTTGTACGCGCCGCCCTCGAAATCCTCGGTGAGTCGAGCGACATAGCGATCGATCACGTCCTCGTCGCTGACCTGGCCCTGCCCTTCCGACCAGTCCCCTGCCGCACTGCGCTCGCCCAGCGCCTTTATCTCGCCGCCGAACACCGAGCGGCCGTTCAGCAGCATCTTGAAGCCGTTGTAATCGGCCGGATTGTGGCTTCCGGTGATCTGGATGCCGCCGCCGACGGGCAGATTGTAGGTCGCCCAGTAGAGCATCGGGGACGGGCCCATGCCGATCCGCACCACGTCCAGCCCACCTTCGGTCAGGCCGCGAACCAGCGCATCCTGCATCTCCTGCGAGTGAGTGCGCCCGTCGCGACCGACCGCGATGCTGGACACGTTTTCGGAGCGGGCCAGCGCGGCGAAGCTGCGGCCGAGCGCGTAGGCGTCATGCGCCGAGAGCGTGGAGCCGACGACCCCGCGGATGTCATATTCGCGGAGGATGGTGGGGTGGAATGAATGAGCCATTGCGCGGCCCTACGCGGAAGGCGGCGATTTGTTCAACCGGGCAGCCGAAAGGGTGGCCTCAGGCCGCCTCGCGCGCTTCCACGCCAGGAACGCCAAGCGCCGCCACCATCTCGCGCAATTCCTGCCTGGCGGCGATGTGGCCGATCCCGACCTCGCCCAGTTGCTTCAGGTCCAGCAGCGTCAGTCCCTTTGGAAACAGTTCGCGGAAGATGACCCGCTCACCCAGTCCCGGGATGACGCGGAAACCGACCCGCCGCGCCAGCTCGTCCAATGCCGCGCCCACGCGCTGAAGGTTGTGGCTCTGGATATGCTGGAGGCGGTTGCGCAGCACGACCCAGTCGACGCTCTTGCCCGTGGTCTTCGCGCGCTGCGTGCGGCTGTTCCAGATCAGCTCGGCATAGAAGCTCGGCTTGGTGATCTTAAAATTGTCGGGGTGCACCTGGCCGATCAGGTCCAGGTCGACGAAGCTGTCGTTCATCGGCGTGACCAGCGTATCGGCCTTGAGGATGGCTGCCCGCGCCACCGCGTCGTCGCGCCCCGGCGTGTCGATCACCAGGACGTCGGCCCGGTCGGCCAACCGCGCCACCGCGGCCTCGAGCGCCTCGATGCTCTGGTCCTCGAGCACTTCGAACGCCGGCTGCGGCAGCTCGGTCTCCAGCCGGCGCATTGTCGCCCCCCGGTTCTCAAGGTAGCGGGTGGTGGTGCGCTGGCGGTGATCGAGGTCGAGGACGCCGACCCGATGGCCGGAAGCCGCAAGCGCGACGGCGGTATGCACCGCAGTGGTCGACTTGCCGGTGCCACCCTTCTCATTGGCGAACACGATGGTGTGCGGATTGGTCATCGCTCTTGATTCTTCCCCCGGCGCAAGGCCAAGCGCCTTCCTACGTTAACGGTTACGGCAGGGGAATCCGCGGTGCAAATCATCCGTTCCATCGCGGAGCTTCGGACAGCCCGGCGTGGCCTAGAGGGCACGCTGGCGCTCGTGCCCACCATGGGCGCGCTGCACGAGGGACATCTGACGCTGGTGCGTGAAGGAAGGGCGCGGGCAACCCAGGTCGCGGCCACCATCTTCGTCAATCCGCTGCAGTTCGGACCGAACGAGGATCTGTCGCGCTACCCCCGCCAGGAGGAGCAGGACCTTCAGCTACTGGAGCGCGAGGGCTGTGACCTCGTCTGGCTGCCGACGCCCGACCAGCTCTACCCGCCGGGCTTTGCCACTACCGTCACTGTCGCCGGGGTGAGCGAGCGCTGGGACGGCGAAGCGCGACCGGGCCATTTCGCCGGCGTCGCGACGGTGGTCGCCAAGCTGCTGATCGCCTGCGCTCCGGACGTGGCGCTGTTCGGGGAAAAGGACTTCCAGCAGCTCGCCGTCATCCGGCGCATGGCTGGCGACCTTGGCCTGCCGGTGGAGATTGTCGGCGTGCCGACGGTGCGGGATGCGGATGGCCTCGCCCTCTCCTCCCGCAACGCCTACCTCTCGCCGGAGCAGCGGCGGCAGGCGCTGGCCTTGCCGCGAGCCTTGGAGCAGGCCGCCGAGCAGATTGGTGCCGGCCAGCCGGTCGCCACCGCGCTGGCCGAAGCGAAGGCCGCCTTGATCGACAACGGCTTCACCAGGATCGACTATGTCGCGCTGGTCGATGGCGACAGCCTGGAGCCGCTCGAAATCCCTTGCCGGAACATGCGCCTGCTCGCTGCGGCGACCCTCGGGACGACCCGGCTGATCGATAATCTGGCTGTGGCCGCAGGGTCACACTCGGGAGGGTGATTGGCTCGTTAACCATTTGATAGCCGAATCAACCGAACTTCACCCTCAACAGGAGGGAAGTTCATGGCGATCAGTCTCAAGAGTGCCGAGTTTCTGCTGCGCAGCCGGATGGCCGACGCGGAAGCCGGCGACGTCGAAGCCTTGTTCGAGCTTGGGGTGACTTATTCGACGGGCCGTGGGGGCACGGACGTCGATCTCATCGAAGCGCACAAGTGGTTCAACCTCGCGGCCCTGAACGGCTGCACCCGTGGCCAGCAGTGCCGCGCGGAAATCAGCGTGGAAATGACTGCGCGCGAGATCGCCGAAGCACAACGGCAGGCGCGCGCATGGCTGGCGATCGCCGGCCGCGGCGCGGGACAGCGTTACGCGGCGTAACTGACAAGCACCTCCCCGCCGCCGCGCGGCAGGGAGGGTCGAGGATTAGCGAACCACCACCGTCACCGCCCGACGGTTCTGCGCCCAGGCCGCTTCGTTCGAGCCACTGGCCACCGGGCGTTCCTTGCCCCAGCTGATCACCAGCAGGCGCGCTTCGGGCACGCCTTGCGTCAGCAGGAAGTTCTTGGCGGCATTGGCCCGCCGCTCACCCAGCGCCTGGTTATACTCGCGCGTGCCGCGCTCGTCGGCATGGCCTTCGATACTGGCGCGGACGTTCGGGTTGGCCAACAGCCACTTGGCCTGCGCCGTCAGCACCGTCCGGTCCTGGTCGTCGATGTCCGACTGGTCGGTGTTGAAGTAGATGGTGTCGGTCCCCGCGGCGGCGACCAGCGCCTGCTGGCTGGCGGGAAGCTCGACCAGCCCGACCTCGTCATTGTTGGCGCCGCTTCCGGTGCCAGCACCCTGTTCCGCAGGGGGCGGCGTGGTCGCGATCGGCTGCTTCTTCGCGCAACCTGCGAGCGCGACGGCCGCAAGCGACGCGGCGATGATCATGGTGCGCATATCTGTTCTCCTCAGCGCTGAAGGGGTGACCAGGACGGATCGGAGCCGTCCTGCGGGGTGGGCAGACGCCGCGCGGCGCCGCCGGCAAGCGGCACGGCGTAGAGGCTGGTGGTGCCGCCCTGAGTGAAGCGGTTGAACATCACGAATTGCCCGTTGGGCGCCCAGCTCGGGCTTTCGTCCTGCCAGCCGTCGGTCAGCAGCCGTTCGCCGGAGCCGTCGGCATTCATGACGCCGATCCGGAAGGCACCGACCCGGACAAAGGCGATGCGGTCGCCGCGCGGGCTCCACGCCGGCGAGGCCGAGGGCCCGCCACGACTGATGCGCCGCTGGTTGGCGCCGTCGGCGTTCATCACGTAAAGCTGCTGCGCGCCGCTGCGATCGCTTTCGAACACGATCCGGCTGCCGTCGGGCGAGAAACTGGGCGCGGTGTCGATGCCGGGCGCGGTGGTCAGCCGGACCGGGGCGCCGCTACCGTCCGCATTGGCGATGTAGATGTCGGTATTGCCGTTCGCGCTCATGGCGAAGGCGATGCGCTGACCGTCGGGCGAGAAGCGCGGCGCGCTGGTCTGCACGAGACCGGGTACGAGCAGCCGCTTGGCCCCGCTGTTGAGGTCCATCACCCACACCCGCCCGCGCCGGCCCTGATAGGACAGATATGCAAGGCGGCTGCCATCGGGCGAGAAGCGCGGGGTGACCACGGTGGCCTCACCCTCGGTGAGATAGCGCAGGTTAGACCCGTCGCTGTCCATGATGGCGATGCGCTTCAGCCGCCTGGTCTTGGGTCCGGTCTCGGCGACGAACACCACCCGCGTATCCAGGAATGGCTGCTCGCCCGTCAGCCGGGCATAGACCGCGTCGGCGCACTTGTGCGCGGCGCGGCGCCAGTTGCCCGCAGCTACCGCATAGCCCTGGCGCACCAGTTCGCGGCCGGAGGTGACGTCGAACAGGGTGCAGGCCAGTGTCAGTGAGCCGCCCGCACCGCCCTCGACATAGCCGGTGACCAGCTGCGCCGCCCCGGCCGAGCGCCAGGTCGGGAAGTCGGGATTGGTGCCTTGGGCGAAGCTGACGGGGGGAAGGCCTTGCGGACCGATCGGGGCGAAGGCACCGGTCGAGCGGAGGTCGGAAGCAATCACGCCCGCGATCTGGTTGCCGAGCGCCGGGTCGGCATTTTGCGTCGGCAGGACCGGCACCGCCACGGTCTGCGCGGCGCGAACGCTGCCGCCGACCACCTCGGGCGGGTCACTGTCTTGGGCGAAGGCCGGGCCGGCGAGCAAGGCCAGCGCCATCAGTGGCAATGTTCTCATCATTTCCTCACCCTGTAGCGCAACACCGTCTCCTTCCAGCCGCCATTGCCCGTCTCGTACAGCTCGGCCGGCAAGCGGAAGGGCGCGCATTCGGCAAAGATGGCGCGGACCTGGTCTTCCAGCCGGTCGCCATATTTGGCCTGCAGATCGCCCGGCCCTTCCACCGACATGATCACCGGCGGACGTAGCAGAGTGCCCGATTTCGCGAAGCTTAACCGCACCTGCAATCGAAGCTGGTCCGCACCCTCGCCCAGAAACGGCTGGCGATTGGCGCAGCGCTGGGCCTGCGCGGCGATGGTGGAGGCGATGCTGGCCTTCGCCTCGGGCGAGTAGCTGGCGGCGGACTGCGCGGGCTTTCGGGCGGGGGAGTCGCCGATGGCCTTCAGGAAGTCGTCGCCAAGCTGCGAGCGCGGCGGCGCAGAGGGCAGCTTGAGCCCGTCGAGGGGGCGCGCGGTGGGGCGCCGCGCGGGCGCGGGGCGCAGCGGTGTCGGCGCTGGCACGGGGCGCGGGCTCGGACGCACCGCGGGTGCGGGGCGCGGCTGGGGTGCGGGTGTGGGCGCTTGTGGCTGCGGCGTCACTGTGGGCTGTGGCAAAGGCGGCAGCGGGGTCGGCTCCGCCAGCTCGGGGGCTGGAGCCGGTGCAGTGGGAGCGGGAGCGGGAGCGGCGGTCTGCTCGGGCGCCGCTGCGGTGAGCGCCACCTCGGGCGAGTCGACGAACTCGACCTCCATGGGCTTGGGTTCGGGCTCGGGCGGAACGCGCGCGAGGCTGGTGGTCAGCGCCGCGATCAGCAGCACGTGCAGCACGACCGCGGCAGCCGTGCCGCCCAACTCACCGCGATCGGGCGCCATGGCCATCAGGTTCACCGTGCTCCGTCGCCGCCCACGCTGACGAGGGCGACGCGGTTGAGGCCGGCGCGGTTGAGCTCACCCATCACGGCCATGACCTTACCGTAGTTGAGGCTGCGGTCGGCTCGCAGATAGACGCGGCGGCCCTCGGGCGGTGCGGGCTGCGTCGCAATGGCTGCAAGCCGTTGCGGCAGTTCAGCGGCAGTGACCGCCTGATCATCGATGAAGATGGCGCCCTGCCCGTCGAGCGACACCTGCACCGGCTGCGCCTGCTGGTCGAGCGCGGCGGCGCGGCTTTCCGGCAAGTCCACCGGCACCCCGGCGACCAGCAGCGGCGCGGTGACCATGAAGATGATCAGCAGCACCAGCATCACGTCCACCAACGGAGTGACGTTGATGTCCGCCATCGGCGCCCGCCGGCTGCCGCGCCCGCGTCGCTGGAGGGAACCGGCCATCAACCCTCTTGCTCGAGCTCGCGGCTCAAGGTCGCGTGGAAGCGGTCGGCGAAATGGCCAAGCCGCGCCTCCAGGCGGTCGAGCCCGTGGGTCAGTCGGTTGTAGGCGATCAGGGCGGGAATGGCGGCGAACAGGCCGATGGCCGTGGCGAACAAGGCTTCCGCAATGCCCGGCGCGACCACTGCCAGCGAGGTGTTGTTGGCGCCGGCGATGGCGGTGAAGCTGCGCATGATGCCCCACACCGTTCCGAACAGGCCGACGAACGGCGCGGCCGAGGCGATGGTCGCCAAAATGTTGAGGCGGTCGGACAGCCGGTCGAGCTCGCTCGCCACTTCCGAGTTCATGACCGTCGTCAGCCGCTCGCGCGCACCGGCCTTGTCGAGCTGCTTCGCCCGCACCGACTTGCGCCACTCGGTCAGGCCCGCCGTCATGATCCGGGCATGCGGCAACGCCTCGCCACCCCGGCGCGAATGAAACTCGTCGAGGTCGCGCGCAGTCTCAAATTCGGTTTCAAAACTATCGGTCGCACGGTTGATGCGGCGCAGGCGCGTCGAATGGGTGAGGATGATCGCCCACGTCCAGACGCTCGCCAGAAGCAGGCCGATCATCACCGTCTTCACGACCACGTCGGCATGAAGGAATAGCGCCAATGGGCTCATCAGGCCGGCGGCAGTCTCCCCGCCAGTCAAAGCGCCTCTCCCCGTTGCACCTGTTCGAACACCTTCACCCACTCTCGCGGCTGGCGGGTCGGGCGGCCGTCCGGCGTCAGGAAGGCCGCGGTCACCCGCGCGTCCGTCAGCTGTTCGGTGCCCCGCATGACTCGCTGCTGTATCAGCACGCTCGCCGCCCGCACCTGAAGGATCGAGCTGACCACCACCAGGTCGTCGCCAAGCTTTGCCGGACGAAGATAGCGGATGTTCGCCTCGGCTACGGCGTAGACGCCAATGCCCGCCTCGATCGCGCCGCGCTGATCGATTCCGGCGGCCCGAAGCATGTCGGAGCGGGCCCGCTCCATGAACTTCAGATAATTGGCGTAGTAGACAATGCCGGCGGTGTCCGTGTCCTCGAAATAGACGGAAAGCGCGAAGCGATGCTCCGCGCCCACGAACCCGCCGCGATAGGGCGTGTCGAGCGATACTGACGTCATGGAGAAGCGGTAACGGGCTCGTCGGCGCAGGGCAAACCGGGCGCGGCGAACCGGTGCTTGACGGCGATGTAACTCATAGGTTACTTGTCACCTACAGGTTACATGAGGGGCTACGATGAACGGATATCTGATCGGCTTGTTTGCGGGATTGATCGCGGCCGCGGCCATCGTCCTGGTTCAGAAGTGGCGCGAGCGGGGGCTCGACATGACCCCGGTCGAGAGAGCGGACTATCTCAGTAAGCGGAGGGCGCGTGTGTTCACGGCAGTGGCAGTTATCTTCATCTCGCAACAGGCGATCTTCTTTTCCGATCACGGCGCCGACCGACCGGTCGACCACTTCAAGATCGCCGCATGGTTGGTGTTGTCCGTCGTGCTCCTCCTTGCACTTTGCACGGGCGGTGAGTGGTTCAAGGGTCAGGCGATCCGCGCCCTGATGAACGACGAAGTGACCAGGGGGCATCGGATGCGCGCCATGCAGCTTGGCTTCCTGAACGCGATGCTGACCTGCGTCCTGCTCTACTTCCTGGCGATGTTGCGAGAATTCTCGGCCCGGGACGCCATCCACATCATCATGACCGTCGGGATCGGGTCAGCCATTCTGAGCTTCGCCGTCCAGGAACGCCGTGCTCTCCGCGATGCCTGAGCGGCTGGCCAACGGCCTCAAGGAGCGGCGGACCGAGCTTGGCCTTACCCAAAGCCAGCTCGCCGAGCGCTGCGCCGTGTCGCGCAAGACCATCAACACGGTGGAGAATGGCATCTTCATTCCCTCTACCCTGCTGGCGCTGAAGCTGGCGGCGGCTCTCGAACGGTCGGTCGAGGAGCTGTTCTGGGTCGAGGCATAGGGGGCACTAGCGGCTGACACTCTCCACCAGCCGGAGCAGATCACCTTGGGCTTCCGCCACGTCGGACAGGTGCATGCCCCACCCCGGCAGGAAAAAGCCCAGCGCTCCGACCTCCCCGCCGACCCGGTCCGTGCGCTTATCGTTGGGGTCGGCGTTGACCCGGATCTCAAGGTAGCCGCGCGGACCGTCATTGACGCAGCGGGCGGAGACCAGCCCTTCGGTGCGCAGGTACGGCGTTGGCGGTGGTCCTTCGGTCGACCAGGTGATGGGGCCACCGGGGACGGGCTGGGCCGAGTTCGCGAACCAGTAGCTGTCGAGCGGCCGCCAGTCACGGCTGCCGGGCGCCGCCGGATTGACGCAGCCGACGGTCATGCCCGGCACTGGCGAATAGCCGAACAGCGCTCCGGGAGGCGGCGGGTTGTTGGTGCGGAAGCTGGAATAAGCGATCACGCATCCGCTCTGTCCGGTCCGGCTGCACAAGGGCGTCGAGGCGAAGGTACCGCCGACCAGCTTGCCCTCCGGCACCAGCGTGTTGATGCCCGGCAGGATCGCAAGTCGCATCAGCCGCGCCGATGCCGTGCCCTCAATCTCCCGTGCGATCAGCTGCTGGAGCATCAGGCTGCCCTGGCTGTGACCGATGAGGATCACGGGCCGGCCCTTGTTGCGGGTCGCGAGATAGTTCTTCCACGCCGCCGACACGTCGCGATAGGCGAGCGCATAAGCGTCGCTCACGTCGCCGCCGGTCGACACGGCGGTGATCGCGCCAAGGGTCATCTGGCGGTAGATCGGGGCATAGACCTTGCACACGCCGGCGAAGCGCGTCGCCTGCGTCTCGGCTATGCTGCGTTCCTCGCTGACGGCGAGATCGCTGTTGTAGCCGCGGTCGCGGGACACGGTCGGATAGACGTAGAAGCAGTCGACCGGCGGGTTCTTGGCGACACTGCTCTGGCCGTTCGAGCCATAACCATTCGGGTTGAGCGCGGTCGTCCTGAGCGGGGTCGAGCAGACATCCGTCCGCCCGGGCAGGCACAACCAGTGCGCGTCGCTGCTGTAGTCGGTGGCAGGGCCGGTCGCCGGCTTCAGCGGCAGCGGCGGCACGGCGGCGGTGGCGGCAAGCAACAGCGCTGCGATCATGAAGGCTCCTGAGCATCGAACAGGCCGGGGGTTGATCCGGCTGGCGGGTTGAGGCCGAGATGAGTCCAGGCACGACCGTTCAATTGCCGCCCGCGCACGGTGCGGGCGATCAGGCCGAGCTGGATCAGATAGGGTTCGATCACATCCTCGATCGTGTCGCGTGGTTCGCTGAGGCCGGCGGCGAGCGTCTCCACTCCGACTGGACCGCCGCCATAGAGATCAGCGATCATCAGGAGATAGCGCCGATCCATGGCATCGAGGCCCAGCGCGTCGATCTCAAGCCGGCTCAAGGCGCGATCGGCGGTGGCGGCGTCGATCAGGTCGGCGCCGGCCGCGTGCGCGAAGTCCCGCACCCGCCGCAGCAGCCGCCCGGCGATACGAGGGGTGCCTCGGCTCCGTCGCGCGATTTCCTCCGCTCCATCCTCGGCCAGATCGGCCCTAAGCAACCGCGCCGCGCGCGTCACCACCAGCCGAAGTTCGTCCACGGTATAAAAGTTCAGCCGCACCGGGATGCCAAACCGGTCCCGGAGCGGCGTGGTCAGCAGGCCCTGGCGGGTGGTTGCACCGACCAGCGTGAAGCGCGGGAGGTCGATCCGCACCGAGCGGGCGGAGGGCCCTTCCCCGATCATCAGGTCAAGCGCCCGATCCTCCATCGCCGGATAGAGCACTTCCTCGACCGCCGGATTGAGCCGGTGAATTTCGTCGATGAACAGGACGTCGCCATCCTCGAGATTGGTGAGCAGTGCCGCCAGATCACCCGACTTGGCGATGACCGGCCCCGACGTGGCCCGGAAGCCGACCCCCATCTCGCGGGCGACGATCTGGGCGAGCGTGGTCTTGCCCAGCCCAGGCGGTCCGAAGAACAGGACATGGTCCAGCGCCTCGCCCCGGCTCTTCGCCGCCTGGATGAACACGCGCAGGTTCTCGCGCGCGCCTTTCTGGCCGACGAATTCGTCCAGGCTCTTGGGCCGAAGCGCGGCGTCGGCGTCCTCGGAGGTGCGCTCGGGCGTCGTCAGTCGGTCGGGGTCGGTAGCCATTGGCCGTGCTTGTGGCACAGCTGCGGATGGCCTGCGAGGGGGCGCGCGCCGCTTGCTTGACAGTCGCCCTTCACCGGCGTTCCTTGCCTCATCCGGACCAGTCGCGTTCCCGCCCGGCAAGCAGGGGAGAGCTGGAGATATGACCGACACCGTGATCAAAGCCGACGCGTCGGCGGCCACGGCCCGCGCACCATGGCATTTGTGGGTCTTTGGCGGCTTGTCGCTGCTATGGAATGCATTCGGCGGGTACGATTACATCATGACCCGCCTCAGAAACCTGGATTATCTGAGCGCGACGGGCGATCCGAACGTCATGCTCGCCTACATCGATGCGATGCCGCTCTACGCCCAGATCGGCTGGGGTCTAGGCGTCTGGGGTTCGGTCGCGGGCAGCGTTCTGCTGCTGATGCGCAGCCGCTATGCGGTTCACGCCTTCGCGGCCTCTCTGCTTGGGGCAGTGCTCAGCTTCGCCGCGCAATATCTCGGCCCACCCGCTCCGGCCGCGATGAATGAGGGCGCGATGAAATACATGCCCCTATTGATCATCGTTCTGGTCGCGCTTCAGCTCTGGTACGCCGCCCGCCAGCGCGCGTCCGGAGTTCTGCGGTAGGTCAGCGCGAGCGGATGAAGGACCGGACGTCGTTCACCAGCTTCGCCCGGTCCTCGTCGCGAACGTACATCATGTGCCCGGCGTGATAGTAATGAAACTGCACCCGGTCCTGCGGGATGCCGGTGCGTGACAGGCTGTATTCGGCACCGAAAAAGGGCGTGGCGAAGTCGTAATAACCCTGCGCCACGAACACGCGCAGCCCGCTGTTCTCGCGTAGCGCCGTTCCGATGTACGGCGCCACGTTCATGTAGCTGTTGCTGTCACGGCCGCCGATGCGCCAGTCCCAGTCACGGCCGACCGAGCCGATGGCCTGATACTCACGGTCGGTCTTGAATCCGAGCGTTCCGCGCGCCCAGCTGTTGATCGCGGCGGTGTAGCCGGCGTCGATGCCGTAGAAGCTGGGGTCGTTGTCAGCGCTTTCCCCGGCACTGTCGTAATCCTTGCCCGTATAGCGCGTGTCGAGCCGGCCAATCGTCAGGCCCCGGTCGCGCAGCAATTCCTTGTAGAAGCGGTCGGGCGTGACCCGCAGGTCGGCGCGCTCGAGGAACCCTGTGCTAAGCCCGGTGAAGCGGCTGAGCTGCGGCAGGATGGCGGCCCGTTCCTCGGACGTTGCATGCTGCCCCTTGAGCAGGAAGCTCGCGTAAGGCCCTAGCGCGAACTGCCGCGCTTCCTCGGTGAACTGCTCGACCGAACCGCCTTGCGCCTTGCCATGGTAGAGTGCGGTTGCAGCCATCGACGGCAGGTTGGTGATGTAGCTCAGCTCATTGCCTTGAGCATCGCTGCCGGCGGCGAAGTCGAGGATGGTCGAGATCAGGATGATGCCGTTCAGGCCCACATCATTGTACGTGACGTTCATCAACTGGTTGGCGACGGCCGCCGAGCGGGTGGTGCCATAGCTCTCACCGCCAAGGAACTTCGGGCTAGACCAGCGGCCATTGTCGTTCAGCCACCGGCGGATGACCCCGGCGACCAGCTTGGCGTCCTGGGTTACGCCGTAATAGTTCTTGGGATCCGCCTTGCCGATCAGGTGCGAGAAGCCGGTTCCCGGCGGATCAATGAAGACAAGGTCGGTGACGTCCAGCAGCGATCCGGGATTGTCGACGACCGGATATGGCGGAGCGCCGTCGTCCCGCGCGTCCGACGGGATGGCGACGCGCTTGGGACCGAACGCCCCCATCTGCAGCCACACCGAGCCGGAGCCGGGTCCGCCGTTGAACAGGAAGGTGATCGGCCGGTTGGGATCGCGCGGTTCACGCACGTAGGCGGTGGTGACCACCGCCACTTCCGGCACGCCGTCGTCGTTCTTGACGATCGTCTCACCGATTGTCGCCGTGTAGTTGACCCGCTGACCGCCGAAAACACCGCTGTGCCGGGTGGTGACAACCTGAGGAGTGACCTGGGCCGGAGCTTCGGCAGCAGGCTTGTCCTTGGCCGTTTCGCCGGCCCGGTCCTGCGCGAAAGCCGGGGCTGCAACGACCAGCGCCGTTGCCAGAACCGCCGCAACGCTCCACCTGTCGATCACCGCATTCCCTCCCCAAGACGAAGGCGCGCACCATGCCGTTATACGAGCGCCTGGCAAGAGGGAGCCGCAGCGGCTCGTTACGCGTTCAGTCCACGCCATTCGTCATCAACCAAGGAGAAAACAACATGGCCGACCTCAGCCAGATTCGCGAGCACATGGAAATCATCGGCGCTGACGGGGTGCATCTTGGCACCGTCGACAAGGTCGAGGGCGAACGGATCAAGCTCACCAAGGCGGACAGCGGCGTGGCTCATGAAGGCCATCACCATTACATTCCCTCCGGCCTGATCGCCGAAGTGGAAGGCGACAAGGTCCGCCTGAGCGCCAATGGCGACGTCGCCGCCGGCCTGTTCGAGGAAGAGGAAAGCGGTCAGCCGATCGGCTGAGCGATCTGGCCGGCTGACATCCCGAGCCGTCGCGGTTCGCCGCGGCGGCTCGAGACCTGCCATCGCGTCGCCGTTCATCGGCTTTCTTTCGCCTGTCTCCGCGTCTGGGCCATTGTTGACCTATAAAAGGGGAATGGTGGGCGGGCGGACTAAAGCGGGAGATGATTGCGCCACGGCAATTGCCAGCCGGCATCGCTTCGAGCAGATGCTTGCCTGCTCGGCGACGGCCGCCATCTGCGCCGACGCAGACAACGTCATCATCGCCTGGAACAGCGCCGCTGAGGAGTTGTTCGGACACTCCGCCGCCGTGGCGATCGGGCAACGGCTCAATCTCATTATCCCCCGGCACCTCCACGAACCCCACGCCGCTGGGCTCAAGCGCGCGGTGCAGTTCGGTGAGGCGCGACTGGCTGGCCACGCAGTTGAGGTGATGGCGCTTCACGCCGACGGCCACGAGCTTCCGGTCGACCTCTCCCTGTCCATGTGGGTGGAAGGTGAGCAGCCCGTGTTCGGCGCGCTCATCCGGGACATCAGCGATCGCCAAGCAGCCACCCGCCGGCTCGAGCATCTCGCCCATTGCGACATGCTCACTTCCCTTCCGAACCGCAGCGCACTGATGGCGCGCGTCAATGCCAATATTGGCAGCGGACCCTGCTCGCTGCTGATCCTCGACTTGGACGGATTCAAGCATGTCAACGACAGCCTCGGCCATAATGCCGGCGACGACCTGCTCAGGATCGTTGCCAAACGCCTTCTGACGGCCGTGGGCCCAAGCGCGTTCGTAGCGCGGCTCGGCGGCGACGAGTTCGCGATATTGATGCTCGATTGCGCCGATCCCTTGCGCGTCGACGAGCTTGCGACCCGCATATTCGCCAGTCTCCGACCACCGGTCGAACTCGCTGGCCGCTCGGTCTTCGTCGGCACCAGCATCGGCATCGCCATGGCTCCCAAGGACGCTACGGAGGTAGATCAGTTACTCGCGAACGCCGACCTCGCGCTTTACGATGCGAAGAGCGCCGGTGGCGGCCATCGCACTTTCTTCAACCAGGGAATGAAGATCCGGACTGAGCAACGGCTCCGCCTGAGCAACGAACTGCGACAGGCGTTCAGCAGCGCCGAATTCGAGCTTTGGTTCCAGCCGCAACTGTCCATTCCTGATCAGTCCCTGCTCGGCGTTGAGGGCCTGCTCCGCTGGCGTCACCCCAGCCTCGGCCTCCTCGCGCCGGGGGCCTTCATCGACGTCCTGGCCGACAGTGTCATCGCCGAGGAGGTTGGGGCATGGGTGCTGGATCAGGCCTGCGCGACCGCCGCCCACTGGCATCGGCTGGGCCTCGGCGCCTTGCGGGTGGGTGTCAACTTGTTCCCAGTCCAGCTTCGCTCGAACCGCCTGTTCGAACTGGTGCAGGAGACGCTGGCCCGTCATGATCTCGAGCCTCGCCAGCTCGAACTCGAAATCACCGAGAATACGGTGCTCGAGATGAATCAACCCTCCACGGCCGTCCTGCAGCGCCTGAAGGATCTTGGCGTGGGAATTGCGTTCGACGACTTCGGAACAGGTTTTGCCTCACTCAGCCTGCTCCAGCAATTCCCGCTCACCCGCCTGAAGATCGACCGCAGCTTCATCGCGCAGATCGACGAGCGCACCGGCGACGCGGCGATCGTCAAGGCGCTGATGTGCATGGCCAGCACCTTCGATCTTCAGGTCATCGCCGAAGGGGTCGAGACCGCCGCGCAGGAGTTGATGCTCAAGCAGATCGGCTGCTTGGAAGCACAGGGATTCCGTTACGGCCGGCCGATGCAGGCGGACGCCTTGCTGACGGCTTTTGGGTCGGCAAGGGCAGCAGGAGCCAGGTCGCTCAAGAAAGCAGGATGAGGCCGAAAACGATGTTCGCGGATCGCCTCAGAGCCGAAGCTCCGGCGAAGTTGCACCGAATGCTTGCTCAAGGCGTGAACATCCGGCGCAATTACCCTCGGGACGATTGCCGAGTACGATAGTGGTCGGGGAGAGAGGATTCGAACCTCCGGCCCCTGCCTCCCGAAGACAGTGCTCTACCAGGCTGAGCTACTCCCCGACCGGCCACCGCTGGTGATGCGGCGGCCAAGGCGGGGGCCTCTTAGGCGGCGGCTGGTGGGGATGCAACCCGCATCAGCCGCTCACTCCATGTTCCAGATCGCGGACGATATATTCGCGAAGGCGCGCGGCTGGGGATGACAGTGCGGGCGCCTCGATCAGCGCCATTTCCGTGTCCGCCAGGTCCGGAAGGCCGCTGTCCGCTTCATTGAGGATGACGAGGTCGGACGGCACCTGATCCAGCGGCAGCACGGCGACCCCCAGTCCTGCCCGTACAGCCGCATGATTGCCGCCGAGCGATTGGCAGCTGTAGGCGATTCGCCACGGGCGGCCCGCCGCGTCGAGGGCATCGGTCGCGCGCTTCCGCAGGATGCAGGGCCGCGGTGAGCAGACGAGCGGGAGGGGACCTTCGTCCCGCCCGGCTTCGTGCTCAGCCCCCACCCATACCAGCGGCTCACGCCAGACCCGCAGCCCTTCGGACGGGCCCGCGGGTTCGCGCTTGACCAGCGCAAGGTCGAGGCCGCCAGCCGCGAAGCGATCGAGCAGCTCCAGCGTCAGTTCGCAGGTCACCTCCAGGGCGACGCGGGGAAAGGTGCGGGTGAAGCTCGCCAGGATCGCGGGCAAGCGGGTGGTCGCGAAGTCCTCCGGCGCACCCAGCCGAACCACGCCGGCCAACTCGGGCTCACGGGCACGGGCGGCCAACTCCTCGTTCAAGGCGAGGATCTTGCGGGCGCTCGCCAGGATCGCCTCGCCCTCGCCGGTCAGCTTCAGATGCCTGGGGCCGCGCTCGAGCAAGCGGACGCCGAGCCGGTCCTCCAAGCGTTTGACCTGAAGCGATACCGCCGACTGCCCGCGCAAGAGCCGCTGCGCCGCCGCCGAGAAACCGCCGCTGTCGACGACCGTGACGAAGGCGCGAAGCAGCTCGGGATCGATGGTCGGCGCGGCAAGCATCTATTGCAAACCTCAATGGGTGTGATGCTGCTTATCAACTTCTCTCATAAAGGTCGAGGTCGCATATTCGCCCCGATGACCTTTCAAGGAGCATGCCGTGACCGCCCACTCCCTTCCGCGCCCCTTCGCCAACGCCACTCCGGCCGCTGCCGTCCCCGTCAGCGTAGCCTATGGCGACGGGATCGGTCCGGAGATCATGCGCGCCAGCCTGCGAGTCCTCGCCGCGGCCGGCGCGCAGCTGGCCATCGAGGAGGTACAGCTTGGCGAGCAGGTCTATCTCGCCGGGCACAGTGCCGGGATCACGCCCGACGCGTGGGACAGCCTTCGTCGGACCCGGGTCTTCTACAAGGCGCCGATCACCACGCCGCAGGGAGGCGGCTACAAGAGCCTCAACGTGACCGTCCGCAAGAGCCTGGGCCTGTTCGCCAACGTCCGGCCCTGCCGTGGCCTGGCCCCGGCGGTCGCGACCAGGCACCCCGACATGGACCTGGTGATCATCCGCGAGAATGAGGAGGACCTCTACGCCGGGATCGAACATCGCCAGACCCGCGACGTCTACCAGTGCCTCAAGCTGATCACCCGCCCAGGCTGCGAGAAGATCATCCGCTACGCCTTCGACTATGCGCGGGCGCATGGCCGCAGACACGTCACCTGCCTGACCAAGGACAACATCATGAAGCTGACCGATGGCCTGTTCCATCGGGTGTTCGACGAGGTGAAGGCCGACTATCCCGAGATCGCGACCGACCACATGATCATCGACATCGGCGCGGCGCGGCTGGCCGACAATCCCGAGCAGTTCGACGTGCTGGTCATGCCGAACCTCTACGGAGACATCCTGTCCGATATCGCGCTGGAGCTGACCGGCTCGGTCGGCCTGGGCGCCAGCAACAACATCGGCGCGAACGGCGCGATGTTCGAGGCGATCCACGGCTCGGCCCCGACCATCGCGGGACAGGGGATCGCCAATCCTTCGGGGTTACTGCTCGCCGGGGCGATGATGCTCGATCATGTCGGTCAGGGCGACGCCGCCGCGCGGGTCCGCAACGCCTGGCTGAAGACCTTGGAGGATGGGGTCCACACCGCCGACATCCATGGTGCTGCCAGCCTTGGCGGCCCCGTCGGGACCGAGGCATTCGCCGACGCTATCATCGCCCGCATGGGTGAGCAGCCGCGGCACTTTCGTCCCGCCGCGCGGTCGACGGCGGTCGTGCCGATCTACACGCCGGAGCCGCCGAAGCCCGCACTCAAGCAGCTAGTCGGGGTGGATGTGTTCGTCGATTTCACCGGCACACCGGACGAGCTCGCGACAGCACTGAACAAGGCGAGCGGCAATCCGCTGGTCGAGCTTCAGATGATCACCAATCGCGGGGTGAAGGTGTGGCCGCAGGGCTTGCCCGAGACCTTCTGCACCGATCACTGGCGCTGCCGCTTCGTCCCGCGCGCCCATGCCTGCATCAACCGCGCCATGGTGATCGAACTGCTCCGTGACCTTCATTATGCCGGCATCGACTTCATCAAGACCGAGCACCTCTACACCTTCGACGGCGATGCGGGGTACAGCTTGGGCCAGGGGCAGTAAGCGACGGCGGCAGCGGCGTTTCGGTCACAGCGGCAAAAGATTTGCGCCGCCGACCGGAACGCCGCCGCAACATTGAAATTCTGGTTACGAATTGGGTGTTAGCGAGCGCGCATGAACGCGCATTCGCAGCCAGTCGCCAACGACGAACTGAACGCCTTCAAGGGCATGTCCGCAAACGCCGAGCGCTGGCGGGGCGAATGTATTCAGCAGTTTTGCGAACTTGAGACGATGGTTGAGGACCTATTGCAGGATCTGCACCGCGACGCGAAGCAAGGCAGCAAGGTCAAAGTCGGTCAAATGGTCGGCCCTGCGTTCGGGCACCTACGCGAACTTACCGGCAGCAAAGGTCCCTTCGCCGCCAAAGGACAGGCCATCTCCGAAACGCTTGCCGAGCTTGCGTCGTGGGTCGAATGGCGCGCGCACCTTACCCATGGCGTGATGACGGTGTGGCGCGGCCGCGACGAACAATGGCTGCTTGCACTTGCACACCGTACGCCTGGCGACCCGACCTTGCGAACGCATGCCCTCACCTGGAAGGCGGCATGCAGCGTTCGCGAACTCATGACCAAGCAGATCGAAAAGCTGCGCGGGAACGCTCGCTCGCTTGCTAACTCGGTGGCTCAGAAAGCCTAGCTCGCGAACGCCGGATCGAGCCGGTAGGCCTTCCGCAGCAGCGCCGGCCACGCCAGCATCTTCGCCGCGATCTTGAGGCCCATCGAGCCTTGTTGGGCGGCGATTTCCGGCGTTCCCTGGGGCGGGTTGTTGATCTTGTCACCAGCGGACAGCGCATAGATCTGCGCCTCGCAGGCGCGTTCCAGGAAATACATGCGGATGAACGCCTCGCCGACCGTCTCGCCGACGGTGAGTGTGCCGTGATTGCGCAGCAGCATGGCACTGCGGGTGCCGAGGTCGGCGACGATCCGCTCGCGCTCCTCCAGATCGGTCGCGACGCCCTCGTAGTCGTGGAAGGCGAGGTCACCGCCGACCAGCATGGCGGTCTGCGTTAGCGGCAGCAGCCCTTCGGAATGCGCCGCCACCGCCTGCCCGTGCGGCGTGTGGAGGTGGATCACCGCGTGGGCATCCTCGCGAGCCATGTGAACCGCCGAGTGGATCGTGAATCCTGCCGGATTGGTGATGAAGGGCGTGGGCTCAACCGGATTGCCGTTGAGGTCGACCTTTATCAGCGAGCTGGCGGTCACTTCCTCGAACATCAGATTGTAGGGGTTCAGCAGGAAATGATGCTCCGGCCCGGGCACGCGGACGCTCATGTGGGTGAAGATGAGGTCGTCCCAGCCGTAATGCGCGACCAGCCGGTAGGCGGCGGCGAGGTCGATGCGGAGCTTCCACTCCTCTTCGTTGACCTTGCCCTCCAGGCTCGGGACCTCGACGGACGCCAGCGGGCTGACCCGCTCCATGCCGGTGTTGATCGTGTCCACACGGTTCATGACGCACTCTCCTGCTTATCGGGGTGGGCGGCGGCAAAGGCCGGAAGCTGGGTCAGCATCGCGTCGATGCGGGTGAGCGTTGGTAAGTCATCGAGCGGCGTGTCGAGCCGCCGCGCGTTGTACAGCTGCGGCACCAGGCAGATGTCGGCCATGCTGAGCTGGTCGCCATAGAGAAACTCGCCTGCGGTCGGAGCGGCGAGCGCCTCAAGGGCGGCGAGCCCTTCCGCGCACCAGTGGCGGTACCAGCTGTCCACTGCCTCCTGCGATTGGCCGAGTTCCGTTTTGAGGTAGCGCAGCACCCGCAAATTGTTCAGCGGGTGGATGTCGCACGCCACCGTCAGGGCCAGCGCCAGCACATGGGCGCGCGGCCTCGGCTCGGACGGGACGAAGGGAGGCTCCTTCACCTGCGCATCGAGATAGTCGAAGATCGCAAGGCTCTGCGTCAGCCGCTCGCCGTTCATTTCCAGCATGGGCACCAGCGCCTGCGGATTAAGCGCGCGATATTCCGCCGTCTTCTGCTCATCGTGCCGCAGGTCGACGGCGTGCTGACGGTAACTGATGCCCTTGAGATTGAGTGCAATCCGCACCCGGTAGGAGGCGGAGGAGCGGAAGTAATCGTGCAGCAGGGCGTCGGGCATGGGTTGATGCTTACTCCGCCCCAAGGAACGGCGCCACGATTTCCGGGGTGATCCGTTGCGGCCGGCCGCTGGCCTTGTCGAGCATTGCCCAGGTGGTCTTGGCGCGCACCTTAACTTTCCCGTCCTTGCCGACAAATTCCATGTGCCGGTCGAACCGCGCGCCCTGTGGAGCCTCGCCCACCCAGGTGCGGCCGGTCACCGTCTCACCGGGCAGCGCCGGGCGCAGGTAATCGATTTCATGCCTGATCACGACCCACACGTAGGCGTCGCGGTAAACCTCGGGCGCGGTCGCATACCAGTGCGACACGGCGACCTCCTGAATCCACTGCACCCACACGGCGTTGTTGACGTGACCAAGCTCGTCGATGTGTTCGGGCTGGGCGGTCATTTCCAGCGTGAAGACGGGCCGCTCGCTCATGCTTGCACACCCAATTGGTCGAGGACGAAGGCATATTCCTCCGCCACTTCGCGAAGGGAGTCCCAGCGGCCCGACTTGCCGCCGTGCCCAGCGCCCATGTTGGTCTTGAGCATCAGCAGGTTCTGGTCGGTCTTGCTCGCCCGCAGTTTCGCCGCCCACTTGGCCGGTTCCCAATAGGTCACGCGCGGATCGTTGAGACCGGCGGTGATCAACAGCGGCGGATAGTCCTGGCGGCTCACATTGTCGTACGGACTGTAGCTCAGCAGCAGCTTGAAGGCGTCGGGATCGGTGATCGGATTGCCCCATTCGGGCCACTCGCCGGGAGTGAGCGGCAGCGTATCGTCAAGCATGGTATTGACCACGTCGACGAAGGGCACGTCGGCGATGACCGCGCCCCACAGGTCGGGATCGGTGTTGATCACCACCCCCATCAGCTCGCCGCCGGCCGACCCGCCCTGGATAGCGATCTTGCCTGGCTTGCCGAAGCCTTCGGCCACCAGCCCCTTCGCGACATCCACGAAGTCGGTAAAGGTGTTGGTGCGCTTGGTCAGCTTGCCGTCGAGGAACCACTGATAGCCCAGGTCGTCACCGCCCCGAATGTGCGCGATGGCGTAGGCGAAACCCCGGTCGAGCAGGCTCAGCCGAGCGGTCGAGAAGCTCGGCGGGATGGCGTGGCCGTAGGCGCCATAAGCATAGAGGAAGAGGGGCTGGCTGCCGTCCTTCCTGTAGCCCTTCTTGTAGACGACGCTTGCCGGCACCAGCGTTCCGTCGCGCGCGGAAAGCATCAGCCGCTCGGTCGCATACTGGTCGGCGTCGTAGCCAGACGGGATCTCCTGCACCTTGCGGACGATCAGCTCACGATGGCGGGGGTCATAGTCATAGACGGTCGCAGGGGTGACCATCGACGTGTAGCCGATCCGGTAAAGGTCGGGCGCGAATTCGGGATTGCTGCCGAAGCCGGCGGTGTAGCTCGCCTCCGCGAACGGGATGCGGTGGGTGTCCCCGCTGGCGTAGTCGCGCAGCAGCAGCTGATCGAGCCCATCGACGCGGGTGGTCAGCGCCAGCTGGTCGCGAAAGCTGGTCAGTCCGCGCAGGTAGGTTCGGTCCGAACCCGGGATAACCTCCTCCCAGGCGTCCGGCCGAGCTGGGTCGGCGCTCGCCACGCGAAAGTTCACATGCGTGTCGTTGGTGAGGATCCAGAAGCGGTCGCGGGCCGCATCCACGCTATACTCGCGCCCGGTCTTGCGGGCCGAGATCAACGTCAGCGGATCGGTCGGTCGTTCCGCGGGCACGAAACGAACTTCGCTGGTCGTATTGTCACCGGTGCCGATGAAGATGAAACGCCGATCCTGGCTGCGCGACACCCCGACCGAGAAGCCCTTGTCCTGCGTCTCCTCATACAAGGTGACGGTTTGATCGAGCGGGGCTCCGACGCGGTGGTAGCGAGCGCGATAGCTGCGCCAATTCTCGTTGACCTCGGTGAACACGATGCCGGCCGAATCGCTGGTCCACACCGGCTGGCCGATGCCGACCTCACTGATGGTCTCGAGCTCCGCGCCAGTCGCGAGGTCGCGAATACGCAGCTTGAACCGCTCCGATCCGTCGTCATCGACCAGGGTGGCGGCAAGCTTGCCATCCGGGCTCACGCTGAGCGCACCGAGGCGGAAATACTCCTTGCCCTCGGCTTCGGCGATCTCGTCGAAGACGAGCTGCGGGTCGCCCCCGGCCGCCGGCTTGCGCCACCATCGCCGATACTGCGCGCCGACCTCGAACGCCCACCAGGTGAGCCACTCACCGTCCTTCACCGGAACGGAGGAATCATCCTCTTTCTGGCGGCCCTTCAGTTCCTGGAACAGCGTCTCGATCAACCCTCCATGCGGCGCCTTCCAGGCTTCGAAATAGGCGTTCTCCGACTTCAAGTAGCCAAGCACGACCTCATCGGCGACGTTCGGGTAGCCAGGATCGCGCAGCCAGGCGAACGGATCGTCGACCGTGATCCCGTGCCGCTCGTAGCTGTGGGGGCGCTGCAAGGCTTGCGGCGGTGGCGGCAGGTCGGCTGGCTTGGTCATGCACGGCCTTTGCCAACAGTGGCGCGCGCGGGCTAGAGCAAAGCCCATGTCCAGCCATGCCGATCGCCTCGCCGCCCTCCGCCGCCAGCTTGCCGAGCAGCAGCTCGATGGCTTCGTCGTTCCGCTGACCGATGAGCATATGAGCGAATATGTCGGCAGCTACGCCCAGCGCCTCGCTTGGCTCACGGGTTTCGAAGGCTCGGCCGGATCGGCGGTGGTGTTGCCGGAAGAGGCCGCCATCTTCACCGACGGCCGTTACACGCTGCAGGTGCGCAGCCAAGTGGACGGCAATCACTGGAGCTTCCAGTCGGTGCCGGAAACCAGCATCGCCGGCTGGCTCAAAGACCATGCGCCCGAAGGCGCGAGGATTGGCTACGACCCTTGGCTACACCGCCGCGATTGGGTGAAGCAGGCCACGGACGCGCTGGCTGCCCGGGGTGCCACGCTGGTGCCGGTCAAGGACAATCCCATCGACCGGGTCTGGTCCGACCGCCCGGAGGCGAGCAAGGCCAAGCTGGTGGTCCAGCCCGAGCGCCTGGCCGGGCGGAGCGGCGCGGCCAAGCGGCAGGAGATCGCCGACTGGCTGACGGCGCAGCACGCCGACGCGGCCGTGCTTGCCGCTCTCGACAGCATCGCCTGGACCTTCAATGTGCGCGGCACGGACGTCAGCCACACGCCGGTCGCCCTGGCCTATGCGTTGGTCCACGCCGACGGCACCGCCGACCTGTTCGTGGCTGGCGAGAAGGTCACGCCCGAGCTGACCAAGCACCTTGGCAACGGCGTCCGCCTGCACGAGCGCGCGGCGTTCGAAAGCGCGCTGAAGGAGCTTGCCGGAAAGACGGTGGCGGTCGATCCGGAGCGGTCGGTGGCCGCCATCTTCGAAGCGCTGGAGTCCGCCGGCGCGAAGATCGTCTCCCTGCGCGATCCGACCATCCTGCCCCGCGCGATCAAGAACGACGCGGAACTCACCGGACACCGCACGGCCCAGGCCCGCGACGCCGTGGCGATGACCCGCTTCCTCAAGTGGGTTGAGGAGGAGGCGCCCAAGGGTGAGCTTGATGAGCTGACCGCCTCCGACCGGCTGGAGGCCTTCCGCCGCGAATATCCCGAGCTCAAGGATCTGAGCTTCGACAGCATCTCGGGCGCGGGTCCGAATGGCGCGATTGTCCACTACAAGTCGAGCGAGAAGACCAACCGCAAGCTTGAGCCCGGCTCGCTCTACCTCATCGATTCCGGCGGCCAGTATGAGGACGGCACCACCGACATCACCCGCACGGTCGCGGTCGGCAGCCCCACAAACGAGATGCGCGACCGCTTCACCCGCGTCCTGCAGGGGCACATCGCCATCGCCACCGCCGTCTTTCCAAAGGGCACCCGCGGCGGCCAGCTCGACAGCTTTGCCCGTCGGCCATTGTGGGAAGCGGGGCTCGATTACGCCCATGGCACCGGCCACGGCGTCGGCAGCTTCCTGTCCGTGCATGAAGGCCCGCAGCGCATCTCACCACCCGGTGGCGCGTTCGCCGGCGCCGACGAGCCGCTGCAGCCAGGAATGATCCTTTCAAACGAGCCCGGCTATTACAAGACGGGCGAATATGGCATCCGAATCGAGAATCTCGTCCTAGTGGTCGAGAAGCAGATCGACGGTGCCGAGAAGGACATGCTCGGCTTCGAAACCCTGACCTTCTCACCCATCGAGAGGCGCCTGATCGTCAGGGAGATGCTGCTCCCCGCTGAGCTGGCGTGGCTGAACGCCTACCATGCAGAGGTGCTGTCGAAGATCGGGCCGCAGCTTGAGGGGGAGGAACGCGCTTGGCTCGAAGCGGCCTGCGCGCCGCTCTAATCGCGTCTTTCGCCGTCCTGCTGGGGCTTGGGCTCAAGCTCGCGTGCCTGTGCCTTGCGCTTGCGCAGATTCTCTCGCAGCTGCGCGGCGAGACGCTCGGCTTTATCCTCCTTGGTCATTCTCTTACCTTGACATGGGGCGGAGGCCACGGCCATAGGCCCGCCCGTCTCCGGACAGTGCTGCCGTAGCTCAGTGGTAGAGCGCATCCTTGGTAAGGCTGAGGTCGTGAGTTCAATCCTCACCGGCAGCACCACTTTCGACCATCAGCGACCGTCCGGGGGACGGTCGCGGGCGAAAGTCCGCCGAATGGCGGCCCGTAGAACGCACCACCTACCCCGCCAGCTCCGCATACGCCCCACAGCGCCGCGTCCGCGCAAGCGCCGCCAACGTCTTCTGCACACTGGCCATCGCCACATCGGAACGGATGTCGGGCGGATGCACCGCGAGGCGCATGACGCCCGGCATCGGCAGGGTCCGCAAGGCCGCCGCCGCCCACAGGGACGAACGCAGGCGCGCGGGGGAGCGGGTGGCCCAAGTCACCACCGGACTGCGTGCCAGCACCTTGCCGGTGCGCGGCGACCAGACTTTCCAGTGATCCTCGGCCATGGCCACGCCGCAAGCGTGGAGCGCCTCATGAGCACCCGCGCCATAGAGCCAGGCCGGCGCGATGAAGCCGGCGATCGGCTTGCCGGTGACATCCTCCAGCAGGGCACGTCCATCACGGATCCGCCGCTCCGCATCCCGTTTTTCAAGCCCGAGGAATTCGCCCTCGCCAGCGGTCATGTGTTTTGCGCGGAACCGAGCGGCGGCGCTGTCATGCGCGCTTCGGTCCTGGTGGAACCAACCGTGCAGGAACACCTCGTGCCCGCGCTCGGCCCAGCCCCGCAGCCGGGTGGCGAAGGGCGTTCCCGACAGAATCGGCGCGCTGCCCCAATGATCGGGTACGGCCAGCAGAGCGACCTTCTGGCCCGTGACGGGAGCGAGCCGCTCAAGGAGGGCATCGACCTCGCGCTCGAAGCGAGGCGAGACGTCGTGGACGGATGCGAGCAGCAGACGGCGGGACATGGGAGGCTAATGGCGTGTCTTTTCGGCCACCGCTATGACAAGGTGACGATGTGACATATTCTTCATTTGGCGGAAAATGACGGTTCAGTCACACGGGCCTACTCAGTAACCGTAACAATTAGGATCGACCAGAGCCGTCATGCGGATTGTAGACGTCTGCGCTTTTTACACTCCGCACGGCGGTGGCGTAAAAACTTATCTGGAGCGCAAGCTCGAGGTGGCGACGGCACTCGGCCATGAAATGATCCTTCTCGCGCCCGGTGCCGAGGACGGCTGGAGCGAGGTAGCACCGGGGGCGGTGATCGCCACCCTGCGCAACCCTGAACTGCCGGTCGATCGCCGCTATCATTACTTCGCCGACGAAGCCGCACTGCACGGCGCCCTCGATCACTGGCGCCCTGATCATGTCGAAGCCAGCTCACCCTGGTCGAGCGCCACGCACGTCGGACGCTGGCAAGGCGCGGCGACCCGTAGCCTGGTGATGCACGCCGACCCGCTCGCCAGTTATGCCTATCGCTGGTTCGGCAAGGTCGCCGAGCGCAAGACGATCGACCGGTGGTTCAACTGGTTCTGGCGGCACCTGCGCGGGCTCGACGGGATGTACGACTTGGTCGTCAGCGCCAATCAAAGCCTGTCGGAGCGACTGCGCGCGGGTGGCCTCAAGAACGTTGCGACCGTGCCAATGGGCGTGGAGCCAGACACCTTTTCGCCGTCGCTGCGGGACGAAGGTCTGCGTGAAGAGCTACTGTGCCGGTTGGGACTACCCCGCGGCGCCACCCTGCTGCTGGGACTGGGGCGGTTCGCCGCCGAAAAGCGCTGGGCGATGGTAATGCGCGCGGTCGAGCAGACTTCCGCCAGCCGCCCCGTTGGCCTGTTGCTGGTCGGCGATGGCAATGCGCGGGCGAAGCTTGAGAAGCTTGCCGCCAACTGCCGCCATGTCTCGGTCGGCAATCCGATCCGCGACCGGGACGCGCTCGCGACCCTGCTCGCCAGCGCGGATGCGCTGGTCCACGGCTGCGAGTCCGAGACTTTCTGCATGGCCGCCGCCGAAGCGCGGGCCAGCGGGCTGCCGCTGATCGTTCCTGACTTCGGAGGTGCCGCGAGCCATTACCTGGCCGGCGCGGGGCAACGTTACGTGGCGGCAGACCGCCAGTCGCTCAGCGACGCGATCGTCCGCTTCGTTGATGGTGGCCCGGGCCGCGCCAGGGCGCTCGCCGGCGCGAATGCGACCACGCGGACCATGGACGATCATTTCGTGGAGCTGTTCGACCGCTACCGCCGTCTCGGTGGCTCGCTTCCCGCCGAGATCATGCCGCGGCTCGCGGCGCTCGCCTGACCTGATCGGCTCGGTTGACCCGACGCGCGGCAGCCGTCACTCACCCCGCAATGCGCTTCTTCTCCGATAACGCCGCCGCCGCGCACCCGGCGGTGCTCGCCTCACTGGCCGAGGCCGACCGGCTCGATACCGCTTACGACGGCGATGGCTGGTCGCAGCGACTGGACGCGGCCTTTTCCGACCTGTTCGAGACGCCGGTCACCGCACTGTGGGTCACCACCGGAACCGCCGCCAACTGCCTCGCCCTGGCATCGATGGTGCCGCCTTATGGTGGCGTCCTGTGCCACCGCGAAGCGCACATCAACGTGGACGAGGCCGGCGCGCCCGAGTTTTTCACCGGGGGAGCCAAGCTGCTGCTGGTCGACGGTCCGGGCGCCAAGCTGACCGTGGATGCGGTGGAGGATGCGCGCAGCCGCATCCGCCGCGACGTCCACCAGGTTCAGCCGGGCGCCCTGTCGATCACTAATGCCAGCGAATATGGGCTGACCTATTCGCCCGAGGAGACCGCGGCGCTTGGCGCATGGGCGAAGACGCACGGGCTCCGCTTCCACTTGGACGGTGCTCGCTTCGCCAATGCGGTGGTCTCGACGGGGGCGTCGCCGGCCGACCTCACCTGGCGGGCGGGGGTGGAGGCGCTGAGCTTCGGTTGCGTCAAGAATGGCGGACTGTCGGCCGAAGCGCTGATCCTGTTCGATTCGGCGCTGGCTGATCCGACCCGTCGCCTGCGCAAGCGGTCGGGCCACCTACTTAGCAAGGGCCGCTATCTCGCGGCGCAGCTGCTGGCGATGATCGAGGACGATCGCTGGCTCGCCAACGCCCGCAATGCCAATGAAGCGGCGCAGCGGCTCGCCCGGGCAGCCGGCGCTGAGCGACTGGTTCATCCGGTCCAGGCCAACGAGGTGTTCCTGCGCTTGAACGCCCACGAGGCCGCCCGCCTCCGCTCGGCCGGGTTCGACTTTTATGACTGGGGCGTCGGCGAAGCACGGATGGTGACCAGCTGGGACCAGGACCTCGCTGCGGTTGACCGCCTCGCGGACGCGATCCGGGCCCTGTGAAGGACGTCGAAGGACGTCCAGTTCACGGGGTCGTCCTCCCCTTCATCATCTTCACGCTGATCTGGGGTTCGACCTGGATCGTCATTCGCGACCAGCTGGGCGCGGTTCCGCCGCAATGGTCGGTCGCCTACCGGTTCGCGATCGCCGCCGGAGCCATGTTCGCCATTGCGCTCGTCAAGCGCAGCCCGCTCCGCGTCGAGCGGCGCGACTGGTGGCTGCCCGCGCTGGTCGGGCTGTTCCAATTCTGCGTCAACTTCAACTCGGTCTATGTGGCCGAGCATTTCATCACCTCGGGGCTGGTCGCGACGGTCTTTGCGCTGCTGCTGGTCCCCAACAGCCTGTTTGCCTGGCTGCTTCTCGGCCAGCGTCCGGGCGGCCGATTTCTTGCCTGTTCGGGGATCGCCATTGCCGGCATCAGCCTGCTCTTCTGGCAGGAACTGGAGCGTGATCAGGCGAACAGCTGGCACGTCCTGCTTGGCATTGGCTGGACGCTGTGCGGTGTGCTCGGCGCGTCGATCAGCAACGTCGTGCAGGCGACCGAACGGGCGCGACACATTCCCATTCTGACCCTGCTCGCATGGTCGATGCTGGCCGGCGCCATCGCGGACGCGACCGTTGCAGTGATCGTCGCGGGACCGCCGGTGCTCGATCTGCGTCCCGCTTACTGGGGCGGGCTCGTCTATCTGGCGCTGCTCGCCTCGGCGGTCTGCTTCACCCTGTACTTCCCGGTGGTGCGCAAGATCGGACCGGGCAAGGCGGCCTACAGCAGCGCGCTGGTGCCGATCGTCGCCATGGCGCTGTCGACCGCCTTCGAAGGCTACCGGTGGACAGCGCTATCCGCGGGCGGCGCGATCCTTGCGATTGGCGGAATGCTGCTGGCGCTGATGAGCCGGCGCCCGGCGACGCCGGCTCCTCCGTCCGACTAGAACTTGGCCGGCAGCGGCGCTGGACGCATGATCCCGCGCTGCTCGGGCGGCAGTTCATTCAAATGCTGCGCCTTCCACTCCATCGACCTGCGTACCCGGTTGTAGCCCGAGGGATGGTCGAAGAAGATGATTTCTTCGAGCCGGCCGGGCTGCAGCTTGCGATATTCGCCCAGCATCATCGACACACCCGCGAAGCCGTCCGGCTCCCTTGCCGCGTCGAGCCCGAAGGCGTCCGCCTCGATCTCGTGCACCCGAGTGATGCTGTTCGTGACTGGGGTCAGCAGCAGCATGATTGCGCTGCCGAGCGCCACGTAGAGCGGAAGCGCGGCGGGATCAGCGGGATCGCTGACCTTCCAGCGGCCGGCATGCCGCTTGAGCAGGCGGGGCGAGAGCCACCACAAGAGGAAGAAGACCAGCAGCCACACCAGCGCGAACTCACCAATCAGGGAGACCACGTGATTGAGCATATAATGCCCCATCTCGTGACCCATCACCGCCTTCACTCCGGGCGGTGAGACGCGCTTGAGAAGATTGTCGTTCAGCGTGATCCGCACCGTCGGCCCAAGACCGGAGACATTGGCCGAAATTCGGTCGCTCTGCCTGGAAGCGTCGGACACGTAGATGTTGTCGGCCGGAATGTGCTGGGCATGCGCCATGGCCAGGATCTGGTCACGCAAAGGCCCCGGCTGCATCGGCGTATATTGGTTGAACAGGGGCGCGATGAGCACGGGGAACACCAGCGCACCAAGCGCGGTGAAGCTGGTCATCACCAGCGCGCCCCACACCCACCAGCTGCGTGGCGCGCGGCGGATCACGGCGAAGATGCCCGCAATGATCAGCGGTCCGACCACCAGGTTGACGAGCAGGTCCTTGCCTTCTTCGCCGAACCAGCCCGCCATCGACAGGTTGGACAAACCGTACTGATGCTCGCGGAAATAACCGGTGTAGAGGCTCCACGGCAGCAGGATGAGGGTCGTCACCAATAGATAAGGGATGACGTACAGCATCACTCGCCGCGTCGGCCCCTTGCCGACCCGCCTGGCCCAAGCACTCCAGCGCGCCGACCAGCCGAAGTGAAGCAACGCCCAGTTTATCAGTACGCTCAGCAAGGCATTCCACAGCAGCAGCCAGTAGCCGCCTTCAAAATAGGCGTCGGACCGCGCTCGCGCGGCGCCCTGAACCATCGCCATATAGGCCTGCGTCGCTTGGTCGACGTCGAACCCGCCGGCTGCCGGCGCACTGCCGGCGGCCATCATCAGCAGCTGCATGATCGTTCCTCCCCCGTGACGGTCGTAGCCGATGGGATTCGCTAGGGCTAGCGCCTGCCCCACGGCGACCCTAAGTCCGCTCTATGCTTGATGTCCGTACCGCGCCCGCTGCCCCTTCCGCCATTCACCGTGCCGACTACCGACCGCCGGACTGGCTGGTGCCGGCGATCGCGCTGGACTTCACGCTCGACCCCGAGCGCACGATTGTCCGCTCCCGGCTGGAGGTCAGCCGGAACGGCGAGCACGACCTTCCGCTGCGTCTTGCGGGCGAGGAGCTCGATCTGCTTTCCCTTCGCGTCGACGGGGAACCGCGCGAACTGCTGATCGAGGACGATCAGCTGGTCATCGACCTGACCGGCGCCACCGCCGTGGTGGAAACCGAAGTCGCCATCCGCCCGGCCACCAATACCAAGCTGATGGGGCTCTATTCCTCCGGCGGCCTGCTCTGCACCCAGTGCGAAAGCCAGGGCTTCCGCCGCATCACCTATTTCCCCGACCGGCCCGACGTGCTCAGCAAGTATCGGGTCCGGATGAGCGCGGACCGGACGGCTTTCCCCGTCCTGCTTTCTAACGGCAATCCACTTGCCACCGGTGAGGGTGAGAACGGCACTCATTGGGCCGAGTGGGAAGACCCTTTCCCCAAGCCCTGCTACCTTTTCGCGCTGGTCGCCGGCGACCTCGCCGTGAACCGCGACAGCTTCACAACCATGACCGGCCGCGAGGTCGAGCTTGGCATTTGGGTGCGTGAGGCCGACCTGCCCAAGACCGGGCACGCCATGTGGGCGCTGAAGCAGGCGATGGCGTGGGACGAGCAGGCCTATGGCCGGGAATATGACCTCGACCGGTTCAACATCGTCGCCGTCAGCGATTTCAACTTCGGCGCGATGGAGAACAAGGGTCTCAACATCTTCAACACGCGCTACGTGCTGGCCGACCGGGAGACCGCCAGCGACGGCGACTTCGACGCCATCGCCGCCGTGGTCGCGCACGAATATTTCCACAACTGGTCGGGCGACCGGGTCACCTGCCGCGATTGGTTCCAGCTGTCGCTGAAGGAAGGCCTGACCGTCTTCCGCGACCAGAGCTTCAGCGAGGCGATGGGCAGCCCGGCGGTCGAGCGGATCGACCAGGTCCGCACCCTGCGCGCCGCGCAATTCCCCGAGGACGCCGGACCGCTAGCTCACCCCATCCGGCCCGACAGCTATATCGAGATCACCAACTTCTACACCGCCACCGTCTACAACAAGGGCGCGGAGGTGATCCGCATGCTCCGGACAATCCTTGGGGCGGAGGATTACCGCAAAGGCACCGACCTCTATTTCGAGCGGCACGACGGACAGGCGGTTACCTGCGAGGATTTCGTCAAGGCGCTGGAAGACGCCAGCGGCCGCGACCTCACCCAGTTTCGCCGCTGGTATGCCCAGGCGGGGACGCCCAAGGTCAGTGCCCGGCTCGAGCAGGATGATGACGGCGCCACGCTGCACCTCAGCCAGCAAACGCCGCCGACGCCCGGCCAAGCCGACAAGCATCCGGTCGTGCTCCCGCTCAAGACGGCGCTGATCGGCCGGGACAGCGGCCGCGAGCTGGTGCCTGAGCAGGTGATCCTGCTGACCGAGGGCGAACAGAGCATCCGCTTCGACGGGCTGACCGAGCCGGCCCTGCTGTCCATCAACCGCAATTTCTCCGCGCCCGTGATCATGGACGTCGCCCGCCAGCCGGGTGAGCTGGAGGCGCTGGCCGTGTCGGACACCGACAGCTTCGCGCGCTACGAGGCCTTGCAGGAGCTGATGCTGCGCGAGCTGCTATCCGGCATCAACGAGGGCCCGTTGAATGCGGAGCCGGTAATCGCCGCGGCGCGCGCCACGCTGACCAGCAATGCGCTTGATCCCGCCCTCAAGGCCGACGCACTGCTGCTGCCAAGCGAAACCATGCTAGCCGAACGGCGCGAGACCAGCGATCCGGCGGTCATCCACCGTGTTCGCGACACGTTGCGGGCGGCGATCGGGACCGCGCTGAAGACCGAGCTGCGCGACCATTATGACGCGGCCTCCAGAGCCAATCCGGAGAGCCTTTCCGGCGAGGACAAGGGCCTGCGCCGGTTGCGCGCGACCACCCTCGGCTACCTCGCCGCGGCGGACCCGGACCTCGCCCGGGAGCTTGCGCGGGAGCAGTATGAGTCGGCTCGCACCATGACCGAGCGGCAGTCGGCGCTCGGCGTCCTCGCCATGCTTGGCGGGCCGCAGGCGGATGCGGCGCTGGCCGACTTCTTCAATCGCTTCAAGGCGGATGCCCTGGTCATCGACAAATGGTTCGGCATCCAGGCGTCGGTGCCCTCGGATGCGACGCTCGACCGGGTCGTGCAGCTGGCCGCTCATCCTGACTTCACGATGGCGAACCCCAACCGCCTGCGCGCGCTGGCCGGCAGCTTCGCGGCGACGCCGTTCGCCTTCCACCGCGCCGATGGGCGGGGCTACGAATGGCTGGCCGACGTCATTCTCAAGACGGACGCCATCAACCCGCAAACAGCCGCGCGCTTCGTCCCGGCGCTCGGTCGCTGGCGCAAGCTGGAGCCGGGCCGGGCCGCGCTGATGCGCAAGGCGCTTGATCGCATCTTTGCCCAGCCGAACCTCAGCAAGGATGTGTTCGAACAGGTCAGCAAGAGCCTGGGCTAAGCGCCTTTCCGGGCGAGCCCCGCCGGGTCACGGAGTTTCCCTGGTGAGGGCGTAACCAGTGCGCGTATCGGCCGCAAACTCTGGCCGATTTTGGCGCTGGACCAGGTCACCAATCCGACCAGCGAAGTTTCCCTGCTGTGACCTTCGGCAGGGCAGAGGTTCCCTCGCTGGAGGGCGTCTCGGGGCGCGTGCGATTGCCGAAGGCGCGGTCACCCGAGCGGGTAGCCAAGCAGCCGCAATCCTACTCTGCAAGCTGGAATGTCTGCTTTGGGTGGAAAGCAGACAACGAATTATCCGACTGCGGTCCAGATACTTTCGATAAGTCGCACAGAAAGCGACGTCACAATTGTGAGCAGCACGGCGAGAATTCGCGCCCAAGATGACCTGCGAACTTGAAGCCACAGCGTTATCGCGAACCAAAGAGCCAGCAGAGGCAGGAAGAGCGTGAGCTCTCTTGCCTTGGAGACATCGCAAGCGCGCATTGCTGGGCTGTCATCACGAGGGAGACACTCCCCCATCAGCAGCCCGTAAAGGTTAATCGCCACGCCAATGAAGCCCAGAAGGCAGGAGTGAGCAAAGCGAAACCAGCTTTCCCTGCTTGATGAGCTATTCACAAGCATCAGCTATTGTGAACACAGAACGTCCGCAATGGGTCGGAAGCGGACATCAGTCCGCGAGGTTCAACAATCCTTCCGCAGCCTCAGCCGCCGACCCAGCCAGCGACCTGAGTTGCCACCGCATTGGCCGCCTGGTTGAGCGCCGGGCCGACCGTCGCCGGGGTGCCGTCGGCGGGCGCCGTCGCTTCGAACCGGCGGGTTTCGACCTGAGCGCCGCCCTGGGTCGCCAGGGTCGCGTCATAGGTCACGATCACCTGGCGTGACGCCGCGTCGTAACCGAAGCGCTGAAGCGTTCCGCTGACGCGAAGGCCCGGGTCGAGCGCGGTCTGGCCCGGCTCCAGCACCACGCGGTTGGTAGTTCGCCGCACCGTTTCGCTGACCAGGGCCTGGAACAGCTGGTCGGGCGTCGCGGTATATTGCAGGCCCTTGATGTAGGTGATCTCGCCCGGCCGCTCGAGCACGGGGACGCGCACCTGGCGGATCTCGCGGGCGACCAGCGGCACGTCGATCGTCACCGCCTGCCCGGCGGCGGCGCTGCGCTGGATGGCGACGGGCGCGGCCGATGGCGTGAGGGTCAGCAGGGTAGGCGGCGGCTTTCCGCCGAAACAGGCGGTCAGAACCAGCGCCGCGGCGGCCGGCAGGAATGTCACGGCGCGCATCAGCGGCCCTTTCTCGCTTGGTGGTCGGGCAGCTTGGGGCTGCCAAGAATGCCGGTGACCCCGCCCTGGTCGAGCCGTTCGGTCACGCCCTGCATGCTGGTGGTCAGCTGGCGCAAGTCATGCACCAGCCGGTTGACCTCCGGCAGCGTGGACTTGCTGAGGTTCTGAACGCCGGGCCGGGCGTCGGCGACCAGCGCGTCGATGTTGGCGGTCGTCTGCTGGATGGAGGCGATCGACTTCCTGAGGTCCTGAGCCGCCGGGCGGCCCTCCTCGTCGACCAGGCGACTGGTGTTGTTGGCAAGCTTGGCAACCTGGTTGGCGGCCTCACCCGCATTGCGCGCGGCGATCTGTGCTTCCTTCAGCGTGTCGGCCATCTCCGGCGCCCGCTGCGCGAGCACGCGGCTGGTTTTGTCGACATTTTCGAGGATGTCGCTGATGGCGTTCTGGTTCTTGTCGCTGAGCAGCTCGGTCAGGCGTTCGGTCAGCCGCTGGATGCGGTCGAGCAGTTCCGGCGCGCTGTTGAGCAGCGCACCAAGGCCGCCGGCCGAGCTTGGCACCACCGGGCAGCCTTGCGGCCCCGCGATGTCGAGCGGCTTGGCGCCCTTGACCGCACCGTCGAGCTGGATCTCGCTCACGCCGGTGAAGCCGACACCCTTGATCTGGGCGGTGGTGCCCTGCAGCACCGGCGTCTTGTCCTCTACCTCGATGCGGACCCAGACGAATTCGGGCCGGTCGGGCAGCAG
This sequence comes from Sphingomonas sp. KRR8, assembly GCF_023559245.1. Classification (NCBI taxonomy): domain Bacteria; kingdom Pseudomonadati; phylum Pseudomonadota; class Alphaproteobacteria; order Sphingomonadales; family Sphingomonadaceae; genus Sphingomonas; species Sphingomonas sp. KRR8. The sequence continues at coordinate 1,821,893 of NZ_CP097462.1, forward strand.
GCTGATCTTCGTGATCTGGCCCACCGGAACGCCCGAGAAGCTGACGTTGGAGCCTTTGTTGAGCCCGCCGACACCCTGGCTGAAGTAGATGTCGAAGCACTTGCGCTTCTCGGTGTTGACGCCGCTGATCCAGACGAAGAACAGCAATAGCCCGGCCAGGAGGCCGAGCACGACGCCACCCACCAGCACATGGTTGGATCGGGTTTCCATAAGGTCGCCGCTACTCCCGTCTCACGCTGCCGCCGCAGCGCGTCCGCGCGGCCCGTTGAAATATTCTTGAATCCACGGATGGTCGAGTTTCAATAACCGATCAATGGTGTCGACGGCGACGACCCTGCGGTCAGCCAGCACCGCGACCCGGTCGCAGATGGCGTACAGGCTGTCGAGGTCGTGGGTGATGAGGAAGACCGTGAGGTCCAGACGGGCGCGCAGGTCCAGGATCAGCTGGTCGAAGGCTTGCGCGCCGATCGGATCGAGACCGGCCGTCGGCTCATCGAGGAACAGCAATTCCGGATCGAGTGCCAGCGCCCGCGCCAGGCCGGCGCGCTTGCGCATGCCGCCCGACAGCTCCGCCGGATATTTGGCGCCAGTGTCCGGCGAGAGGCCGGACATGGCGATCTTGTAGCTGGCGATTTCATCGAGCAGCGGCGGCTTGATGAAGGGGAAATATTCCCGGATCGGCACCTCGACATTCTCGGCCACGGTCAGGGTCGAGAAGAGCGCGCCGTTCTGGAACAGGATGCCCCAGCGGCGGCGGATGTTCTTCGCCTCCGCCTCGTCGCGGCCGATCATGTTCTCGCCGAGCACGCTGATCTCGCCCGCGTCCGGCGTCTGCAGCCCGATGATCGAGCGCATCAGCACCGACTTGCCCGTACCCGAGCCGCCGACCACGCCGATGATCTCGCCCCGGCGGACCTCGAGGTCGAGGTCCTCGTGGATGACCTGTTCACCGAAGCTGTTGCGCAGGCCGTGCACGCTGATGATGGGCGGACCATCCGTGTCGATGCGCGGCCCGCCGGCGGCGACCGCCATCAGATCCACCCGAGTGAGCTGAAGAAGACCGCGAACACGGCGTCGAGCACGATCACCATGAAGATCGACTGGACCACGGCGGCGGTGGTCTTGAGCCCGACCTGCTCGCTGTCGTTCGCCACCAGCATGCCCTGGAAGCAGCCGGCCAAGGCGATGATGAAGCCGAACACCGGCGCCTTGATCAGGCCGACCCACAGGTCGGTCGTCGGCACCACTTCGGCGATGCGCTGGACGTAGGTGATCGGCGGAATGCCAAGCCCGACCCAGCAGAACAGCCCGCCGCCGATGATGCTGGTCAGCATGGCCCAGAAGGCGAGCAGCGGCATCATCGAGACCGCCGCCAGCAGGCGAGGGATCACCAGCGCCTCGATCGGGGAAACGCCGATGGTCCGCATGGCGTCCACCTCCTCGGTGATCTTCATGGTCCCGATCTGCGCCGCGAAGGCCGAGCCCGATCGCCCGGCGACCATGATGGCGGTCATCAGGGGGCCCAGCTCGCGGACGGTGATCCGGCCGATCAGGTTGATGGTATAGACCTCCGCGCCGAACTGCTGGAGCTGCACCGCGCCCTGCTGGCCGATGACGATGCCGATGAGGAAGCTCATCAGCCCGATGATGCCGAGCGCGCGGACCCCGACCACGTCGAAGCCCTGGACCACGGCGTTGACGCGGAACCGCCGCGGGCGCCGGATCAGGGTCGCGAAGCCGACCAGGGTCGCGCCGAAGAAACCGATCAGGCCCGTGAGCGTGCGGCCGCTCTCGATGGTCCAGGCGCCGATCTCGGCGACCACGCCGCCCTGTTTTTCGGGAATCACCGGGGCCGGGTGATCGGCCTCCGCCACCTGCTCCAGCAGGTCGCCATACTGCTTGCTGGCGCCGACCAGGTTGGCGCCGCGATCGCGGACCGCCCGATGAATAAGGTAAGCCCCGACCGTGTCCATCCGCTCGACCCCGGCGAGGTCGATCGTCACCGGGTCGGGCAAGGCGTCGAGCTCGCGGCTCATGGAGCCGACACGGGCGATGGTCATCGCACCATGGGGGGCGAAGACGTTGTCGGGTCGTTGCGCTGCCGTCGCCATTGCCCGACGAGATGCGCGAAAGAGCGCGGCAAGACAACCGCTGTCATCTTGTCATGCGTGCAGGATCGCGCTTGCTCCGCCGCCAGCGCCCGGCCAAGCAGGGACGGCGATGGACAGCGCAGCCCACGACCCGGCCGATTTCGGCAGCCGCTTCACGGCGGCGCGCGCGCATCTGGTCGACCCGCTGCCGCGCTGGGTTTGGCGTGCTCCGGCGCTGGTGCTGACCCGCGCGGCCGTAGGCGCGGGCCTTCATCCGATCGTGGTGACGCTGGCGGGCTTCGCCTTCTGCGTCGCGGCGGCTGTCCTGTTCTGGCGCGGGTATCTGTGGCTTGGGAGCCTGGCCGCACTGCTGACCCTGTTGCTGGACAGCGTGGATGGGACGCTGGCCCGGCTCACCGGGCAAGTCAGCCGGGCAGGCAATCTGCTGGATCGCGGAATCGACTTCATCGCCCCGCCCTTCTGGTGGTGGGCGTGGGTCCACGGGCTTGGCGCGGCGGGACACCAGCTCGAGGAAGTGTACAAGGGCTCACTGCTGCTGATCATGGTCGGCGGCCATGTCGTGGGACTGCTGATCGAGGGCTGGTTCCGCGTGCGCTTCGGAATTCAGCTGCACGACTGGCGGCCCGGTGACCGGCTGTTCCGGATGGTCACCGCGCGGCGCGACAGCCTGTTCGTGATCCTGCTCGCCAGCCTGGTCGTGGGAAGGCCGGACCTGGGGGTCGAGGTGGGCGCCTTCTGGTCACTGATCAGCACCATCGTGCTGGCGCTCCGGCTGGCCACCGCCGAGGCCCGCGCCGACCGTGGCGAGCCGATTCGTCCGTTCCACGAGAGCGTGGAGGGATGAGCGGCTGGACCGCCGTCCTGCTGGCGGGCTCACGCCCGGGCGGCGATCCGCTGAGCCGCTCGCTCGGGGTCGATTACAAGCCGCTGCTGCCGGTGGCGGGTGAGCCGATGGTGCTTCGTCCGCTGCGGTCGCTGCTCGCCGCGCCAGAGGTCAGCGACATTCTGGTGCTGACGCAGCAGCCGGAGCGGCTCGCGGGCGTCCTGCCGGCCGACCCGCGCATTCGCCTTGCTGCCTCGGGCGAGACGATCGCGAGCACGCTGACCGATCTGCTGGCGGACCCGGGCACCCGCTTCCCGCTGCTGGTGACCACCGCCGACCACGCGCTGCTGACCCCCGAGATGATCGGGCAGTTCACCGCGGCCGCGACCGGGTGTGACCTGGCGATCGGGGTCGTCGCGCGCACCGCCATGCTGCGCCGCTTTCCCGGCGCCCAGCGCACCTGGATCAGGGTCGGCGGCGAAGGCTATAGCGGCGCCAACCTGTTCGCCCTCAACAGCGCGAGGGCGGCGCTCGGGGTCGAGCGTTGGCGCGCGATCGAGCAGGATCGCAAGAAGGGCTGGCGCGTGCTTCTGCAGCTTGGGCTGCCGCTGTTCCTCGGCGCCGTGCTGCGCGTCCGCGACCTCGACCAGACCATGGCGGCGCTCGGCCGGCGGCTCGGCCTGGCGGCGCGAGCGGTGGTGATGAGCGATCCGCTGGCCGCGATCGACGTCGACAAGCCGGCCGACCACATCCTCGTCAGCGCCATCCTCGCCGGAGAGAAATGACCGACCTTGCCGTCTATGACATGGACCGGACCGTCACCGTCCGCGCCACTTATTCGAGCTTCCTGCTGCATTGCGCCCGGCGGCGGCAGCCGTGGCGGCTGGCGCTGACCCCGCTCGCGGTGGCCTCCATGCTGGGCTATGTCGCCAAGGCGATCAGCCGCGCGCGGCTGAAGGAGATCAACCACGCGCTGATGCTGGGCGGACACATCCACCCGCATGAGCTGAAGCCGCTGGTCGAGAGCTTCGCCGACCGCACGATAGCGAACAACATCTGCCCCGGCGCGCGGCAGCAGATTGCCAGGGACAAGGCCGAGGGCTTTCGCCTGGTTCTCGCCACCGCATCCTACCGCCTCTACGCCGAAGCCATCGCCGACCGCCTCGGCTTCGACGACGTGGTCGCCACCGGAACGGTGATCAGCGTGGGCGAGACCCTCGCCGCCAGAATCGATGGCGAGAACTGCTACGGTCCGGCGAAGAAGCGGATGCTCGACCTGTGGTTATCAGAAGAGGCGATCACGCCGGGCACCAAGCGCTTCTACTCGGACCACATCTCCGACCTGCCGGTGTTCGAATGGGCCGACGAGCCGGTCGCCGTGAACCCGCACCCGCCGCTGCGCCGACTGGCACAGCAGCGGGGATGGCCGGTGGAGAACTGGCGCTAACGCCTAGACCGCCCTCAACGCATTCTCGAAGTCAGCGATCAGGTCGTCGGCATTCTCGACGCCGATGCTGATCCGCACGAGATTGTCGGTGATACCCAGCGCCTGCTTGCGCTCGTCCGGCACGCTCAGGTGAGTCATCGCCGCCGGTGCGCTGGCGAGCGTCTCGGTCCCGCCGAGGCTGACCGCCAGGTGCGCGATCTGGAGGTTGTCGAGGAAGGCGAAGGCTTCGCGCTCGCCGCCCTTCAGGTAGAGCGAGAAGGTCGACCCCGCGCCGGTGCAATGGCGCTTGTAGATGTCGGCCTGGCGGCTGCCTTCCTCGAGGAAGCCGAGGTAGCCAACGCTTTCCACCTTGTCGTGGGTGCGCAGGAATTCGCAGACCTTGGCGGCATTCTCGCCCGCGCGGCTCATGCGCAGTTCCAGCGTTTCGAGGCTGCGCAGCAGCATCCACGCGGTGTTGGGGTCGAGGATGGTGCCGATGGTGTTGCGGATCATCCGCACCGGATCGAGCACCGCCTTGGACCCGACCAGGCCACCGGCGACGAGGTCGCTGTGTCCGCCGGCATATTTGGTCAAGGAGTAGACCGACACGTCGGCGCCCTGCGCCAGCGGCTTGGCCCACAGCGGCCCGAGGAAGGTATTGTCGATGGCGATGGGCGGACGCTCGTCGGCGCCGAACGCCGCATCGCGTGCGGCGCGGACGGCCTCGACGTCGACCAGCGCGTTGGTCGGGTTGGCGGGGCTCTCGAGGTAGATCATCGCCACTCGGCCCTTGGCCTTGGCGGCGGCGATCACCGCGTCGATCTCCTCACGGGTCGAGCCGGAGGGGAAGTCGAGCCAGCTGACCCCGAACTTGCCAAGGATCTTGGCGATCAGCGTTTCGGTGGCGGCGTAGAGCGGGCCGGAGTGGACCACCACGTCGCCCGGCTTGACGAAGGTCAGCAGCAAGGTGGCGATGGCGGACATGCCGCTGGAGAAAGCGAGCGCGCTTTCCGCATCTTCCCACAGCGCGAGGCGGTCTTCGAGGATCTCCTGGTTCGGGCCGTTGAAGCGCGAATAGATCAGGCCCTCGGCCCCGCCCGGACGCTTGCCGGTGACGCCTTCGAAGAAGCGCTTACCCGCCGCCGCATTCTCGAACACGAACGTCGAGGTGAGGAAGATCGGCGGCTTCAGCGATCCCTCGCTGAGGGTAGGATCGAACCCGTAGCCCATCATCAAGGTCGACGCGTCGAGCTTGTGGTTGCCGATATGGGTGGGCGAGGGCTTGGGCGCGCGCTTGGTAGGCACGCCGCTCATTTCTGCTTCGTCAGTCATGGCGCGCTCCCTAGCCCGTATGGTCCCGAGTTGATAGCGTGGCGGTCATGCGTACCCTGCCCCTCCTCCCGCTTCTCGCCCTGCTCGCCGCCTGCGGCTCCAGCGCGCCCCCGCCCGAGGCGCAGAATTCGGGCGCAATGGCGCATCCGATGGGCCCGATGAGCGGCGACCAGGACCGCGACTTCGCCACCATGATGATCACCCACCACCAGGGTGCGATCGACATGGCGCGGCAGGAGATCAGCCGCGGCCGCGATCCGCAAATGCGCGCGCTCGCCGCCAAGGTGATCGCCGACCAGCAACGCGAGATCGCGCAGATGCAGGGCTGGCTCGCGGCGCACGGCGGCGTGCCCAAGGCTCAGTAGGCCGGCCGGCGCCCTGACAGCCGGACGAAGGGCGCGAACTTCAGCTCGCGCTTTACGAACAGGCTTTCGTAACGGCGCACCGTGCTGTCCACCGCCAGCAGCCCTTCCGCCGTCGCGACGAAGTCGTCCATGTCCGCGCAGTCGAGTAGCAGCACCAGGTCGTGGCTGCCGGCGATTTCGTAGGCGAACTGCACCTCGGGCGCGCCGTCCAGCCGCCGCAGCAGCGCCGCTTTCCGCGCCTGGTCCGCATGTTCGGCAAGCTGCACCAGCACCAGCGCGCGCAGCCGCCGTTCGGTCAGGCGGGGCGAGAGCAATGCGACCGTACGACGGACCCATCCCTCACCGCGCAGCCGCCGCAGCCGGCGGGCGATCGCCGAAGGACTGAGCGCCACCCGCTCCGCCAATTGGTCGGCGGTGCGACCGTCGTCGTGCTGCACCTCTTCCAGCAGCGCCAGATCGAATTCGTCGAGCATCCGGCCGTTCGTGCCAAATTCTGGCGCGAAGCGCATCAGCAAAGCGCACAACTGTCTTGCCGGATGAACTATTCTGGGCGCCTCATGGGAGGTGAGCGATGAAGTTGGTCTGCGTGCTGCTGCTTGCGACACTGATGGGGCACCAACCCCAGTGTTCGCCGGCCGGCGCTCGCCGCGGTCTGCAGGGGCCGCCACCGGCCGCTGCCGAAGACGCGCGCTTCGTCCTGCTCGCTCCCCGTTCGCCGAACTTCTGATTCTTCCGCCTGAGGACCTATTCATGCGTTTTGCCGCGATCCTGTTGTTGTCCGCCGCCTTTGCCGCGCCGCTCTTCGCCCAAGCAGCGCCGGCACCGGCGCCCGCCCCGGCCCCCGCCAAGGTCGCCGATCCGGACGAGCAGTTACCGCTGGAGCCCGGTGAAGGCCGCGCCGTCGCCGCACGGCTGGCCGACGAGCTCGCCGCCAAGTTCGTCATCCCCGAACAGGGCCGCGCCTATGCCGCCATGCTGCGCCGTTATGCGCCGACCGGCCGTTACGACCAGGGCACCCGCAAGTCGCTGACCGAGCTGCTCACCGACGACCTGCAGGCGGTGCACAAGGACGGGCATTTGCACGTGATGCTGGCGCCCAAGGAGGACGCGCGCGGCGGTCAGGGCGGAATGCCGCGCAACTTCCCGCCGCTCATCCAGTCGGCCAAGTGGCTGGCGCCCGGCGTCGCCTACATCCGCTTCACGGCCTTCCTCTCGACCGACGAGGAAGTCGCCGCGGTCGCCAAGTTCATGGCCGAGCACAGCAGCGCCGCGACCATGATCTTCGACCTGCGCAATCACCACGGCGGTCGCCTGGGCGAGATGGACACGATCTTCCCTTACCTGTTCGCCACCAAGACCCCGCTGGTGCGGATGGAAACCGCGCGCTCGATCTTCGACCAGTTCGGTTCGCCATTCGGCGAGGCGCCCAGCCTCACCTTCACCAAGACGGCTGACCGGGTCACCGCCATTCACGCCGCAACGCCCGGAGCCGACACGCCGCTGCGCCGGGCCAAGGTCTATCTGCTCACCTCGAACGCGACCGCGTCGGCGGGCGAGCATTTCAGCCTGGCGATGAAGTCCACTGGCCGCGGGACGCTGATCGGCGAAGCGACGGCGGGCGCCAACCACTTCGGCGGTCCGGCTCCGATCAACGACCACTTCGCCGTGTGGATGCCGGTCGGCCGCACCAGCGACATCAAGACCGGCAAGGACTGGGAGGGCGACGGCGTGCAGCCCGACATCGCGGTCGATCCCAAGCTGGCGCTGGTCAAGGCGCTCGAGCTCGCCGGGCTCAGCCATGACGAGGCGGTGCGAATCGACGCCGGCGAGGTTCCGGCCGAGCCCGTCCACAAGGACAAGCTGCGCGCGCGCTAGGCGCTGGCCAGCGCCTCGGCGATCAGCTTGCGGGTGTTGTCGACGCCATACAGGGCAATGAAGCTGCCCATGCGCGGGCCTTGGCTCGAGCCGAGCAGCGTCTCGTACAGCGCCTGGAACCAGTGACGGAGGCTCTCGAACGGGTGGCGCTTGCCGATCTCGAACACCTCGTTCTGGATCGCATCGCCATCCGCGTCGGCCGGTAGCTGCGCCAGGTGCGCGTCGAGCTCGCGCAGCGCCTCGACCTCATGGCCTTGCGGCGGGCGGCGCTTTAGCCCGGGCACCACGAAGTCGCGGGCATAGTTCACCGCCAGCCCGATCAGCTCGTCGAGCTCCGGGTTGCTCTCCGGCGAGGTGTCGGGGGCATAGCGGCGAACGAACCGCCACGCCGTTTCCTTGTCCTGCACGCCAGGCAGGCTGGTGAGGTTGAGCAGCAGCCCGAAATTGAGCGGCAGGGTGGCCGGCTCCGGCACCGTGCCGTTGTGGATGTGATGCACCGGGTTGCCGAGCCGTTGCTCGACCGGCTGGCCCGGCCAGTTGCCGCGGAACTGCCAATATTCGTCGACCGCACGCGGGATCAGGCCGAGGTGCAGGCTCTTGGCCTTCTTGGGCTCGCGGAACAGGTAGAATTCCAGGGATCGCTCGCTGCCGTACTTGAGCCAGTCGTCCAGCCCCAGGCCGTTGCCCTTGGACTTGGAGATCTTCTCGCCCTTCTCGTCGAGGAACATCTCGTAGTTGAAGCCCTCGGGTGGACGGCCGCCGAGCACGCGGGCGATCTTGCCGGACTGGATGGTGCTGTCGATCAGGTCCTTGCCGGCCATTTCGTAGTCGACGCCCAGCGCGACCCAGCGCATCGCCCAGTCGACCTTCCACTGAAGCTTGGCCATGCCGCCCAGCGCCGATTGCGTGACCTCGCTTCCGTCCTCGTCGGTGAAGGCGATGGTGCCGGCCTCCGCATCCACCACCCGCACCGGCACCTGCAGCACGCGGCCGCTGCTCGGCGAGATCGGCAGCACCGGCGAATAGGTCTGCCGCCGCTCCTCGCGCAGGGTCGGAAGCATGATGCCGAGGATATCGTCGAAGCGGCGCAGCACCTCGCGTAGCGTGTCGTCGAACCGGCCAGAGCGATAGCAGTCGCTCGCGCTCAGGAACTCATATTCGAACCCGAACCGGTCGAGGAAGGAGCACAGCAGCGCATTATTGTGATGCGCGAAGCTCTCGTGACAACCGAAGGGGTCCGGCACGGCCGTCAGCGGCTGGCCGAGCGCCGCCTGCAGCAGCTCCGGCTGCGGAACGTTGTCCGGGACCTTGCGCAGCCCGTCCATGTCGTCGCTGAACGCGATCAACTTGGTCGGAACGGTCCCGCCGGTCAGCGTCTCATAGGCCCGCCGAACCCAGGTCGTCCGAAGCACTTCGGTGAAGGTGCCGATATGCGGCAGCCCCGACGGTCCGTAGCCGGTCTCGAACACGATCGGCGAACCGTCGGGCTTGCCCTCCGGCCAGCGCTTCAAGAGCTTGCGCGCCTCCTCGAACACCCACGTCTTGGAGGTGAGGGCGGCTTGGCGGAGGTCGGGAGCATTCATTGCGACGATCCCTTGGTCGCCCGCGACCATGTTGGTCAAGCGGGCTTGGACGCCTCAGATAAGGCGCCTCAACTTGTCGTTGGCCTCTTCGGAGGAACGCAGGGCCGCGACCAAGCCGTCGCGGGTAACTTGTCCGCCAGCCAGTGCCGCGAGCCAGCTCTGCAGGCCCGCGGGATCAACTGCGCGGCCCAGATGTTCGAAGAAGGCCCCGTGCAGGAACTCCTCGTCGGTGGCCTCCCGCACCTTGGAGAACTCCAGGTCATAGAGCCAGCCGTCACGCATGGCCGCCCTGGTGATCATCAGTCCGGCGTTCTTCGCCATCGCGATCAGGATGGGCGGCGTATATCCGGACAGGTGGAAGTCGCCGTTATACGCCTGCGTGCCGAACATCAGGTGCATGATGTGGTCGTGCGCCTCGGCCGTCCACGGGTGATCACGCATCAGACCGAACAGGCCGATGATGGACGGGATGCGAACTTTCATTACCCCGGTTGGCGAGAGAATGCGTGCCCACTCGCCGAACGCCTTCTTGGCATCGTCACGGGTCATGTGTTCCAGCACGTCCTGGGCGACGATCTCCTCATAATGGTGCGACGGAAACTCCGGCAGATCGGCGATGTTCGCGACCCAGTCAGGCGAATGGAAGTCGTTGAGATCGACGTTCAGATAACCTGGCCGCTTGTCGTATCCGCAGCCAAGATTGACCTTGCGCAACGACAGGTCCGGCCCGGTCTTGGTCATGCTGTCCATGAGATGATCTTTCCTTCGTAAGATTGCCGGTCGTCGCACGGCAGCCGCCTGGCGATCCGCCGCACATTCACCGACGCTTATATCGCTTTGTCGCGGAAGGGCGACCACCGCTGTCGCCAGTGGCCCTCCATCTGACGCGCGGTCAGTGCTTCAGGCCTCGCGATGGTTGCCCTTTCGTTCTCACATGGCCACATCAATAGCCGTGGCCTCCCCCATCACCATCCCCGCGCTTTACGCGACCCATGCGGGCATCTGGATCGCCGACGCTGACGGCGCGCGGGAGGCGAGCCGGGGCGAGGCGATCGCGCGGGCGGCGGAGACTCCGCACATTCTGCTGAACGCGCCGCTGGTGGGGCAGCGGCTGGGCTATGGCGAGGTCAGCGGGCTCGACCTGCTGGAGCTGTTCGCCTTGATCCACCCCGCCCGCTTCGCGGTCCCGACCGTCGCCGGCATGGCCCGGGCGGTGGGACTGGCCGCGCCCGCCGACGATGCCGCCGCGGCCGCGCTGCTGCCCGCCATCGCCGAGGAGCTGCTGGCGACGCTCACCGACCCGCAATGGGCCGAGCGGGAGGGCGCGTGGACGGTCAATGCGACGCTGCACCGGCTCGGCTGGCCGTGGGCGCCGCTGGTCGGCGAGCGGCTCCAGCGGCCCGAGCGCGGCGAGCGGATGCTCTTCTCGCGTCTGCCGCAATGGGACGAAAGCGCCGATCGCCCGCCCCCGCGTACCCTGCGTGTTCCCGCTGCCGCCGCCGAGGATCGTCTGGCGGAGATCACCGGCGCCGGTGCCGAGCGGCGCCACGGCCAGCGCGCCTTTGCCGCCGCCGCGACCCACGTCTTCAACCCTCGGGAACGGCCGGACAGCCCCAACCTCCTGCTGGCGGAGGCTGGCACCGGCATCGGAAAGACGCTCGGCTATCTCGCGCCCGCCTCGCTGTGGGCGCAGGAGGCGGGCGGCGCGGTGTGGGTGTCGACATTCACCAAGGCGCTTCAGCGGCAGCTGGATGCCGAAACCAAGCGCATCTTTCCCGACCCGTCGGAGCGACGGGCAAAGGTGGTCATCCGCAAGGGTCGGGAGAATTACCTGTGCCTGCTGAACCTTGAGGACGCGCTGCAGGGCGCCTTTTCCGGTCGCGCCGCCGTGCTGGCACAGCTGGTCGGGCGCTGGGCCGCCTACAGCCGCGACGGCGACATGGTCGGCGGCGACCTACCCGGCTGGCTACCCAGCCTGTTCCGCCGCGCGGGCGCCACCGCGCTAACCGACCGGCGCGGCGAATGCGTCTACGCCGGCTGCCCCCATTATCGCCGCTGCTTCATCGAACGGGCCGAGCGGGCCAGCCGCGACGCCGACCTGGTGATCGCCAACCATGCGCTGGTGATGGTCACCGCGGCGCGCGGCCGGCTCACCCGCCCGCCCGAGCGGATCCTGTTCGACGAGGGCCACCACCTGTTCGACGCCGCCGATTCGACCTTCGCGGTGGCGCTGACCGGCCAGGAAGCGATCGAGCTCCGCCGCTGGATCGTTGGACCGGAGAAAAGCTCGCGCGGGCGCCGCCGGGGCCTGGCGGCGCGGCTGATGGACGTCTGCTCCTATGACGAGCCGGGGGCCGAGGCGCTCGACGCGGCGGTCGAGGCGGCGCGGCTGCTGCCCAGCGACGGGTGGCTCGCGCGGATCGTGGAAGGCGCGCCGTTCGGCCCGATCGAGGGATTGCTCAGCCAGGTGCGCGGCACCGTGCTCGCCCGCGCCAGGGCGCAGGACGCGGGATATGGACTGGAGACCGAGCTGGCCGAGCCCGATGGCGACCTGGTCGAAGCCGCCGCCAAGGGGCTGGAGGCGCTGGAGGCGCTGGCCCGGCCACTGGCAGCGCTGGGCCGGCGGCTGGAGGCGGTGCTGGAGGATGCGCCCGACTGGCTCGATGCCGCGGCTCGCGCCCGGGTCGAGGGGGCGATCGCGGGCCTCAGCTGGCGCGGGCAGGCGCTGGCCGCCTGGACCCAGCTGCTCGCCCGCATCGGCGGACCGGCCGATCCCGACTTCGTCGACTGGCTCGCGCTCGATCGGGTGGAGGGGCGGGAATACGACATCGGCCTTCATCGGCGCTGGCTCGATCCCACGCGCCCGCTGGCGGGGGCGGTGCTGGCCAATGCACAGGGCGTGCTGGTCACCTCCGCCACCCTGCGCGGCGGCGGCGAGGACTGGGCCGCGGCCGAGGCACGGACCGGTGCCCTCCACCTCCCCGGCGCCGCCGAACGTTTCTCCGCGCCAAGCCCGTTCGACTATGCCGCGCAATCGGAAGTGATCGTCGTCACGGACGTCAAGCAAGGCGACCTGCCCGCTCTGGCCGGGGCCTACGCCCGGCTGATCGAGGCGAGTGACGGCGGAACGCTGGGGCTGTTCACCGCCATCCAGCGGCTGAAGGCCGTGCACGCCCGAATTGCCGACCGGCTGGCGCGTGAAGGGCTGCCCCTGCTTGCCCAGCATGTCGACCCCATCGACACCGGCACGCTGGTCGACATCTTCCGCGATGATCCGCGTGCAAGCCTGCTCGGCACCGATGCCTTGCGCGACGGCGTGGATGTTCCGGGCGAGTCGCTGCGGTTGGTGGTGATGGAACGCATTCCCTGGCCGCGCCCCACCGTCCTCCATGCCGCGCGCAAGCTGGCGGGCGGCGGCTCGGCTTATGACGACCGGGTGGTGAAGGCGCGGCTGGCGCAGGCGTTCGGACGGCTGATCCGGCGCGAAGGCGATCGGGGTACCTTCGTAATCCTCTCAGCGGCCTGTCCCTCGCGGTTGCTGACCGCCTTTCCGCCCGGTGTGACCGTCAGCCGGCTGCCGCTCGACCAAGCGGTGGCGCGGGTCGCGGCGCGCTCAGCGCTCGAGCGCGCGGACCAGCCGCTCGCGCAGGGCGCGCAGGTCGACGGCGCTGACGCCTGAAGCGCGGTCCTCGACAGGGTCGGCGGGCCTGGGTGTCTCGGCACCCTCCAGGCGCCCTTCGCGAAGCAGCTTCTGTACCCCGCGAACGGTGTAGCCTTCGCGGTTGAGCAGCTCGTTGATCCGCCGCGCCAAGGCGACGTCGGCCGGGCGATAGTAACGCCGGTTACCGGCGCGCTGGAGAGGTTTCAGCGGGAACTTGGTTTCCCAGTAGCGCAGGATGTGCTGGGCCACGCCCAGCTCGACCGCCAGCTCGCCGATCGTCCGAAAAGCACCGTCGGCCTTGGGTCCGGCCATTAAGCGGCTCAGCCGCGGCGCGCGACCCGGTCGCGCATCAGCTGGCTGGCGCGGAAGGTCATTACCCGACGCGGTGCAATCGGCACTTCGACCCCGGTCTTGGGATTGCGCCCAACCCGCTGGCCCTTGTCGCGCAGGATGAAGCTGCCGAAGCCGGAAATCTTGACGTTCTCGCCATCCGCCAGCGCGGCGCACATGTGGAACAGCAGGCGTTCGACCATGCTGGCCGATTCCGCGCGGCTAAGCCCCAGCTTGCGGTGGACGATGTCACTCAGGTCGGCCCGCGTCAGCGTTCCGCCATGCATCTCTTGCGCTGGCCTGCTCCTGGCCACTCCAGCGTCTGCCATCGCCTTGTCTCCGCCCCTTTTCGCGTGTCGACCGATCGTTACGCTAGCGCAAACGAGCCATGTCGGCAATTCGACCTAAGAGCATGTTTAACGAACAAAATCAAAAGCGAAGTGCGGCGGCGCCCCATGTAAAGCCACCGCCCATCGCTTCCAGGACGACAATATCGCCCGGTTTGATTCGCCCGTCCTGCACCGCGACCTCGAGTGCCAGCGGAACGGAGGCCGCCGACGTGTTGGCGTGACGGTCCACCGTCAGTACCACTCGGTCGGCGCTCAGCCCGAGCTTGCGCGCGGTCGCGTCGATGATCCGGGCGTTGGCCTGGTGGGGTACGACCCAATCGACGTCGGCGACGGAGAGATCGGCCGCCTCGAGCACTTCGCCGAGCACGTCGTGCAGGTTGACCACCGCGTGGCGGAACACCTCGCGGCCCTTCATACGGAGCTTGCCGACCGTGCCCGTGGTCGATGGACCGCCGTCGACGTAAAGCATTTCGTTGTGGCGGCCGTCGGCGTGGAGCCGGGTTGCGAGGATTCCCCGCTCGCCGCCGTCCTCGGCCTCCAGCACCACCGCGCCTGCGCCGTCACCGAACAGGACGCAGGTGGCGCGGTCTTCCCAGTCGAGGATCCGGCTGAAGGTCTCGGCGCCGATCACCAGCGCGCGCCGGGCATTGCCGCCGCGCAGCATCGAGTCCGCCACCGACAGGGCGTAAAGGAAGCCGCTGCAGACCGCCTGGACGTCGAAGGCGATGGCGTCAGGGATGCCGAGCATCGCCTGCACCTTGGTCGCGGTCGACGGGAAGGTCTGGTCGGGAGTGGCGGTTGCAAGAACGATGAGATCGATGTCGGCCGCGGCGATCCCCGCGCGCGCCAGCGCCTGGCGGCAGGCGTCGGCGGCCAGCGTGCCGGTCGTCTCGCCCTCACCGGCGATATAGCGCGAGCGGATGCCCGTGCGCTCGACGATCCACTCGTCGGACGTGTCGACCTGCGCAGCCAGTTCGGCATTGTCGACCCGCCGCTTCGGCAGCGCCGCTCCGACGCCGCGGATCACCGACTTCACGCTCACTTGGGCTCCGTCCCGGCCTGCTCGCCGCTGAAGGCATGGGCGCGGAACTTGTCGAGGTCCTCGCCGACCTGCCGGGTGATGTCGTTGCGGACCATCCGGGCGGCGACGCCGATGGCGTTGGCGACGCCCTTGGGGGTCGCGCTGCCGTGGCTCTTCACCACTAGGCCGTTCAGGCCAAGGAAGACCGCGCCATTGTGGTTGTTGGGGTCGAGGTGAACCTTGAGCATGTGCAGCGCCGGCTTGCTGAGCGCGAAGCCGGCCTTGGAGCGGAGCGAGGAGGTGAACGCCCGGCGCAGCAGGTCGGTGACGAAGCGCGCGGTGCCCTCGGCCGTCTTCAGGGCGATGTTGCCCGAGAAGCCGTCGGTCACGACCACGTCGACCTTGCCGCGGGACAATTGGTCGCCCTCGGTGAAGCCATCGAACTGCAGCGGAAGGTAGCTCGCCTCGCGCAGCATGGCCGCGGCTTCCTTGAGCTCGTCCGTGCCCTTCAATTCCTCTGTGCCGATGTTGAGCAGCTTCACCCGGGGCTTCGACAGCCCAAGCGCGGTGCGGGCGTAAGCGGCGCCCATGACCGCGAACTGCACGAGGTTCTGGGCATCGCACTCGGTATTGGCGCCGAGGTCGAGCATCACGCAGTCATGCTCACCCATGGTGGGGAGCAGTGCGGTCAGCGCCGGCCGGTCGATCCCCGGCATGGTCCGCAGCGCCAGCTTGGCGATGGCCATCAGCGCGCCGGTGTTGCCGGCCGACAGCGCGGCCTGCGCGCGGCCGTCCTTCACCGCCGCGATGGCGATGCCCATCGACGTGGTGCGGGCCCGGCGCAACGCCTGGCTGGGTTTTTCGGAACCGCCGATCGAATCGGGCGCGTGCAGCACCTCGACGGCACCGGCGGGGAAATTGTGCTTGGCGAGTTCGACCTGGATCAGCGACTCGTCACCGACCACGAGGAAACGCAGGGAAGGATCGCTCTTGAGTGCGCGCGCCACCCCGCCCAGCATCGCGGCCGGGCCGGAGTCGCCGCCCATGGCATCGATCGCGATCCGCGGCGAGGCGAATCCCTGCGGCTTGTCCGAAGCGCGGGCCATCCTTGACCCTCTCGCGCTTAGGCTTCGGTCGCGACGATCTCGCGGCCGTTGTAATGGCCGCAGGAGCTGCAGAGGTTATGCGGCAGCTTGAGCTCACCGCAGTTCGGGCACTCCTGGAAGCTGGCCGGGCTCAGCGCATGGTGGCTGCGGCGCATGTTGCGCTTCGAAGGCGAGGTTTTTCTCTTGGGAACGGCCATTGCGGCACCTGTCTCGTGATCACAAAAAAAGATGCGACGAACCTCGCCATTCCGGCGGGCACGAAGCCCACGGCGGCGAACGGTCGTCGCGAACGATGCGGCCTATAGCGGAAAGCCGCGCCGACGCAACCCGCTAGGCGGCGGCCAGCACGCGGTCACCAACAAAGGGATTGCTGGCCCGCTCCCGCCCGAAGGTCGAGGCCGGACCATGACCCGGCAGGAAAACGGTGTCGTCGCCCATCGGCCACAGCTCGCGAACCACCGAATCGATCAGGTCCTGGGTGTTGCTCAGCGGAAAGTCGGTGCGGCCGACCGAACCGGCGAACAGCACGTCACCGACGATCGCCAGCGCGGATTCGGGGTGGTGGAAGACGACATGGCCGGGGGTGTGGCCGGGACAATGATGGACGGCCAGGGTCAGCGCCCCGACCGTGACCGTGTCGCCGCCGGTCAGCCAGCGGTCCGGCTCGAACGTCTTGGCTTGGATCCCGTAGTTGCGCCCGTCCTCCTCCAGACGGGCGATCCAGTAGCGATCCTGCTCTTCCGGTCCTTCGATCGGGATGCCGAGTTCCGCCGCCAGCATCCCGGCCTGGCCGCAATGATCGATATGGCCGTGGGTGAGCAGGATCTTCTCCGGCGTGACCCCGGTCTGCCGAATCGCGTCCATGATCTTGGGCAGGTCGCCGCCGGGATCGACGATCGCGGCCTTGTTGGTCGCCGTGCACCACAGCAGCGTGCAATTCTGCTGCAGCGGCGTCACCGGAATGATCGCCGCGCGCAGCGGCGGTTCGGGAGTATCGGACATGCCGCCGGCCTTACGGCTGCGCGGGGGCAGCCTCAAGCGTTGCCATTTCCGGCGGCTGGCCTTTCAGCGCCCGGGCGGTCGCCTCGGCCCCGCGCAGCGCGCGAAGGACGTTGCCCCCGGCCAGCTTGGCAAGGTCCGCATCGCTCCAGCCGCGGCGGATCAGTTCGGCGAACAGCTGCGGATAGGCATCGACGCCGGTCATCCCATCGGGACCGAAGGGAATGCCGTCGAGGTCGGCGCCGATTCCGACATGATCGTGCCCGGCGACCTGCGCCACATGGTCGATATGGTCGGCGACGATCGCGACCGTCGTGGCGGGCCGGGGGTGCGCCGCGATCCACGACTTGACCCCCGCTTCGACCGCCGCCTGACTGCCCTTGTTGAGCTGCTTCAGCCGCGCGGTCTCCGCTTCCTGGTCGGCCTGCCACTCCAGCACCTTCTGGTTGATGAAAGGCGGCACCCAATTGACCATCACCACCCCGCCGTTCGCCGGCAACAGCCGCAGGACGTCGTCGGGCACATTGCGCGGATGGGTGTTCAGCGCCCGGGCCGACGAGTGGGAGAAGATGACCGGCGCCCTGGAGGCCGCGATCGCCGCCTTCATCGTCTCGGCCGAGACGTGGCTGAGGTCGACCAGCATCCCCAGCCGGTTCATCTCGCCGATCACCTTCAGTCCGAACGGCGACAGCCCATGCCACTTGGGCTCGTCGGTGGCGCTGTCGGCCCATTCGGTGGTCTGGTTGTGGGTCAGCGTCATGTAGCGCGCACCGGCGTCGTAGAAGAGACGGAGCGCCGCGAGGCTGCCGCCGATCTGCCGCCCGCCCTCGATCCCGATCAGCGAGGCGACCTTCCCCTGCCGGTGGATTCGGACGATGTCGTCGGCAGTGCGGGCAATGGCGAGGTCATTGGGATAAGCCGCGACCAGCCGGTGCACCGTGTCGATCTGTTCGATCGTGTCCTGGATCGCCTGCGGGCCGGTGATGGTCCCGTCGATGTAGACCGACCAGAAGATGCCCCCGACCCGGCCGGCCCGAAGACTCGCCATGTCGGTCATCAGCGGGTGCGCGCGGGTGTCCGTCCCGCTCGCCAGCCCGCTCACGTCCAGCTTGTAATTCTCGCGCAGCTGCTCGGCGAGGTCGTTGTGCCCGTCGATCAGCGGGGTCGCCTTGAGGACCCGGTCGATCCGCTTGGCGACCGCGGGATCGATCGGCTGGGCGGTGGCGGAAGTGGCGAGGAGCGAGGCCGTCGCCAGTGCAAGGAAGAAGCGCATGGGTGCGACTTTACGGGCTCGCAACGAAGCGTCAAACGCCAAGGAGTGACCGAGCCCTTCCTGCTGTTCGACGACGCCCGCGCCGGAGGCTCGCCCGCGCGGCTCTATCGTGCGCCCCACCGGATCATCATCGCCCGCTATCTCAACGAAGTCGCCGATGCGCTCGGCCAGTTGCAGGCCGCCGTTGTTGGGGGCGCCCATGCCGCGGGCTTCCTCGCCTACGAAGCCGGAATAGCGCTGGACGACGCGCTTGCCCCGGCGGCCCGCGAGAGCAGCGATCCGCTGCTCTGGTTCGGCCTGTTCGACAGCTATGAGGAGATCGACGCCGCTTCTTTCCTGCCAAGCTCCGACGGCGGCTGGGCGAGCGCCCCTCGACCGCGGCTTGCGCGGTCCGACTATCTCGCCGCCGCCGCCCAGGTCCGCGAGCATCTGTTCGCCGGCGATTTCTACCAGGCCAATCTCACCTTCAACTATGACGTGAGCATCGCAGGAGAGCCCCTCGCCCTCTACGCCCGAATGCGGCAAGCCGGTGCGGCGAGCTGGGGCGGCATCGTCAGGCATGAGGACGGTTGGCTGCTGTCGTGCAGTCCCGAGCAGTTCTTCACGCTGCGGAACGGCGTCATCGAAGCCAAGCCGATGAAGGGCACCGCACCGCTCAGCGCGCCGCCGGAGGAACTGACCGGCGACCCCAAGAACCGCGCGGAAAACCTGATGATCGTCGACCTGCTCCGCAACGACCTTGCCCGCGTGGCGGAGCCGGGCAGCGTCGAGGTCCCGGAGCTGTTCAAGGTGGAGACCTACCCGACGCTGCGCCAGATGGTCAGCCGGGTGACGGCGCGGCTGCGCCCCGGGCTGGACGCCGTCGACGTCCTTCGCACCATCTTTCCCTGCGGCTCCGTCACCGGCGCGCCGAAGGTGGCCGCCATGCTGGCGCTGCGCCGGCTCGAACGGGAGCCGCGGGGCGCTTACACCGGCTCGATGGGGTGGATCGATCCCAACGGCGACGCCAGCTTCAACGTGCTCATCCGGACCCTCGTCATCGGACGGGACGAGCACCAGGCCCGGCTGGGCCTCGGTTCCGGGCTTGTGGTCGACTCCGACAGCGGCGATGAATGGGCCGAGTGCCTGGCCAAGGGAGCCTTCGTGACCGCCCAGCAAGCAAACGTCGACCTGATCGAGACCATGCGCTTCGACCCGCGCGAGGGCGTGCTGGAACTCGACCGCCATCTCGACCGGCTCGGTTCCTCGGCCCGGGCGCTGGGCTTCAACTACGACCGCCACGCCGCCCGCAACGAGCTTCAGGCGGCCACCTTCAGCCGCAAGCTGCCGGGTGTGGCGCGGCTGCTGCTGTCGCCGACCGGGGTCATGGCGGTGGAACTGCGCGGTTTGCCGGCGGCGGCCCACCCGCCAGTGCCGGTGGCGTTGCGCCCCCTACCCGTGGCGCCCAACGATTTTCGCCTTCACCACAAGACCACCGATCGCGCCTTCTATGACCAGGCGCGCGAGGACGGCGGCGCGTTCGAGACGCTGTTCGTGGATCAGGACGGCAAGCTGACCGAGGGCACTTTCACATCGCTGTTCGTGGAACGGGACGGCAAGCTCCTCACCCCGCCCGCCAGCCGCGGCCTGCTGGCCGGCGTGCTCCGCGCGAAGCTGCTCGACGAAGGCCGGGCGGTCGAAGCGGACTTGACGCCGGGGGACCTCGAAGGCGGATTCCTGATCGGCAACATGGTGCGCGGGCTGATCCCCGCGCGGCTGGCCTAGGCCGCCAGGGGGAAGCGCAGCAGCCGGTCGGCGATCGGGATCAGCGCGGCCGCGCCGCCGCCGACCTTCTTCATGATCTCGGGATGATGTGCGTCCAGCCCGCCGGTCAGCGCACCGAAGGCGGGCAGAATCAGCTTGGACCCGCTCGCCACGAAGCAGCGCCGCGACACGTTCTTGCCGCGCAGCTGCAGCCGCAGCTTAGGGTGGTAATGGCCCGACAGCTCCGGCCGGGCGTCGTCGGGCTGCGCCTCATGGCGGAGGATCAGTCCGTCGACGGCAATCTCCTCGACCAGTCGGCCGCCGCAATGATCGGCGAAGCCCGGGTCGTGATTGCCGAGGATCCACACCCAGTCGAGCCGACCGGTCATGCCCAGCAACAGGTCGCGCGCCGCTTGCGGAAGCCGGTCGCAGCCGAACTTGTCGTGGAAGCTGTCGCCCAGGCAGTAGAGCGTGGTCACGCCCGTCCGCTCGACCAGTTCGGCCAGCGCGCTCAGCGTGGCGATGCTGTCGTAGGGCGGCAGGAACTGGCCCAGCTTGGCGAACCAGCTCGCTTTCTCAAGGTGCAGGTCGGCGACGAGCAGCGCCTGCCGCGCCGGCCACCACAAGGCGCCCTGCGGCTCGGCAAGGAAGTCGTGACCGGCGAACGAAAGCGGAACCATCAAGCCGCCTGTGGCGCGAAACGCCTGCTATTCCAAGTGGGTAAAGTGGTCACGCAAGCTGCGGGCGTCGTGCAGCGCATTGTGCGGCACGACGCTGTTGCGGGCGGTGGAGAACCCCGGCAGCCGGACGAAGCGGAAGGTCAGCCGCGGCACCCGCACGATCTCACCGGAGCCGGTCATGATGAGGCGGCAGAACAGCGAAATATCCTCCGGCCAGTCGGCGATGATCTCGACCTCGTCC
This sequence comes from Sphingomonas sp. KRR8, assembly GCF_023559245.1. Taxonomy (NCBI): domain Bacteria; kingdom Pseudomonadati; phylum Pseudomonadota; class Alphaproteobacteria; order Sphingomonadales; family Sphingomonadaceae; genus Sphingomonas; species Sphingomonas sp. KRR8. Next base: position 1,842,812 of record NZ_CP097462.1, read on the forward strand.
AGGCCCGCCAGCCATTGCGACAGCAGCTCGGCGGCCTCGTGAGTGTCTAGCGGATCATGCTTGTGCGGTTCCGGAACCGTCCAGAAGTAAGGCGCCACGTGCCGCTCGACCCAGTCGGTCAGCGGGCGTTCGTGCTTGATGACGACGTAGAATTCCTCGCCGCCGTCCTCCGGCACCAGCGCGAGGCTCAGCAGCGGGCCGTTCCACCCGTCATATTCGCAATCGAGAAAGTAGCGCATCGGACGGCTGTAGCCGGCCCGACCGCTCAGCGCACCTGTGGCATCTCGGGCCGGGGCGGACAGGCTTCGCCACGGCTAGTCGCCTTGCGGCAGGCCTTGTCCCAGTCCCTGAGCGCGCGGCCGTAGCGCTCCTCCGCCTCGCGCATCTGCCGACCGCGCTTCTGGTCGGCCTCCGACTGGCTGGTGGTCGCGAGGTCCACGCCCTTGGAGACGACCTTCACGGGCAGGGTGACCACGTCCACCGCCGTACTGGCGACGGCGCAGGCGGACAGGAGCGGCAGGGCGAGGACAGGCAGGAAGCGCATGCGGCGTGGTCGCCTGTCGGACCTTGCGGGCAGATGAACCACGCTAATCCTCGCGCATCGCTTCGGCAGCCAGTGCCTCGGCCTCGATCAGCAGGCTGTCGTCCGCCTCGCCGCCCGCCGGCAGCGCTTCGCGCCCGACGATCACCATCAACGGCACCGCCATCGGCGTCACTCGGCTGGCCGTCACATGGACCATCTGCGCCTGCGCCCGCTCCACCAGCCGCGCCAGCCGGCCGAGTTCGGTCATCCTGGCCCGCGCATCCTCCCATGCCGCCTTCATCAGCAGGTGGTCGGGCTCATATTTCCGCAGCACGTCGTAGATGAGGTCGGTTGAGAAGCTGACCTGCCGGCCCGTCTTGCGCTTGCCAGGGTGCTGCCGCTCCACCAGCCCGCCGATCACCGCCACCTCGCGGAACGCGCGCTTGAGCAGCATGGACTGCTCGACCCACTCGACGAACTCACCCTCGAGGATGTCGGGCGACAGCAAGGGCGCGGGATCGTCGATCGGCTCCAGCCCGTAGACCGCGATGGCATAATCGTTGGCGACGAAGCCGAGCGGCTTCAGCCCCGCTTTCTCCATCCGCTTGGTGATCAGCATCCCCAATGACTGGTGCGCGTTCCAGCCTTCAAAGCTGTACATCACCATGTAGTGCCGCTTCTCGAACGGGAAGGTCTCGACCAGCAGTTCGTCCGGTTGTGGCAGCCGGCTTCGGCGGCCCTGCACCTCCAGCCATTCGCGGACGTCGTCGGGAAAGCGATGCCACTCCTGCGGCGAGGCGAGGAAGGCGCGAACCCGGTCCGCCAGGTGCGTCGTCATGCTCATCCGCTGGCCGCCATAAGTGACCAGCCGCGCCTCCTTGGCCGACGCCCGGACGACAATGTCGCTATCCTTGAACCGCTCCACCTCCAGGCTGAGCCCGGCGAAGAAGATGTGGTCGCCGACCGAGAGCGTCGAGGCGAACCCCTCCTCCACCCGGCCAAGCATCCGGCCGTTCTTGAAGCGCACGTCCATCATCGGATTGTCGACGATGATCCCGGCGTTCATCCGGTGCTGCACGGCGACCGCGGGCTTGGTGATCCGCCAGTGGCCCGAACCCGGCGGCTCCTCCGTGAGCCGGCGGAACTTGTCATAGGCCTTCAGCGCATAGCCACCCGTAGCGATATACTGGAGGACGCGCTCGTAGACTTCCTCCTGAAGCCCCGCATAGGGCGCCGCCCCGCGCAATTCGGTCAGCAGCTCGGCCTGCTCGAACGGCGCCGCGCAGGCGCAGGCGAGGATGTGCTGCGCGAGCGTGTCCAGCGTGCCGGGACGGAAGATTTCCGGATCGAGCTCACCGGCGTCGATCGCATCCAGCGCCGCCCGCGCCTCCAGATATTCGAAGCGATTGCCGGGGACGATGGTGCCCTGGCTCGGCTCATCCAGCCGGTGGTTGGCGCGGCCGATCCGCTGCAGCAGCCGGCTCGATCCCTTGGGCGCGCCCATCTGGATGACCAGCTCGACGTCACCCCAGTCAATTCCAAGATCGAGGCTGGACGTGCAGACCAGCGCGCGCAGCCGACCGTCGGCCATGGCTCCTTCGACCTTGCGCCGGGCTTCCAGTGCCAGGCTGCCGTGGTGGACCCCGATCGGCAGGCTCTGCTCGTTGACCTTCCACAGGTCCTGGAAGATCAGCTCGGCCAGACTGCGGGTGTTGCAGAAGACGAGCGTCGTCTTGTGCGCCTCGATCAGCTCCATCACCTGCCGCGCGGCGTAGCGGCCCGAATGGCCGGACCAGGGGACGCGCCCGTCGGGCACCAGGATCGACAGGTCGGCCGGAGCGCCCGGATCGCCGATGACGAGGTCGACTTCGCTCTCGTCCGCGTCGGGCGCCAGCCAGCCTCTATAGGCGTCGGGGTCGCTGACCGTGGCGCTCAGGCCCACCCGCCGCATCGCGGGCGCGATCCGCTGCAGCCGCGCCAGACTGAGCGCCAGCAGGTCGCCTCGCTTGTCGCGGGCGAAGGCGTGAATCTCGTCGATCACCACGTGTCGCAGGCTCGCGAACAGGGTGAAGCTGTCGGGATAGCTCAGCAGCAGGCTGAGCGATTCAGGTGTGGTCAGCAGGACGTGCGGCGGTCGCGCCCGTTGCCGCGCCTTGCGGTCGGATGGCGTGTCGCCGCTGCGGGTTTCGACCCGGATCGGCAGGTCCATCTCGCCGATCGGGCCGAGCAGATTACGCTGGACGTCGACGCCGAGCGCTTTCAGCGGCGAAATGTAGAGCGTGTGCAGACCGTCGAAGTTCGGCTGCTCGGCCAGCTCGCACAAGGTGGGCAGGAACCCGCTGAGCGTCTTGCCGGCACCCGTCGCGGCGACCAGCAGGGCATGCCGTCCGGCCCGCGCCCGCTCAAGCATCGCCAGCTGGTGCCGTCGCGGCGCCCAGCCCCGGCTTGAGAACCAGTCGGCGATGACGGGCGGAAGTTCAGTCCCTGTCAGAGGCCGCTGCCCGGTTCATTCTCATGCGCGCGCTGCTCCGCCCGATAATTTTCGCGCGTGCCACGCTCCGTCTCGTCCAGGCTGGTCGTCGCCTTGCGATTGCGCATGATGGCCCAGGCGATTGCCAGCGCAAGCAGGATCGGGCCGAGCACGACCACGATGGTCCAGTAATTGACGTCGCTGCCTTCGGCCATGTTCAGCTCCCTGATCTCGTTACGGGGCGGAACCGTCCGCCGTCTACCGTGGTATAAGCCCGCATGGCACGCCTCGGTTCCTGGATTCAGCCCCACCCCGAGGGCATCTATGTCGCGCCGGCCGACGCCTGGATCGATCCTTCGCAGCCCAAGGAACGGGCACTGGTCACCCACGGCCACGCCGATCACGCGCGCGGCGGGCACGGGCAGGTGTGGGCGACGCCCGCGACGCTGGCGATCATGGGCGTTCGCTATGGCGACCAGAACGGCTGCCCGGTCGAATATGGCCAGAGCGTCACCGTCGGCGAGGTGGAGGTGAGCTTCGTCCCCGCCGGCCATGTGCTGGGGAGCGCGCAGATCATCCTGGACCATGGTGGCGAGCGGGTCGTCGTGTCGGGCGACTACAAGCGGCGGGCCGACCCGACCTGCGAACCGTTTCTGCCGGTCCCCTGCGACATCTTCGTCACCGAGGCGACCTTCGGCCTACCCGTCTTCCGCCATCCGGATGCGGGCGGCGAGATCGACCGGCTGCTCGCCCGCCTGGCCGACAATCCCGACCGTTGCGTCGTTGTCGGCGCCTACGCGCTCGGCAAGGCGCAGCGCGTGATCAGCGAAGCGCGTCGCCGGGGCCATCATGCGCCAATCTACGTCCATGGGGCGCTGGAACGCCTCAACACCCTTTACCAGGACTGGGGCGTGGACCTGGGCGAGCTTCGGCCGGCCACCGGCGCCAGCAAGGCGGAATTGGCCGGACACCTCGTGATGTGCCCGCCCGGCGCGCTCAACGACCGCTGGTCACGGCGCCTGCCCGACCCGATCACCGCGATGGCTTCCGGCTGGATGCGGATCCGGCAGCGGGCGAGGCAACGCAATGTCGAGCTTCCGCTGATCCTGTCCGATCACGCCGACTGGGACGAACTGACCGCCACCATCCTGGAGCTTCGGCCCAAGGAAGTATGGATCACCCACGGCCGAGAGGACGCGCTGATGCACTGGTGCATGACCCGCCAGATCAAGGCCCGCGAACTCAACCTCGTCGGTTACGAGGACGACGAAGAGGACGGTTGAGCGTCAGCTCTTCAGCGCCGCCTCGAGTTGCGGCTGGAGTGCGGCCCAATTGGCCGTCTGGTCCAGCAGCCTGCCGTTGAGGACGAACGACGGCGTTCCCTTGAACTCGGGCCACTGGTCGTTGACGCTGCTGGTCGCCGCCACCTCGCGCTCCATTGCCTGGCGGTCGGCCAGGCACTGGTTGCTCCTGGCGCTCGGCAGTCCGTGCTGGGCAGCCAGTGTCTGCAAGCCCGAGCGCTCCGCCATCTGCTTGACCACCTGGTCAGCGGGCAGGGCCTGAAGCTGGGTTAGCTCGGCTGGGGGCAAGGCCTCGATCTTGCCCATCCAGCTCTTCTGGTCCTTGTACATCGCCTCGGCCAGCGGGAAGAAGCCGCGCGGTCCGTTGCAGCGGGCGATGAGGTTGGCGGCGAGGTCGATCGGTCCGTGGATCAGATAGGGCCGGATCTCCCAACTCAGCTGTCCGCTCTTCACCAGGTCCTTGAGGTGCGGAACGCCCTCCACGGAAAAGCGCTGGCACACCGGGCAGCCGAGCGAGGCGATCTCCGTCAGCTTCACCTTGGCGTTCGGGTTGCCGAGCACATAGCCGTCCTGCGTCGTATTCACGACGTCGAGCCAGCTGCCGCCCGGCGGCGGGCTGGCCTGCGTGATCTTGATCGGCTGTTCGGGCGTGGCGGGGGCGGAGCCGGCCGCATCCTTCTTGCAGGCGGCAAGCCCGCCGAGGCTGAGCGCCAGCGCGGCCGCGGTGACGAGACGATGATTCATGAACAACACTCCGCTTAATCGGCCTGCTCGGCGTAGACACGAATGAGCCGCTGAAGATAATCGCGGCTGTTGTACAGGACAGAGGCGCGCACCCGCTCGTTCAGACCGTGGACGCCGTTGCCGTCCGGGTCACCGAAATAGCCGCTGATGCCGTAGGTCGGGATGCCGACGGGGGTGAGGAAGGCGCCGTCCGTCGCGCCGGCCGACATGATGCGCACCAGCGGCACGCCCGGGAACATCTGCTTGGCCAGCGTTTCGGCGGGGCCCAGCACCTTGGGGTCGAGCGGCGGCGGCGGAGCGGGCGCATTGCGCACCTCCCGCAGGCTGATCGCGACCTTGGGATCGTTGATGACCTTGGCGAGCGTCTGCCGCACCTCCTCGGCGCTGGTGCCGGGGAAGATGCGGCAATTGACGTTCGCCCGCGCCCGCTGCGGCAGGGCGTTGGTGGCGTGCCCGGCATCGAGCATGGTCGCGACGCAGTTGGTGTGAAGAATGGCGTTGTTGTCGGGATCCTTCTCGAGCACCGCGCGCGCCGCCTCATCCTGCGGGTTGGCAAGCAAGGCGGTGATCGCCGCCCGCTGATCGGGCGCGCGGGTCGGGGCAACGCGGGTGTAGAAGTCGCGGGTGGTGGCGCTGAACGCGACCGGGAAGCGATAGCCTTCGATCGCCGTCAGCGCATGGGCCAGGTGGTAGATGGCGTTGTCGGGGACCGGGCGCGAGCTGTGTCCGCCCGGATTGGTGACCTCCAGCGTGTAATTCTGGCTGAGCTTCTCGCCCACCTGGATGCCAAGGAACAGCGGCTTGCCATTCTCGTCGAGCTTGCCGCCGCCGCCTTCGTTCACCGCGAAGGCCGCGTCGATCAACGCGCGCTGGTTCTTGGCGAGGTATTCGGCACCATTGAACGCGCCGCTGGTCTCCTCGCCGCAGGTCAGCGCCAGCTTGAGCGTGCGACGCGGCTTGTACTTCTCGCGCGCCATGCGGGCGAGCGTGTCGACCCAGATCGAGGCCATCGCCTTGTCGTCGGCCGAACCGCGGGCGTAAAAATTGCCATTCTCCTCCACCAGCGTGAAGGGATCGCGGGTCCAGTCCTCACGCTTGGCCTCGACGGTGTCGATGTGGGCCAGCATCAGCACCGGCCGGGCGGTCGCCTGGCGCCCCGGATAGACGACGACCAGACCGCCCTCCTTGGGGTGGGCCGGGTCGGCGAACAGGTGAAGGCCGCTGTCGGGAATGCCGGCGTTCTTGAGGTAGGCAGCCATCCGCTCGGCGGCGAGAGTGCAGCTGCCCGACGACAGGGTCGTGTTGGTCTCCACCAGCTGCTTGTAGAGCGCGCGGAATTCGACCTGGTCGGGGCGGAGCGGCTTGGCGGCAGTGGCGGGCGCCTGCGCGAGCGCTGGAGCGGCGGTCGCGGAAAGCAGGGCGAAGGCAAAGGTCGAGCGGACGGACATGGTGGTTTCCCCCGAAGCATTCGGCGCTCGAACCGCGCCGTTCGCAGCGGAGGCTAAACCGCTCCCCGGCCAAGCGCCAGAGCGGAGTTCCCGTCGCTTGTCGATGGCCGGAGCATCCTTGTCGAAGCAGCGCGAAGGTGACGCTTTACACGGCTTGGGCTTGGCCTAGACAAAGGCCAGTTTCCTGGAGGCAAGTCTCACATGTTCAAGCACTTATTGTTGGGCGCCACGGCGGCGTCCGCGATCCTGGCGACCGGTGGCGCGGCCGTTGCCAAGCCGGCTCCGGCGCATCACTCGGCCACTGCCAGCACCGCCAAGCCGCAGCTCGGTACCTGGGGTGTCGATCTCGCCGGCATGGACAAGTCGGTGAACCCCGGCGACAGTTTCTACAATTACGTCAACGGCACCTGGGACAAGAACACGGAGATCCCGGCCGACAAGTCCAGCTGGGGCGGCTTCGGCGTGCTTCGCGACCTGTCCGACCAGCGCACCCACGACCTCATCGAAGACATCGCCAAGACCGGCGGCCCGGCCGGCAGCAACAACCAGAAGATCGCGGACCTTTACCGCAGCTTCATGGACGAGGCCGCGATCGAGCAGAAGGGCATCGCCCCGCTTCAGCCCTACCTGGCGCGCATCAACGCCATCCAGACGCGCGGCGACCTGGCGTCGACCATGGCCTGGGCCAACCGCAGCGGCATCGGCGGACCGATCCGCGCCGGCGTCCAGCAGGACCTCAAGAACAACAGCCAGTACGCCATTTACCTGGCCCAGGGCGGCCTCGGCCTGCCCGACCGCGATTACTACCTCGACACCACCAACCCGAAGTTTGCCGAAGCGCGGACCAAGTACGTCACTCACGTCGGCAACATGCTGCGCATGGCGGGGGTGACCGAGCCCGAAGCCCGCGCCCAGCGCATCTTCGATCTCGAGAAGCAGATCGCTCAGGTGCAGTGGAGCCGGGTGCAGTCGCGCCAGGTCGAGAAGCGCTACAACCCGCGCACGCTGGCCGAGCTCAAGGCGCAGGCCCCCGGCATCGACTGGGACGGCTATTTCCAGGGCACCGGCCTCGGCGCTCCGGAGCGGGTCATCGTCAGCCAACCCGAGGCGATCATCGGCTCGGCCAAGCTGATCGCGGACGCCCCAATCGACACGTGGAAGGATTACCTCACCTTCCGCACCATCTCGGCCGCCGCGCCGATGCTGCCCAAGGCCTTCGTCAACGAGAATTTCGACTTCTACGGCAAGACGCTGTCGGGCACCCCGCAGCTGCAGGAGCGCTGGAAGCGCGGCGTCGGCCTCGTCAACGGCGCGCTCGGCGAAGCGGTCGGCCAGGCCTATGTCGAGCGTTATTTCACGCCAGCCACCAAGGCCAAGATGGATGAGCTGGTCCAGAACCTGATCAAGGCGATGGATCACCGGCTCGCCAACCTGACCTGGATGGCGCCCGAGACCAAGGCCAAGGCGCGGGTCAAGCTCGCCGCCTTCACGCCCAAGATCGGTTATCCGACCAAGTGGCGGGACTATTCGGCGCTGAGCGTCACCAATGGCGATGCCGTGGGCAACCTGTTCCGCGCCACCACCTTTGAGTTCAACCGCAACCTCGCCAAGATGGGCAAGCCGGTCGATCGCACCGAATGGGGCATGACCCCGATGACGGTGAACGCCTACGCCAACCCGACCATGAACGAAGTGGTGTTCCCGGCCGCCATCCTGCAGCCGCCCTTCTTCGATCCGAACGCCGACATGGCGGTCAACTATGGCGCGATCGGCGCGGTGATCGGGCATGAGCTCAGCCACCACTTCGACGACCAGGGCCGCAAGTACGACCCGCAGGGCAATCTGTCGGACTGGTGGACGGCGCAGGACATCAGCCGATTCAAGGTCGGTACCGACAAGGTCGTTGCCCAATATGGCGCCTATGAGCCGATCAAGGGCAGCCATGTGAACGGTGAGCTGACGCTCGGCGAGAACATGGCCGACCTCGCTGGCCTCAACGTCGCTTACGACGCCTACAAGATGAGCCTGCACGGGAAGCCGGACCGGGTCATCGACGGCTACACCGGCGACCAGCGCTTCTTCCTCGGCTTCGGCCAGGTGTGGCGCAACAAGATGCGGGAGGCGGCGCTGCTCAACCAGCTGACCACCGATCCGCATTCGCCAGGGCAGCTGCGCCCGAACGTCGTCCGCAACTTCGACGCCTGGTACAAGGCGTTCAACGTGAAGAGCGGCGCGCTCTACCTGCCGCCGGAGCAGCGCATCCACATCTGGTAAGCACTTCTTCGCCGAGGTGACAAACCGGTCGGAGCCACCGCTCCGGCCGGTTTTTCCTTATGGGGCGATTACCGTCAGCGCGCCTGGCCGAATCCGATAGTCGAGCGGCGTCGCCAGATGCTCGGTCTCGCCGTCGGTCGCCACCGCCAGGTGACTGCGGTGGGAGACGACCCGCAGCCGGGTGACATCGTCCAGGCGGATGAGGTCGTCGGGCCGTGTGCGCCCCAGCAGGGCACGCACCATCGCGCCAAGCAGCCCGGCGCGGCCCTGCGAGCGAAGCACCATCACGCACAGTCGCCCATCGTCGAGCGTCTGGCGCTTGCCCGCTTGCGGCAGCACGAGATCGTAGTCGTTGTTGCCGACGAACAGCAACGGCGTGTTCACCGTCGCCTGTTCCGCGTCGTTGATCGTCAGGCGCAGCCGGTGATGCCGGAAGCGTGCCAACGTGCGCGCGCCCGCGACCAGCATCGCAAGCTTCTTGGACCGCCCGAGCCGTTTCTGCTGGGCCTCACGATCGAGCACCATCAGTGGATAGAGGCCGACCGCACTGTTGTTGATGAACACCCGGCCGTTGACCTCGGCGACGTCGACCTTGCGGCGGCGGTCACTCCCCAGCAGCCGGACCGCCTCTTCCAGCTCCGTCGGAACGCCGAGATCGCGGGCGAAATGGTTGAGCGTGCCAAGCGGCAGCACCCCAAGCGGCACCTCGCTCCCGGCCAACACACCGGCAACTGCGCTGATCGTCCCATCGCCGCCGCCCGCGGCCACGAACGGCCGGCCCTCGTCCCGCGCCGCGGTGGCGCGGCGAACGCACTCCTCGCCATCAAGGGCGATGACCTCGGCGGTCAGGCCAGCCGAGCGCAGGGCCTCGGAAACACGCTGTTCGACATCGTCACCGGCGCTGCCGCCACCGCGGTTGAGAATGACGAGACCTTGCATCGCCTCCGTAACGAGCCGCATGCGCAGCAAGGTTCAACGCAGGTGAAAAATTCCGCTCAATCGTGCCGGACCTTCAGCATTTGCTCGACCCGGACCAGCTTTTCGCGCGGCGCCCCGGCGCGGGCGGCGGCCACCTCGGCGGCCTCGATCTTCTGCCAGTCGTGAAATTCGACCGGGTCGCAACCGCGAAGTTTCAGGATCGCGTCCAGGCCCTCCCCGCCCCGCCGGCCACTGTCGGCGCCATCTGCCGGAAACAGCGCGGCGATCTGCTCCGCCACTTCGTAACCGTCGGGCCGGTTGGTGCCGATGGTGCCGGTTGGTCCCCGCCGCGCCCAGCCGACGGCGTAGAGCCGGTCAGCGATACGTCCGCCCTCGTTGGGGAAGCGCCCCAGGCGATCGTCATAGGGGACGCCGGGGATCGCGGGGGTCGCATAGCCGATGCAGCTCACCACCAGCGAACAGGGGATGAGGTAGGTCTCACCCGTGCCCTCGGCGGTGCCGTCCGGCTGAAGCGCGGTGCGTTCGACCACCAGCCGCTCGGCCCGGCCGTGACCCTCGACGGCCAGTGGCCTGGCGAAGAAGTCGAACAGGATCCGCTTGGGCTTGGCCGTATCCGCCGCCGCCGCGAAGTCGCGGAGGTGGCCGACCGACTTGCGCTGGCCAGGATCGAGGGCCGCGTCCGTGTCGACCGGCGGCAGGTCGGCGGGCTCCACCACGGGTTGCGCGTCGGCGAGGTGGCCGAGCTCGCCAAGCTCCTTGGGAGTCATCGCGATCTGTTGCGGCCCGCGCCGGCCCAGGATGCTGATGGTTCGGATGGCGCTCTGCCCCAGCGCCTCGAAGGCGTGGGAAACGATGTCCGAACCGACGAATTCGGCGGGCGTCTTGGAAAGGATGCGCGCGACATCCAGCGCGACATTGCCGTTGCCGATGATCGCCGCCGCGGCGCCATCCAGCGGCGGATCAAGGTCGGCGAAGTCGGGGTGGCCATTGTACCAGCCGACGAACGCCGCCGAGCCAAGCACGCCGGGCAGGTCGTCGCCCGGAATCCCGAGCCGGCGGTCATGCGGCGCGCCGGTCGCCAGCACCACGGCGTCGTAGAGGGAAAGCATCTCCTCGATCGAGACGTCCGCTCCCAGGTGCACATTGCCGAGGAAGCGAGCGCCCTCTTCCAGCGCCACCTTCTCGTAGCGCTTGGCCACCGCCTTGATCGACTGGTGGTCGGGCGCAACGCCGAACCGGATCAGGCCGTAAGGCACCGGCAGCCGGTCGAGAATGTCGATCCGCGCCTGATCGCCATAGGCCTTGAGCAGCGCCTCGGCGGTGTAGAAGCCGGCGGGTCCGGAGCCGATCACGGCGAAATGGCGCATGGTTGAGGCCTCCTGTCGGGCGGAGGCTAACGGGTTCGAAAGGCGAAGGCGAGGGCCGGTCCGAAGGGTACCTACTTCCTCCGGTCCTCCAGCAGCAGATCGCTGCCCTTGGCCTTCAATGCCGCCTCGATCGGCCGCGCGAACATGCCGAGCAGTCCGGGCAGGGCGATGACGCAGCGGACCAGCTTCTCCTCCACGTCGATCTTGGCATCGACGCTCTGGCCCATGGCCCCTACCGTCATGTCGAGGCGGCTGCCGACCCAATTGCTGGTGACCTCCGCCCCGCCCGGGATGTAACCCTGCAGCTTGTGGATGTTGGCGGCGATGCGCCGCTGCGCCTCCTCGCGGCCGAGGGTGTGGGGCAGGTCGACATGGATGGGCTGGCTCATTCCTGCGACGTGCGTCCGCGCTAATCACTTTTCAAGCGGCGCTGGTGCTTTAGGCTGACCCTATGCCCCTGGCCGTCATGTTGCTTGCCCTTGCCCAGCCCACCACCGCCGTGGTGACCGCGCCGCCGTTCCAGGTCGGTCCCTCGATCTGGAACCCGACGGGGGACTATGTGATCGCCGGCCAGGATGAGCCCGGTTACCGGCGCTGGGTGATGGGGCAAAGCTGGCGGCCGGGCCTGGTCTCCAGCTTCCACCGCTACCTGATGGACAATCAGGTCGCCTTCGTGGTGCCGACCTGGCAACTGCTGCGCACCGCCAGCGACTGGGCCCGGTGCGGGGCCGATCCGTTCGAAGTGCCGCCGGTCAGTGACTGGCCCAACGTCGTCCAGACCCTTCGCTTCGTCCGCGACTATGTCGTCCCCGCCGTGGGCCGGGTGGAGCCGGTCAGCGCCTATCGCAACCCGATCCTCAACCAGTGCGCCGGCGGCGCGCGCGAAAGCGTGCACATGACCATGTCGGCGATCGACCTGGTGCCGCTGGTCCCCATCGACCGCGGGGTCCTGATGAGCAGGCTGTGCGCGGCCCATGCAATCAATGGCCCGCGCTACAATGTCGGCCTTGGCTTCTACGCCAAGCTGCGCTTCCACGTGGACAGCTGGAAATATCGCACGTGGGGCCGCAACGATGGCGGCAGCCTCGCCTGTCCCTCGCCCGTGGTGCGAATGGCGCCGCCGGCCGCGCCACCAACAACCGCTCCGGCCAGCGACCCGCTGGGCACCACGCCGCAGCCCGACCCACTGGCACCGCGCTGAGATCACCCTTGTGTTGCTGATTGGCAACACTACCTTACACCTATCGTAGGGGACAGCAGCTTCATGGATTTCGAGAAACTCACCGACCGCGCCAAGGGCTTCGTGCAGGCGGCGCAGACGATTGCCGTGCGGGAACACCACCAGCGGATCACGCCCGGGCATCTGCTCAAGGCACTGCTCGACGATGAGCAGGGGCTGGCCGCCGGACTGATCAATGCCGCCGGCGGCGACGCCAAGGCCGCCCAGCGGGAGGCCGATGCGCTGGTCGCCAAGGTGCCCGCCGTCACCGGAACGGGCGCGACCTCCGCGCCCGCGCTCGACGGCGACGTGATCCGCCTGATGGACCAGGCCGAGCAGGTCGCGAAGAAGGCGGGCGACAGCTATGTCACCGTGCAGCGGATCCTGCTGGCGATGGCGCTGGCCAAGGGCACGGACGTGGCTACCGCGCTGGAGCGGGCGGGCGTCCGGCCGCTGGCGCTCAACGCCGCCATCGACAAGCTCCAGGGTGGCCGCACCGCCGACACGCAGGGTGCCGAGGACCGGCTGGACGCGTTGAAGAAGTTCGCCCGTGACCTCACCCAGGCCGCGCGCGACGGCAAGCTGGACCCGGTCATCGGCCGCGACGAGGAAATCCGCCGCACCATCCAGGTGCTGGCCCGCCGGACCAAGAACAATCCGGTGCTGATCGGCGAACCCGGCGTCGGCAAGACCGCCATCGTCGAAGGGCTCGCCATTCGGATGATGAACGGCGACGTGCCCGATGGCCTCAAGGACCGCCGGCTGCTCAGCCTCGACATGGGTTCGCTGATCGCCGGCGCGAAGTATCGCGGTGAGTTCGAGGAACGCCTCAAGGGCGTGCTCGACGAGGTGAAGGCCGCAGCGGGCGAGATCATCCTGTTCATCGACGAAATGCACACGCTGGTGGGAGCCGGGAAGAGCGAAGGCGCGATGGACGCCTCCAACCTCCTCAAGCCGGCCCTTGCCCGCGGTGAGCTTCACTGCATCGGTGCCACCACGCTCGATGAATATCGCAAGCACGTCGAGAAGGACCCGGCGCTGGAGCGCCGCTTCCAGCCGGTGTTCGTGGGCGAGCCGACGGTCGAGGACACCATCTCCATCCTGCGCGGGCTGAAGGAGAAATATGAGCTTCACCACGGCATCACGATCACCGACCCGGCGATCGTGGCGGCGGCGACGCTCAGCAACCGCTACATCTCCGACCGCTTCCTGCCGGACAAGGCGATCGACCTGATGGACGAGGCTGCGAGCCGGATCCGGATGGAGGTCGAGAGCAAGCCGGAGGAGATCGAGAATCTCGACCGGCGGATCATGCAGCTCAAGATCGAGCGCGAGGCGCTGAAGCGGGAAAAGGACGCGGCGTCGCGCGACCGGCTCGGCAACCTGGAAACCGAACTCGGCAACCTGGAACAGCAGTCGGCCGAACTGACCCAGCGCTGGCACGCGGAGAAGGAGAAGATCGCCGCCGCTTCCAAGGTGCAGGAACAGCTCGACGCCGCCCGGCTGGAGCTGGAGCAGGCCCAGCGCGGGGGCGACCTCGCCAAGGCCGGCGAGCTTGCCTACGGGCGCATCCCGGCCCTGGAAAAGCAGCTGGAGGAGGCGCGCACCGCCACCCAGCACGCCATGCTGCGGGAGGAAGTCACCGACCAGGACATCGCCGCCGTGGTCAGCCGCTGGACCGGGGTTCCGGTCGAGCGGATGATGGAAGGCGAACGCGACAAATTGCTGCAGATGGAGCAGCTGATCGGCAAGCGCGTGATCGGCCAGGACCAGGCGGTGAAGGCCGTCTCCACCGCTGTCCGCCGCGCCCGCGCAGGGCTTCAGGACCCCAATCGTCCGCTGGGCAGCTTCCTGTTCCTGGGTCCGACCGGCGTCGGCAAGACCGAGCTGACCAAGGCGCTGGCCGAATTCCTGTTCGACGATCCCACCGCGATGGTCCGCATCGACATGAGCGAGTTCATGGAGAAGCATGCCGTCGCCCGGCTGATCGGCGCTCCTCCCGGCTATGTCGGCTATGAGGAAGGTGGTGTGCTGACCGAAGCGGTTCGCCGCCGGCCCTATCAGGTCGTGCTGTTCGACGAGGTGGAGAAGGCGCACGGCGACGTGTTCAACGTTCTGCTCCAGGTGCTTGACGACGGGCGGCTGACCGACGGGCAGGGCCGCACGGTCGACTTCACCAACACGATCATCATCCTGACGTCGAACCTCGGCAGCCAGTATCTCGCCGCCCTTGCGGACGACGAGTCGGTGGAAAAGGCCGAGCCGCAGGTGATGGACGTGGTCCGCAGTCATTTCCGGCCCGAGTTCCTCAATCGCCTCGACGAGATCATCCTGTTCCATCGGCTGTCGGCGGCGAACATGGCGCCGATCGTCGACATTCAGGTCGACCGGCTCCGCAAGCTGCTGACCGATCGCAAGATCAAGCTGGAGCTGACCGACGCGGCACGGGCCTGGCTGGCGCGGGTGGGCTACGATCCGACGTACGGAGCGCGGCCGCTCAAGCGCGCGGTCCAGCGCTATCTGCAGGACCCGCTGGCCGACCTCATCCTCAGGGGCGATGTCCGCGACGGTTCAACGGTACGCGCGGACGAAGACGACGGCGGACTAAAGCTGGAGCCGGTGGCCGAGCCGCAGCCGGCCTGACGTCCCTAGGGCTGGTCGCCGAACAACCTCTGGAGATTGGCCTGAACGACCTGCAGCCGGGCGTAATTGTCCGGCTGCATGGTCAGGCCCTCCAGCGCTGCAACCTCGTTCAGCTCAAACAGCAGCTCGCGCTTGGCCGGCTCGGCGACACGGCTCTGGATGAAGGTGATCGCCACCAGCCGCTCACCCCGCGTGACGGGCTCCACCTCATGCAGCATGGTCGACGGGTAGAGGATGGCCTGGCCCGGCGGCAGGCGGAAGCGAATGTCCTGATCGCCCGAGCGGACGTGCAGCGCGCCCCCGTCGTAGCTGTCGAGATCGCTGAGGAAGATGGTGCAGCTGATGTCGCTGCGCAGGGTGCCGCCGGGCAGCTCCAGATAGGCGGCGTCGGCATGCATCCCGTAGTGCATGCCCGGTCCGTACCGGGTCAGCAGCGGCGGGGCGAGCTGCGCAGGAAAGCAGAATTCGCGGAATTCGGCGCTGCGCAGCATCGCGTCGCGCAGCAGGCTGGCGCTGCGCTGGTAAGCCTGCCCGTCATGCAACTGGAGGTTCTGCTTGGCCCGATTATGCGGATTGCTGATCCGTCCTTCGACAAAGCTTCCAGCGGCCGCGATCCGGCGGCACTCGGCCACCTCGTCGGCCGTCAGCAACTGAAGCACCCGGTACATCGCTTATCCGCCCCGCTCTCGATGTCGCCGGTGGCTGCTCAATTTCCTTTGGTCGGACGGTTCTGCTGCTGGAGGTCCACCTCGGTCCGGGCCTGACGCCGGCGCTCCGCCCATTCGGCGCGGGTGGCGCAGACCTTGTGGCCCTTGAGCCGCGAGCCGAGCTCTTCCTGAACCTCGCAGATGACTTCATTCGGATCCTTGCCAGCGACCCGATCGACCGACTCCCTCGTCGCCGATGCGGTCGGCCCGGTGAGTGCCGGATCGGCGCCGAAGATCATAAGGAGGGCAAGTCCAATCATCGTCATACTCCCTAGACACAAAGCGAGACGGATGGTGCTTCAGTCCGCCGTTCGAGGCAACGCCTTTTCGACGGGCGTCAAAGGCCGCCTGCAGCGCCCCCTTCGGAGGCGATCAGGGCCGCGACGGCCTTCCGTTCGGCAGCGGACAGGTCGGGGTGCCAGACGTCGAAGATCAGCACGATGCGCAAGTCGTCGCTCGGGTTCATCGCTTCATGCTCGATGGTGTCGTCGAACACGAAGGCGCGGCCGCGTTCCCACAAACGCGTCTCCGCCCCGACCCGGAACCAGCAGCCCGGAGGGACCACCAGCGGCAAGTGGCAGACCAGCCGCGCGTTGTTGTAGCCGACATGGGCGGGAATGGCCGTATGCGGCGCCAGCAGCGAGAACATGGCGTTGGGCGAGGCACCCTCGATGTGCGGCTGGCCGAACCGCTCCAGCAGCGCCAGCGTTTGGGGGCAGTGGCGGGCATTGCTCTCGATCCGCTCGCCGTTGCGGAACAGGTGAATCGCGGTCCAGTCGCGATTCCAGTTGAGCGACCGCCACTGGTCGAGTGGTTCATGCGCCGCATATTGAATGTAGGGCACCAGCTCCGCGCGCTCGGCGGTGAGCACCGTCTGAAGTTCGTCGGCGATGGTCTCGGTCGCCGCCTCAAGCTCGGCCAGCCACGGGAAACGTGACCGCGGATGATATTCCCGCTCGGTGATACCGGGGTAGCTGAAGTGCGTCGGCGTCGAGTGGAACGGCCGTGTCTTGCGCAGCGTGTTGGAACGGAAGCGGGCGATACGCACCTGCTCATCCTCACCCGCTTCCGCTTCGACCTGGGCCGTCGCCGACGCGAGCCGGGCTTCACGGTCGGCCAGCCAGCGCGCATGCACCTCCTCCCCCTGGCGGAGCGCGGTCGCGAGCGGGGGCGCAAGGTCCCCCTCGGGCTTCTGCGAGATGGCCGCCGCCCACGCTTCACCAGCGGCCGGATCCTCCTGGGTGGTGAGGATCGACGCCTTGAGCAGCAGCGCCGTGAAATCGAGCGGGCTTTGTTCGAGCGCCTTGTGCACCGCCGCCAGCGCGACCAGCGGCTTGCGCAGCGCGCGGCTGACCGCCGCGAATTTCAGCCACAGCGCCGGGTCGTTCCCGACCATCTCGGCCGCCCGGCCAAGCAGCTGGTGCGCGCGGACAAGATTACCCGTTGCCGCTGCCCGGTCCGCTTCAGCGGTAAGGGCGGCGGCGTCCTGGCTCATGGCTCGACCGAGTATCCGAACTTGTCGGCCCAGGGGCGGATCACCGGGATGATCGGCGCCAGCTGCCGCGCATAGCGATGCCAGCGCCCCTTGGAGCGGGTGTAGATCGGCTCGACCACCTGGGCATAGCTGGCAGTGCTGATATGGCCCCGGCTGCTCGCCGTCTTCTGATGGTCCAGCAGTTCATCCTGCCAGGACAGACCAAGCCATTCGACCAGTGGGCGAAGCTGCGCCGCCGGATCGTCGACCATCTGTTCGTAGACCATGGTGTGGACCGGCGGGCTGAACACCGCCCGGCTCTTCTCCCACGTCGAGAAGGTGAGGTCGTACGTCTCCGCGGCCAGTTCGGGGACGAGGAAATTTGCCATCCCGTGGTTCGGGCGGAAATTGGTCGTCAGGCAGCTCAGCAGAACGTCCAGCGGATGGCGCAGCGCCAGGATGAAGCGGGCGTCGGGGAACAGGCGAAGGATCGCCGGCACCTTGTTGAGGTGCAGCGGCTGCTTGTCGATCAGCAGCGTGCCCGGTCGAAGCGGAGCGACGCTGTTCGCCCGCTCGAAATAGGTGTCACGCGCCTTGGCGACCTGCTCCCGGGTCACGGTCGGGAACGCGGCCGGTCCTCCGAGCTGCTCCTCGATCTCGGCGATGAACGGCTCTTCCTCAAGCACCTGCACCCCCGGATGGCCCATCAGGATGGTGTCGAGCAACGTCGTGCCGGAGCGCGGAAAGCCCACCAGGAAGGCCGGCGTCGGCCGATCGAGCGGGAGGTCGTGGCGGGTCCAACTCGCGGCCCATTCCGGCGTGAGCAGGTCGCTCATCGTCCGAACCTGCGCACGGTACAGGGCCGCCCGGTCGAGCGGCTTGCCTGGATCATCGATCCAATACTGGTTCATTTCCATGAACGAGTCCCACGCCTCGTCCGTCCGGCCAAGACGATCGAGCAGCTGGCCGCGGACGTGCGCGCGCCGCCCAGGCAGAACGGTCTCCGCCGATCCGTCGAGCGCGGTCAGGGCCTCCTCGAAGCGGCCCTCGCGCTTGCGCTTGAGAGCTTCGACGAAGCCGATCTCCGGCTCCGGTGCCCCGGCGGACCGAGCCTTCTCCAGCAGGGCGTCGAGCTCCCCTTCTCGGTTGGTGCGCTCCAGCAGCGAGCCGAGACCCTGATAGGCGGCGAACAGGGTGGGCTGGTGGGCAATCACCCGGTCGTACAGGCGCTCCGCCTCGTCGAACTGGTTGCGGAAACCATACTCCTGGGCAAGGTCGGCGGTCAGCGCCATGTCCGCAGGATCGCGCGCCACCGCATTGCGCAGGGCCGAAAGGCTCGGCTCTTCATGCCCGGCTAGCTTGTAGAGATTGTAGAGGCTGGTCCACGGCTTGGGATCGTCGGGGAAATGCTCGGTCATGGCGAGCAGGACCCGTTCGGCTTCAGCACCGTCACCGCTGTCGATCAGCACCTCGGAGAGGTTGAGCTGGATCGGCGCGGAATCAGGAACCAGCGTGAGGGCCTGGCGGAGCGCGGCGATCGCGGCTTCATGCTCGCCTAGCGCGTTGAGCGAGGTTCCAAGGTTGTTCCAGCTCGACCAGTCCGCTGGATCGGCGGCGACGACCTTGGAGTAGGCGTCGCGCGCCTCGGTGAAGCGGTTGAGCTGCTGCGCGGCATGGCCACGATAGCGCCACAACCGAAGGCTCGGGTCGGCGGCGGCCCGCTCGGCCGGAACCGCATCGAGCAATTCGGCGAAGCGCCCCTGGGTGCTCAGCGCCTCGGCAAGGTTGCCGCGAACGGTGAGATCGTCCGGACGGGCGGAGAGAGTCTGATGCAGGTGCTCGGCCGCCCGGTCGAAATCGCCGATCCGCAGCGCGACCGTGCCGACCAGCGCATGCAGGACTGGGTCCGACCGCTGCCCAAGCGCGGCTTCGCCGGCGGCGATCGCGTCCTGGTAGCGACCCTGGCGGACAAGAGTGGCGGCTTGCTGCAGCGCCTGATCGGAGAGGGTAGCGGTGGTCATCAGCTCGATCAGAGATTGGCGGTTTCGCCAGCGAACACAAGGGAAAGGATCGGCAACGAAAAAGGGCGGTGGTTCTCGCGAACCAACCGCCCTTCTCGCGTCAGTGAAGCGACGACTTAGAAGTCGATCGTCACACCGGCGTAGAGGTACCGGCCGAGCGGATCGTAGGTGCCCGGGTAGGTATTGCCGCTGCAGAACACGCTGGCGCAGGCGCTGCCCCCGAAGGTGCCCGAGCCGGAGGTGACCAGCGGCGGATCCTTGTCGAGGAAGTTGTTCACGCCGAGACGCAGGTTGTAGCCACGCTGGACGTTCGCCGTGAGGGCGAGGTCGAAGTAGCTCTGCGCACCGATGTGCGAGTTGAAGTTGTAGAAGTTGCCAGCGAGCGTCGAGCTCGAGTTCTTATACTCGATGTCGACCGCACCGAAGTAGCGCCACTGAGCCGAGATGCCGATGCCATTGCGCATCGTCCAGCTCAGGCGAGCCTTGTGACGCCAATCCGGACGCGGGCTGCCGCAGGTCGGACCATAGAAGCCGGCGCAGTCGTAAGCCTGCGTCAGGCCGTTATCGACGATGAAGTCCTTGGTGTAGGTACCCACCAGGCTCGCCGACAGGGTGCCGAGGCGACCGATCGGCTGCGAGTAGCTGCCGTTCACTTCGATGCCCGAGGTCTTCACGCCACCGACGTTGGTCGGCAGATCGCGGACGAAGCCGTCCGGGGTAAGCCAGAGCGAACCGTTGACCGGGTTGCGCTGGATGAGCGAGCAGACCGGCGAGACCGTGGTCGCCGTGGTGTTGGCGCTGCAGGCCGCCAGGATGGCGTCCGCACCATAGCCCTGGATCGCGTTCTTCACCTTGATGTTGAAGTAGTCGACCGTCAGCGCGGCGCGCGGCAGGAACCGCGGCTGCAGGACGACACCCAGCGTCTTGGTGGTGGCGCGTTCCGGGTTCAGGTTCGGGTTACCGCCGAGCAGGCCGTTATACTGGGCCGCCGGGTTGGCCGTCACCGTCTGGCCAACGCGCAGACCCTGCGCGAGACAGCCATAGTTGGTGGCCGCGATCGGCCCGCCGGTGCACGGGTCACTGGTGCCGTCGAGGCCGACGAACTGGGCAGCGAACAGCTCCTGAAGGTTCGGCGCACGAACCGCGCGGTTGTAGGCCGCACGGAAGCGGACGTCGCGGATCGGAGCGAACTCAACACCCAGCTTGTAGGTGTTGGTCTTGAACGACCGGTTCGAGCTCGTCTTGTAGGACGACCGACGATAGCCGCCGTTTAGCGACAGGTCGTAGAAGAAGCCCTTCTCGACAATCGGAACGTTGGCTTCGCCGAAGAACTCGGTGACGTGGAAGTTACCCGAGATCGGCAGCGTCGGCGCACCCTGGCCGGTGAGGTCACCGGTCTGGAAGGCGTTGTCCGTGTTCAGGTAGACCGACTCGTTCCGATATTCGGCACCGACGTTGACGCCGATCCCCGTCTCAGCCCACGGCGACCGGAGGCCATATTCACCGAGCAGGCCGGTGAAGTTGACGCTGGCCACCTGCTCCGACGTGGCGCCCTTTTGGAAGCCCGTCGCGGTCAGATAGTTGAGCGCCGCAGTGCTCGGCCCGGCACCGGTGAAGATGTCGTAGGGCGCGCAGTTCGGGTCGGTGCCGGTCAGGACCGAACGGCAGACCACCTGGCCAGTCGCCGGGTTCGTCACCGCATCCAGCGCATTGCGCAGACGGGAAGCGGAGAACTCGTTCGAATAGACCTGGCTGTAGTTGGTGCGGCCATACTGGAAGTAGGCGTCGTACGACCACGCCTTGCTCAGGTCGCCGCGGGTGCCGAGCACGCCACGGAACGACGTGTGCTGCAGGTCGCTCTGACGCGGACCGCCTTCGACGTTACGACGAAGCAGCTGCAGGAAGGCCTGGTTGTAGGTCGGGTTCAGCGCACCAACCACCGGGTTGATGAAGTTGATCGGAGCAGCACCCGGGGTGACCGTGTTGGTGCCGGCGACCAGCGGGAAGTTGCCGAGGAACCCGGTGATCAGGTTGCCGCTGTTGCAGAGCTGGCTGCGCTGATTGGCCGACAGCAGCGGGTTGTCGCAGTTGATCGTCAGCGTGTTGCCGAAGTCACCCGACGGGGCGATCTGAGCAACCGTACGGTCGTCCATGAACATGAACTCGAGGTACGGCTTCACGGCCGGCGCAATCTCGTAGTTCGCGAACACGCCCGCGGTGTAACGCTCGTCCGGCCGCTGGAAGTAGTTGGTCGGAGCGAAGTTGTAGCGGGTCGTGGCACCCTGATTCAGCACACCGGGGCCGAACGTCCCGACGGTCGACGATGACGTCGTCGACGGGAAGTAGACGGCCGTGCCCGGGTAGCTGGTCAGCGAGCCGCCGCACTGCAGCGGAGCCGCCGGGTCGAGACGACGCGGGTTGCTCAGCGCGTTGCCACCGTTCTGGATTGTGCAGGCGCTGTAGTCGCGACGCGACTGCAGGACCGGGTTGGCCTTGCGGTAACCGAAATAGGCCAGCGCGTGGCCACGGTTGTCATCGAAGCCGGTACCGATCGAGACGGTGCCGTCGAAGGTGCCGCCGTCGGCGACGCTGCCCTTCGGATACTGGTAGCCCGGCAGGGTCCGCGCACGGGCGTCGAGCAGCGGCGGCGTAACCTTCGAGCCATTGTTGTGCTGGTAAAGGCTGTACTGGCCGTCGAAGCGGATACCGGTGAAGTTGGTATCCATGATGAAGTTGACGACGCCGGCGACCGCGTCGGCACCGTAGGTCGACGAGGCACCACCGGTCAGCACTTCGACGCGCTTGATGATCGAGGACGGGATGAAGTTAAGATCGGCGGTCGACGAGCCCGGGTCACCCGGGGTCAGGCGGCGGCCGTTCACCAGCACCAGGGTACGGGTGGAGCCGAGGCCGCGAAGGTCGACGGTGGCAGTGCCGGTCGCGCCGTTGGCGAGGGTCGACGACTGCGCCGCGAACACGGACGGCAGCGAGTTGAGCAGGTCCTCAACCTTGGTGACGCCCTGGAGCTTGATGTCCTGATTGGTGACAACGGTCACCGGGGCGGTCGACTCAAGGTTCGGCTGCGGAATACGGGTGCCGGTGACGACGACGTCCTGGCCCGACTCGACAGTCTTGCCGGTGGCCGAGGTGGTCGGGGTCGGCTGCGCTTCGGCAGGGCCGGTCGGGTTCGACACGTTGCTTCCGCCCGTGTCGGTGCCCGGAGCGGGCTGGGTCTGGGCGGAGGCCGGCGTGGCGATCAGGCTGGCGCCGACCAGCAGCGTGGTGCCGAGCAGTCGCTGGCGATAATCGAACTTCATCATGTTTCCCCTTCGCTTTCGAGGCCCCGGCAGGAAGCGGGCGCGACGACGTGCGGACGGCGGCAATCACAGCATTGCCGACTGGTTGCGTCCTATGCGAAGCAAATCCTAAGAGGCAATTCGAGCAGTGGGGCTTGGCACCGATGATGGTCATGGTGTCACATCTTTGCCACAGAGGTTCAGGGCTCGGCTGAGCGGCATTTCGGAAGTAATCACAAGCTGTTGGGGGAGGGATGATGCGCCAAGGTTACATGATGGCCATGTTGATGGCGGCGGGTGCGATTGCTGCTCCAGCGGCGGCGGCCAAGCCAGCAGCGCCACCCGCAACGCCTCCGGCCCAAGTTCAAAAGCTGTTAGCTTGTCGGAGCTTAACCGATAGTGTGCAGCGGCTGGCCTGCTTCGATCGTGAAACCAGTGCGATGGCGGACGGCATCGCCCGCCGCGACCTCGTCGTCGTCGATCGGGAGCTGGTTCGCTCCACCCGCCGTTCGCTATTCGGGCTCACCCTGCCCCGCATCGGCATCCTCGATGACGACCAGTCGACGGAGGTGAAGCAGCTCGACGGGGTGATCGCGGGCGTCGGCCGCAACAGCGATGGCGGCTATGTCTTCGTGCTTCAGGATGACGGTCGCTGGAGCCAGATCGACAGCAACGTGATCGCCGTCGAGCCGCGCCCCGGCGACAAGGTGGTCATCCGCCGCGCCACGATGGGCAGCTTCATGCTGAGCGTCGACCGCCAGCCGGCGGTGCGGGTCAAGCGCATCCAGTAAACAAACCCAATGAACGCCACCGACCCGGCCAGCGCCGCCGCGCGGGGGCTGGCGCTGCTCGGCGGCGGCCGCGAAGACGAAGCGGTCGAGCTGTTGACCACGGCGGTGGACCGCTGGCCAGACGACGCGGCCTGCTGGCAGGGTCTGGCACTGTCCCACCGCGCCGCCGAACAGCTTGCCCCCGCCGTCGCCGCCATGGCCCGGGCCGCCGCGCTCGCTCCCGCCGATGCGCGCATTCAGCAGGGACTGGCGCAGTGCCGCTACGAAGCGGGCCTGCGGTCCCGTCCCGATTTCGAGCGGGCGCTGGCGCTCGCCCCCGGGGATGACGCCGTTGCGCAGGGGCTGGTGGCCGCGGTCGCAGCGGAAGACGGACCGGGCGCGGCGCTGGCGCTGGCCAAGGGGCGCCTGTCCGATCGGCCTGACTGGCTGGCCGGCTACTGGCTGGTCAGCCGCCTGACCGCCACTGCCGGACTGGATGGGGCGCCCGACGCCGCCATCGCAGCGGCGGTCGGGCATCGACCGGCCGACCTGGCCCTGTGGCAACAATGGCTGGCGGTGGCCATGCAATCCAAGAGCTGGCCGCGCGCGCTTGACGTGGTCCGCTCGGCCCGGCAGCGGTTCCCCGGCGACACCGCACTGGCCTGGAACGAGGCGGGCATCCTCAGCGAACTGGGGGAGACTGCGGCCGCCGATGCCCTGTTCCGCTCCTTCGGCCCGCTGCCCGACCTGGCCAGCGCCATCTTCATCTGCCGCCACTGGCTGCGGACCGGGCAGCCGGAGCAGGTCCTGCAGCTACACTCCATGCTGGACGGCCCGGCCGGCGCCGAGGCCCTCTATCCTTACTTCGGGCTTGCCTGGCGGTTGCTCGGCGACCCTCGCGCGACATGGCTCGAGCCGCCTGAGCTGGTCGGCGTCTATGACCTTGGTGAGCAGCTGCCGCCGCTCGAGGAGCTGGCAGCCTTCCTGCGCGGTCTTCACCGGCAGGTCCGGCAACCGCTGGAGCAGTCGGTCCGCGGCGGCACGCAGACCGACGCGCACCTGCTCCTGCGGGCCGACCCGATCGTGCAGCAGTTGCGGCAGGCACTGGTCGGCGCGGTGGAGCGGCACCGGGCACAGCTGCCCGCGATCGACCCGGCGCACCCACAGCTACGGCATGCGCGGCACCGTCCGATCCGTTTTGCCGGAAGCTGGTCGGTACGGCTGGCGGGAGGCGGTTTCCACGAGGAGCATGTCCACCCGGAAGGGTGGTTCAGCTCGGCGCTTTACGTGGCGCTACCGGAAAGCCTCGGACAGGACGGACAGGCGGGCTGGCTGACGCTCGGGCAACCGCAGCAGTCGCTGGGGCTGGCGCTAGGGCCGACGCGGGTCATCGAACCGCGTCCGGGGCGGCTGGTCCTGTTTCCCTCGACCATGTGGCACGGCACGGTGCCCTTCACGTCTGGCGAGCGCCTGACGGTCGCCTTCGACGTGGCGGTACCCCGGGGCTAGCGCCCCTTGGCGCGATCCTCCGCGGCGAGGCTGGCGGCGGCGTCGGCATAGGCCTCCTGCCGCGCAACGCTCCAGTAGCGCAGATTGTCGAGCGGAATGCGCGCGCCGGTGACCGCGCATTTCACATGATCGCCGTCGGAGAGGACTCGAAAGGTGCCGGCGAGATAGTGGATGCGGGCCTCGCGGCCGCCGCCTTGCATGAGCATCGTAGGTCCTAGTCCTCGCCGTCGAACAATCCGGGCTGGGGGGTCACATAGGAAGAGCGCGCCTTCCGCTCAACCTTGCGCGGGGGTGGAGAGGGAGAGGCGGTGGCGTCGTCGGACGTGACCACGTCCACCGTGCCATCACCGAAGCGCAGGGTCAGCGCCCCCGCTGCTTGCGCTTGCGAGGCGTGGATCAGCGTGTGCCCCGACCGGTCCGTCACCCGCGCGAAGCCGCGTGACAGCGGGCGGTCGGGGTGAACCAGCTCGGCAGTCTTCCAAACGGCCGCGAGCTTGTCCGACAGGCGCTCGATCCGGCTGTCGAGCAGGCTCCGGCGAAGCAAGGGCGTTACCCGGTTCATCGCCGCCTCGGCCTTGTGGGTGCGCGCGGCGAGCGCGCGCGGCAGCCGGTCGCCAATCTCATCCAGCCGCTGGCGCCTAGGACCAAGCAGCGCAGCGGGCTCGGGCCAGCGGCAGGAGGTCAGCGCCAGCCGCTCGCGCGCGTCGTCCGCCCGCTTCATCAGGCAGCGCCGCTTGCGGGCCATCAGTTCATCCAGCTGCGCCGCCAGCTCGGCCCGGACCGGCACGGCCAGCTCGGCCGCGGCGGTGGGCGTGGGCGCGCGCAGGTCGGCGGCATGGTCGATCAGCGTGGTGTCGGTCTCATGGCCGACCGCGCTGATCAGCGGGATCGGCGATTCGGCCGCGGCGCGGACCACCTCTTCCTCGTTGAAGGCCCACAGGTCCTCAATCGAGCCGCCACCCCGCGCGACGATCAGCAGGTCCGGTGGAGTGTCCAGCCTGGCGAAGCCGCGGATGGCGGCGGCGACCTTGGCCGCCGCCCCCTCTCCCTGCACCGGCACCGGCCAGAGAATGACGTGGGTCGGGCAGCGATCGGCCAGCCGGTGGAGAATATCGCGAATGACCGCGCCGGTCGGGCTGGTGACTACCCCAATGGTGCGCGGAAGGAACGGCAGCCGACGCTTGCGAGTGGCGTCGAATAGTCCCTCGGCGGCCAGCGCCCGGCGACGCTTGTCGAGCAGGGCCATCAGTGCGCCTTCGCCGGCCAGCTCCATCCGGTCGACGACGATCTGATATTTCGACCGGCCGGGGTAGGTCGTCATCTTGCCGGTTGCGATGACCTCGGCCCCGTCCTCGGGGCGGAAAGCCAGCGTTCCGGCCGAGGTCCGCCAGATCACCGCATCGATGCACGCGGCGTCGTCCTTCAGGGTGAAATAGCAGTGGCCGGAACTGTGCCGCTTCCACCCGCTGATCTCACCGCGCACCCGCACCCGGCCAAAGCCGCTCTCCACCGCGCGCTTCACCGCGCCGGCCAGCTCGCCGACCGTCATCGGGGGCGAATTGTCGCCGGGGGCTTGCTGGGCTAGGAGGCCTGCGGTGACGGGGTCCATCGACATTCTTCTGCTGGGTTCGGGCGGACGCGAGGATGCGCTTGCGTGGGCAATGCGGCAAAGCCCCAGCTGCGGCAAGCTGCTGGCGGCACCGGGTAATCCCGGCATCGCCCGCTGGGCCGACTGCGTCGCGATCGATCCCACCGACCCGGATATGGTGGTCTCTTTGGCCAAGCGCGAGGGCATCGGCCTGATCGTGGTCGGACCCGAGGCGCCGCTCGTCGCCGGAGTCGCCGACGCCTGCCGTGCCGCGGGCATTCCCGTGTTCGGGCCCAACGCCGCCGCCGCCGCTCTGGAGGGCAGCAAGGGCTTCACCAAGGACCTGTGCGCGAGCGAGGGCATCCCGACCGCCGATTATGTCCGCACCGATCGGATGACCGAGGCGCTGGACGCGCTCGACCGCTTTGGCCTGCCGGTCGTGGTCAAGGCCGACGGCCTCGCCGCCGGCAAGGGCGTCACCGTCGCCTTCAGCCGCGACGATGCCGAGGCCGCCATCCGCGTGGCCGGCGACGGGCCGCTGGTGATCGAGGAATTCCTCGACGGCGAGGAAGCCAGCCTGTTTGCGCTGGTCGACGGCGACACCGCCATTTTCCTGGCCAGCGCGCAGGACCACAAGCGCGTCGGCGAAGGCGACACCGGCCCCAATACCGGCGGCATGGGGGCCTATTCTCCCGCCCGTGTGCTGACCCCCGAACTGGAGGAAGCGGCAATGGACCTGATCGTCCGTCCGACCGCTCGCGCCATGGCCGAGCGGGGAACGCCCTTCAGCGGGGTGCTTTATGCTGGTCTGATGCTGACCGCCGACGGACCCAAGCTGATCGAATATAATGTCCGCTTCGGGGATCCGGAATGCGAGGTGATCATGCCGCGCATCGACGGCGACGTCGCCGCCCTGCTCCACGCGGTGGCCACCGGTCGCCTGGCCGAGATCGAGGCGCCGAGGCTCAAGGACTCGGTGGCGGCTACGGTAGTCATCGCCGCCGAGGGTTACCCCGGCACGCCGCGCAAGGGCGGGACGATCGACGGAATCGAAGCCGCCGAACGCGAGCACGGCGTTACCGTCTTCCACGCTGGCACGGCCCGCCACGGCTCGGGCGCGCTGCTTGCCACGGGCGGGCGGGTGCTGGCGGTGACCGCCATTGGCCGGACGCTGGCCGAGGCCCGCGCCCGTGCCTATCGCGGCGTCGATGCCATCGATTTCGCCGACGGCTTCCACCGCCGTGACATCGGCTGGCGCGAACTGGCGCGGACCAGCGCATGAGCAAGGTCCAGCCCCTCATCCTCGGCGCCGTGGCGACCCTGGCGGTCGCCGAACTCTTTCACGGCCCGCTAGGTGCGGCCGCGCGGCTCAAGGCCGACATCGAAGGTCATGCGCGGCGGCTTCTCGACGTCAACGACATGAGCCAGATCCAGGCGCACCTGGCCGAAACACCGATGAGCCGGACCCTGATCCTTTCGGGCCCGGCCGACGACTTCCAGCGGGGCCTGCTGGCCGAGGGAATGGCGGCGCTGCCCGGCGTCGCCAGGGTCGAGTGGGACCCGAACAGCCTGCCGGTGGAAACCAAGCTGCCGCCCGGACCGCCGCCCGAAAACGTGCTGGCGCCGCCCGTCGTCGCCATTCCGGACAAGAGCTGATGCCGTTGTTCCTCGAAGCCGCGCTGCTCGGGCTGGCCGGCTATGCCACTGGCCTCGGCGTCGCCTGGGTCGCGTACAAGATTTTCCGTCATCAGACACGAGGTTGGAATGAGTGAATTGTGGGCCACTTACTGGCCGGTGTTCGTGGTCGCGGTCGCGATCGGACTGATTGTCGGCATCCTGATCTTCCGCCCCAGGCAGAAGGTGACCTTGAGCCGTGAAGAGGAGCCGGTGCGCGCGCACATGCGCCAGCAGCCGGCGATCACCCCCCAGCATGACATCCCGCCCCAGGTGGTCCGCACCGCCCCGCGTCACGAAGGCATTGTGGACGAGGTCGCGGCGGCCACCAGCGACGTGGTCGGCCAGGTCATCGGCACCCGCGTCCACGCGAACCTTCCCGAAGGCGAGCAGCCGGACGATCTGCAGCGGATGAAGGGCGTCGGTCCCAAGCTGGCCGCGATCCTCAACAGCCAGGGGCTGATGACCTACGCGCAGATCGCCGCCTTGACGCCGTCGGATGTCGAACGGATCGATGCCGAGCTGGGCGCCTTCAAGGGCCGCCTGGTGCGTGACCGGATCGTCGAGCAGGCCGCCTTCCTCGCCCGCGGCGACCAGGCCGGCTATGAGGCAAGCTTCGGCAAGCTCTGAAATCAGCCCGCTACTCCCCCTGACCGGGGGGAGTAGCTAGGCCTCTTCTTCCTCGACTTCGCGCTTCCGCTTGGGCCCGGTGGCGATCAGCTTGTCGATCTTGCGGCCGTCCATGTCGACGATCTCGAACTTCCAGCCGAGGTGTTCGAAGGTCTCGCCGGTCGTCGGCAGCCGCTTGAGCACCGACAGGGCAAATCCCGCCACCGTCGAATAGTCGCGCTCGGCCGGCATGTTGAGGCCAAGCCGGTCCTCCAGCAGGTCGGCGTTGGCCGCTCCCGACAACAGCCAGCTGCCATCGTCCCGCTCCACCGCCGGAGGATCGTCGTCCTCCCCGTCCGAGCGGAAGGCGCCCGCCAGCGCCGCCAGCAGCGAACCGGGCGTGCAGATGCCGTCGAGGTGACCATATTCGTCATGCACCAGCGCCAGCGGCACCTCAGCCGAACGCAGCACGGTCAGCGCATCCATCGCGTCCATCACGTCCGGAATGACCGGCGCCTTGCGGGAAAGCTGCCTGAGGTCGAGCGGGCGCCCATCTAACGCCGCGTCGAGCAGGTCGCGGGTCTGCACCACCCCGACAATCTTCTCGACCGACCCTTCCGCCACCGGCAGACGGCTGTGCGGCGTGTCCTTCAGCGCCTCGCGCAGTTCCTCGGGGGTGCTGTTGATGTCGATCCAGTCGATCTCCGTGCGGGGCGTCATCACTTCGCGCACCGGCCGGTCAGCCAGCCGGACGATGCCGCTGATGATTGCCCGTTCGCTTTCCTCCAGCACGCCGGCGCTCTGCGCCTCGGCAACCACGAGGTGCAGCTCCTCGGCCGTGACCTGGTTCTCATTCTCGCGCTTCAGTCCGAGCAGGGCGAAGATCGCGCCGCTGGTCTTGTCGAGGAACCAGACGAACGGCGCCGTCGCGCGGCTCAGCCAGTACATCGGCCGGGCCATCACCACCGCAATCGGCTCGGGGCTGCGCAGGGCAAATTGCTTGGGCACCAGCTCGCCGACGATCAGCGAGACAAAGGTGGTGACCACGATCACCAGCCCGAAGCCGAGCTTGTGCGCCAGCGCGGGCTCGATCCCCAGCAGCACCAGCCGCTGCGACGTCGGTTCACCCATGCTGGCGCCGGAATAGGCCCCCGCAAGCACGCCGATCAGGGTGATTCCGGTCTGCACGGTGGACAGGAAGCGCCCCGGGTCGGAGGCGAGGGCCAGCGCCGTGCGGGCGCCGCCGCTGCCGGCCTTGGCCAGCGCCTTCAGGCGCGCGTCGCGCGCCGACACGATCGCCAGCTCGCTCATCGACAGGACGCCATTCAGCGCCACCAGCGCGATGATCAAAACCAGGTCGAGCCAGGGAAATGGGAGCAGTTGGGCGCTCATTGGGTCAGCTACTCATAACGGGATAGGGCACCGCCTGCCAAGCGGCCGGGTGGTTTGGGTCAGCGACGGGCGAGGAAGAAGTCGCGCAGCTGGGCCGCCGCCTCGGCTTCGCCCAGCCCGCCCAGCACGTCGGGCCGGTGATGGCAGGTGTCTTGCGCGAACACCCGTGCGCCATGCACGACCCCGCCGCCCTTCGGGTCCTCCGCGGCGAAGCGCAGTGCGTCGAACCGCGCCAGGGCGATCGCTCCGGCGCACATCGCGCAAGGCTCCAGGCTGACCCACAAAGTGCAGCCGTCCAGGCGCGGACTGCCCAGCGCCGCGGCGGCCGCGCGGATCGCGACCATCTCGGCATGGGCGGTCGGGTCGAGGCCCTGGCGCATCATGTTGCGCCCTTCCGCGACGATCGTCTCGCCCCGGCTCACCACCGCGCCGACCGGCACCTCGCCCGCCCGCGCCGCTTCGGCGGCGAGGTCCAGCGCGCGGCGCATCGGCATTGGCAACGGAAAGGCCATGCCGCCTTGTTAGCGGCAAAGCCCGGCGAACGTCACTGCTGGACCGTGTTGCTGCTGCTGACCGCATTGTCGGTGGGCACGGCCGGCTGGTTCCCCGCTGGCCGGACCTCGATCCGGGGGACCCTGACGGTCGCCTCGCCCTGGCCGACCGCGATCTGGCCCGCCTCGACCTTGGCCTTGGGCAACTGCCCGCCCTGGACCCGCAGCTTGCCGTCCTGCGCCGCGACGCTCGGCACCTGCCCCGGCTGGGTCGGAGTAAGGTTGAGCAGGCCGGTCGCGAAGGCGGCGATCGCCAGCACCACCACCAGAATGAGAATGAGAATGATGCCGCGCATGTTTTGCAGGCCCCTTTGGGTTGATCGTATCGCGGGCTTAACGTTCGCCTGCGCAAGCGGTTGCGCGGTTGACGCCGTCACCCCGCTTCTGTAGTGGCCCCCGCTGATCCGGCGCTCACTTGTTGGGCGCTGCTTTCTATTTTTGCAGGATATCAGATTATGTCGCGCGTTTGCGAGCTGACCGGCAAGGGCCGGCAGGTGGGTAACAACGTTTCCCACGCCAACAACAAGACCAAGCGGACCTTTCTGCCGAACCTGCAGAACGTCACGCTGATCAGCGATTCGCTGGGCAAGAGCGTCAAGCTGCGCGTCTCGACCCACGGCCTGCGCTCGGTCGAGCATGTTGGCGGCCTCGACAACTGGCTCGAGAAGACCAACGCCGAGAAGCTGTCGCCGACCGCCCGCAAGCTCAAGCGTGAGCTGGCGAAGAAGGCGACTGCGGCCGCCTAACGCGTCGCCGCTCGCGGTGCGGGCGGCAATATCATCTCCAGCAGCACGGTCCGCCGCCAGCCGTCATTGTCCGTGACGGCCCATAGCCGCGTGCCACCACCCGCCATCGGCTCGGCGGCCAGCCCCTCGACATTGTCGAGCCAGCCCAGCGGCAGCGTCGCGAACGGCTCCAGCCGATAGCCGAGGCCGTCGGGTTTGAGCCACGCCAGCCGGTTGGTGATCCCCAGCCCAAGCTCGCGCACCGCCACCACGATCCGGCCGTCAGGCAGCGTCACCGCATCCGATAGTCCGCCGGTCCGACCGGCAAGCGGCAGCAAGGTCGCCTTGCCGCCCCGCAGCAACAGCGCCCCTCGCCTCGTTTCGGGCAACAGCAGCAGCCCGCCGCGAGGTGCGCCGACCAGCGCCTCCACTCCCTCGTTCCTCGGCCAGTGCATGGCGCGCAGGTCCACCACCCGCTGTCCGCGCCGGAAATCGCGGTCGAAGTGCCATAGCGAATCGCGGTATTCGAAGGTGACGAACCAGCCGCCATCCGCCGCGCGCAGCAGGCCCTCGCTGTCGCGATACTTCTTGAAGGTGGCGTAGCCGGGCCCGGCAGGCAGGTCGTGGAGGCTGGCCGATGCGGCCATGCCTGGTCTGGGCAGGCGAATGACCACGCCGGAATCGTTCTGGGCCAGCAGACCCGTGTTCGTCACGCTTAGGGCCGACAGCCCGAAGAAACGCCGGTCGGGCGACGTCACGGTCCATGCCCCGAGCAGCCGCACCGGCCCGAGTGCCGGCCCGGCCTTCAACCGCAGGGGCGTGAACCGCACCGCGGCGACCGCATCGGGGAGCGGCTTGCGATTGGGGAGTTCCTGTCCGCCATCACCCGGTAGCACGGCGATCGCGGCGGCCGTCAGGACCAGCAGTATCCGGCGGCGCAACCTGAACCTGCGCTGCACCTTCCGTTCAGGCGCGTTCAACGCCGAAGCGGGCATAAGTGCTTCTGCGGACGGGATATTCCCCCCTGTCATCCCGTCGCATTCGCCGGCCACGGCGGAGTATAAGTTCCCTCGCGTCGCGTTTGAGGGCTGGTCCGGCACCAGTAGCATATCCGTGCCGGGCCACTGCTTCTCCGCACTGCCGTTCAGCCCTGATCGAACAACGCCGCCAGTTGCTCCACCAGCGCGCCGCCCAGCTGTTCGGCATCCATGATGGTCACCGCGCGCCGGTAATAGCGCGTCACGTCATGGCCGATCCCGATCGCCGCCAACTCCACCGGCGAGCGATTCTCGATATAGCCGATCACCTGCCGAAGATGCTTCTCCAGATAGGCGCCACCGTTCGCGCTGGCCGTAGAATCGTCGACCGGAGCGCCGTCGCTGATCACCATCAGGATCCGCCGCTCCTCGGACCGGGCGATCAGGCGATTATGCGCCCACAACAGCGCTTCGCCGTCGATATTCTCCTTAAGTAGCCCTTCCCGCATCATCAGCCCGAGGTTGCGGCGCGAATGGCGATAGGGCTCGTCCCCACGCTTGTAGATGATGTGCCGAAGGTCGTTGAGCCGTCCCGGGTTGGGCGGCCGTCCCTCGCTCAGCCAGGATTCGCGGCTCTGCCCGCCCTTCCAGGCCCGGGTGGTGAAGCCCAGCACCTCGGTCGCCACCCCGCAACGTTCCAGCGTGCGCGCCAGGATGTCGGCGCAGATCGCCGCGATGGAGATCGGCCGCCCGCGCATCGACCCCGAATTGTCGATCAGCAGACTGACCACCGTATCCTTGAAGTCTGTCTCGCGCTCGATCTTGTAGCTCAGGGAATGGCCCGGTGAGACGATCACCCGCGCCAGCCGCCCGGCGTCCAGCAGCCCCTCCTCCTGGTCGAAATCCCAGCTGCGCGCCTGTTGCGCCATCAATCGCCGCTGAAGCCGGTTGGCGAGGCGCGTCACCACGCTCGACAGCGAGCCCATCTGCTGGTCGAGGTAGGCCCGGAGGCGGTTGAGCTCCTCCTCGTCGCACAGGTCCGGCGCTTCGACGACTTCATCGAAGCGGGTGGTGAAGGCGCGATAGTCCCCAGCCAGTTCCGGCTCCGTTGAGCGGCGATTCGGACGCGGGACGCTGCTCTCGTCGCCCTCCTCCCCGGGCATGGAGTCCGAATCTTCGGAGTCCTCGGCGGAGACGTCCTCGTCTTCCGCTTCCTGCTGCTCCTCCTCGGCGCGCTGCTCCATCTCGCCCGCGGACGGGCTCTGGTCGTCCTCCGGATTCTCGCTGTCGTCCTCGCCCGATTCCTCCCCCTGCTCGTCCTCGCCGCCCTCGTCAGGCTCTTCCTCCGCCCGGTCATCGGCCGAGGCGAGTTCGAGGTCCTCGAGCAGCTTGCGAGCCAGTGAAGCGAAGGCCGACTGATCGTCCAATGCGAGCGCCAGGGCGTCGAGGTCCCCCCCTGCACGCTCCTCGATCCACTCACGCACCAGCGACAGGCCGGCATTGGCCGCCGCCGGTGGTTCCTCACCGGTCAGCCGCTCGCGCGCGAGCAGGTTGAGGGCGGTCGCCAGCGGAACTTCTTCCATTGAACGGGCGCGGGTGATCGGGTCGGTCCGCACCCGGCTTTCGGTGAGCGCCGCGAGATTTTCCCGCACACCCGGCATCGCCCGCGCGCCGAGCGCTTCGATCCGCGCGCTCTCCAAGGCGTCGAACACCGCCCGGGCCTCGGGATCTAACGGCGCCTGCCCGTTGTGCAGCTTGTCATTATGGTGCCGCAGCCTGAGCGCCACCGCGTCAGCACCGCCCCGTGCCTCGGCCACCAGCCGCGGGTTGAGCCCCGGCCCGGGCGACACCACCCGCGCGACGCGCCCGCCGGTAGCGCCGCTCTCGGAAGCGAAGGCGACCTCCACCTCCGGGTCCTGCGCGATCGCGCGGGCCGCCCCGGCCAGCACCTGGCGAAAGCGGTCGAGCGGCGTGGTTTCGGCCATCTAAGCCTTGCCGGCCACGCTCTCCGGCAGGTCCTTGCCGAACACGCGCTGGTACATCTCGGCGATCAGCGGCCGCTCGGCCTCATCGCACTTGTTGAGGAAGCTCACCCGGAAGGCGAAGCCGACATCGCCGAAGATCAAGGCGTTCTGCGCCCAGCTGATCACGGTGCGCGGACTCATCACGGTGGAAATGTCGCCATTGATGAAGGCTTGGCGCGACAGGTCGGCGACCTTGATCATCCGTTCCACCGTCTGGCGGCCGTCGGCCTTGTCATATTCGCCCGACTTGGCGAGCACGATCTGCGCCTCGACCTGCGCCGGCAGATAGTTGAGCGTGGTGACGATGTTCCAGCGGTCCATCTGCCCCTGATTGATCGCCTGGGTGCCGTGATAGAGGCCCGTGGTATCGCCCAGCCCGATCGTGTTGGTCGTGGCGAACAGGCGGAAAAAGGGGTTGGGCCGGATCACTCGATTCTGGTCGAGCAGGGTCAGCTTGCCCTCGACCTCCAGCACGCGCTGGATCACGAACATCACGTCCGGCCGACCTGCGTCATATTCGTCGAACACCAGGGCCACCGGATGCTGCAGCGCCCACGGCAGCAGGCCTTCGCGGAATTCGGTCACCTGCTGGCCGTCGCGAAGCACGATCGCGTCGCGGCCAATGAGGTCGATGCGGCTGATGTGCGCGTCGAGGTTGATCCGGATGCACGGCCATTTCAGCCGGGCGGCGACCTGCTCGATATGGGTCGACTTGCCAGTGCCGTGATAGCCCTGGACCATCACCCGGCGGTTGCGGGCAAAGCCGGCGCAGATCGCCAACGTGGTGTCCGGGTCAAACACATAAGCGGGGTCGAGGTCGGGGACCCGCTCGTCGGCCTCCGAGAAAGCCGGGACCTCCATGTCGCTGTCGATGCCGAACGCGTCGCGCACTTTCAGCATCTTGTCGGGCGCGCTCATCAGCGTCTCGCCCGTGGGAATCTGGGTTTCGTTGGAGAGGTCGGCCATGCTGAGGCCCTTAGCTGGCTACGGAAGGCGTCTCAACCTTCGGCGGCAGGGTGAAGAGGGTCACGAACCGCCGTATTGCAGCCTCGTTCCCTTCCGTCCCCAGCAGCTCCAGCGGCGCACCGCCATAGACCACTCCGGCGAGCTCCGTCGGCTTGGCGGTGATGATCCCGTCGCAATCGTCCATCGGGCCCCGCGCGACCTTGATGCGGCCCTTCTTCACCCGCGCGGTGAAGGTCTCCGCCCCGAAGCGGAAGCCGATGCGGAGATCGGCGCCCTTCGCCCGCTGCTCGTTGATCATCGTGCGGAAGCTCATCAGGATGGACACGGCCGACAACGGCAAGGTCGGGTCGTGCCGAGGCGAACGCGCCGCCCAGCGACCGAGCGCCTGGATCACCGGCTCTGCCTCCAGGCCCCAAGCGGTCGCCTCATAGACCTCGCGCGCGGCCGGCGGGGGCAAGCGGGTGCGGCGAACCAGGCCGCGCTCCTCCAGCTCGGCGAGACGCTGGGTCAGGACGTTGGCGCTTATCCCGGGAATGTCGGCGCGCAAGTCGGAAAAGCGGCGCGGCCCGAGCAGGAGCTCCCGCAGCACGATCAGCGCCCAACGCTCGCCGATCAACTCCAGGGCGTGGGCCGTGCCGCAGGCGTCGTCATAGCTGCGTTTGGGCTCGCTTCGACGCGACTTAGTTAGTTTTTCTAACTCCACGGTTGTCAGTTATGACTTTACGCGGCATGTTTCAAGCATTCCCGAGTCGCTTGAGGAGGAGCAGGACCGATGGCGCGAATGATCTTTGTGAACTTGCCGGTGACCGATCTCGACCGGTCCAAGGCCTTCTACGAGGCCCTTGGCTTCCGCAACGAGCCGAAGTTCTCGAACGAGAATGCGGCCATGATGCAGCTTAGTGACGAGATCGCCGTCATGCTGCTGACCCACCAATTCTATTCGACCTTCACCCCGCGTCCGATCGCGCCTCCGCATGGCACCAGCCAGGTCCTGCTGTGCATTTCCTGCGACAGCCCGGAGGAGGTCGACCGGATTACCGACGCGGCCAAGGCCGCCGGTGGAAAGACGGACCTTTCCCCGATCGACCAGACCAAGGGCGGTCCGATGTATGGCCGGGATTTCGAAGATCCGGACGGCCACCAGTGGGAGCCGATGTGGATGGACCCGACCTTCGCGGAGCAGGGCGCGCACCCGGTCGAAACGGTGGAGGCCTGAACCATGCCGCTGGTTGAAAACGCCGCCATCGAGATCACCACCTTCGGCTGGGTCCCGCCCTTCGCGCGCGGCCAGGTCCGCGACCTGCGCGTTCGCTGGGCGCTGGAGGAAGTGGGGCTCGACTATCAGGTCCGCACGGTCGGTCCGATCCCGCCAGGCTATGAGCGCGAGCAGCCGTTCGGACAGGTGCCTGCTTACCGCGAAGGCGATCTCCAGCTGTTCGAGAGCGGCGCGATCGTCCAGCACATCGGTGAAAAGGACGAGCGCCTGTTGCCCCGCGATCCGGTCGCCCGGGCCCGCGCGATCCAGTGGAGCTATGCCGCGCTGAACAGCGTCGAGCCCTACGTCATGGGTTATGCCGCGTTGAGCGCGTTCTACCCGGACCAGGAATGGGCGAAGCTCAGGAAGCCGAGCGCCAGGGAGGAACTGGGCAAGCGGCTCGGCAAGGTCGCGGAGTGGCTGGGCGACAAGCAGTGGCTGGAAGGCGATCGCTTCTCCATCGGTGACCTGCTGATGATTGCCGTGCTGCGGATCATGGGCGACGAGGGTGGTCCGGTGGCCGAGCATCCGACCCTGGACGCCTACCGCGCGCGGGGAATCGCCCGCCCCCCCTTCCGCCAAGCGCTGGCCGACCAGCTGGCGCTCTACGCCGACCAGCCGAAGGGAAATGCGGCATGACCTATGTTGATGGCTTCGTGATCCCGGTGAAGCTCGCGGACAAGCAGGCATTCATCGATCATGCTCGTGCGGCCGACCAGTTGCTGATCAACGAGGGCGCGCTGCGCATCGTCGAATGCTGGCCGGAGGACGTGCCGGAGGGCAAGCAGACCGACTTCTACCGCTCGGTCGCCACGCAGGAGGGGGAGACCGCCTGCTTTTCGTGGATCGAATGGCCCGACAAGGCCACGCGCGACAGGGCCTTCGCCAAGATGATGGAGAATGAAGACCTGATGGCGATCCCCGTGCCGTTCGACGGCAAAAGGATGATCTTCGGCGGCTTCGAACCGATCGTCGTATTGGAGAAAGGCAATGGCTAATCCTGCTGGCAGCTTCATCTGGTATGAGCTGATGAGCCCCGATCCCGATGCGTCGAAGGCGTTCTATGACGCGGTGGTCGGCTGGGACATCGAGCCGCAGCCGGCCGGTGACTTGGACTATCGCATGATCCGGCGATCGGACGGCGGCAATGCCGGTGGCGTGCTGCGCCTGGACTCGGCCATGCAGGAGCATGGCGCGCGGCCGGCGTGGCTCGGATATCTCTTCGTCGACGACGTGGATCAGGCGGTCGCTGGTGCGGCGGCGGATGGCGCCTCGACGATCATGCCGCCCTGGTCGGTGCCGGGCATCGGCCGGATGGCGATGATCGCCGACCCGACCGGCGCCCCGATGTACCTGATGAAGCCCGAGGCCCCGGCCGGTCAGGCCGACGCGACCAGCGACGTCTTTTCGGTCGACCAGCCCCAGCACGTCCGCTGGAACGAGCTGTCGAGCAGTGATTCCGACCGCGCGCTCGACTTCTACAGTCAGCATTTCGGCTGGCGGCAGGAGGGCGCGTTCGACATGGGGCCAGCCGGACCCTACCGCTTTCTCTACCACGGGGACGTGCGCTTCGGCGCGGTCATGGGCCTGATGCCGCACGTTCCGGCGAGCCGCTGGACCTACTTCCTCGGGGTCGATGACATCGACCGTGCCACCGCTGCGCTGAACGAAGGCGGCGGAACCGTGATCGCCGGACCGCACCAGATTCCGGGCGGCGAATATACCGTCATGGCCACCGATCCGCACGGCGCGGCCTTCGGGATCGTCGGCCCGCGCAAGGAAGGAGCGGCGGCATGACCGACAAGCTCACCACCTGCCTGTGGTTCGACCATGGCGAAGCGCGCAAGGCGGCCGAGTTCTACGCCGCCACCTTCCCCGACAGCCATGTCGGCAATCCCATGAAGGCACCTGGCGACTACCCGGGCGGCGCCAAGGGTGACGAATTGGTGGTCAACTTCACCGTGCTCGGCCGGCCGTTCGTCGGCCTGAACGGCGGGCCCAACTTCAAGCCGAACATGGCGATCAGCTTCATGGTCGTGACCGAGACCCAGGACGAGACCGACCGCTATTGGAACGCGATCACCGGCAAGGGCGGCCAGGCGCAGGATTGCGGCTGGTGTACCGATCGCTGGGGCTTCTCGTGGCAGATCACCCCGCGCATCCTGCTGGAAGGCAACAGCGATCCCGACCCCGCCGTCGCCAAGCGCGTCTTCGCGGCCATGATGACCATGCAAAAGATCGACCATGGCGCGATCGAAGCCGCGCGCCGTGGTGAGCCGGCCCATGCGTAGGATCATCGGCGCGGCCTTCGTCAGCCTCGACGGGGTCATGCAGGCGCCGGGCGGCACCAGTGAGGATTCGACCGGCGGCTTCACCCAGGAAGGCTGGCTAGCCGCGGTCGGCGACGAGGCGATCGACGCCACCGTCGGCGCAGTCTTCGGCCGACCCTACGACCTGCTGCTCGGCCGCCGAACCTACGACATCTTCGCGGCCTACTGGCCCTATGTCGAAGGCGAGATGAAGCCGCTGGGCGAGGCGTTCGACCGCTGCACCAAATATGTGGTGACCCGCGGCAGCCAGCCGCTCGACTGGCAGAACAGCGAGCGGGTGAGTGGCGTGGACGCGATCCGCGCGCTCAAGCAGGGCGACGGCCCGGACCTCGTCATCCAGGGCAGCACGACGCTTTACCCGCCGCTGCTCGCCGCCGGCCTGATCGACCGGCTGACCCTGATGACTGCGCCGGTGGTGATCGGCTCGGGCAAGCGCTGGTTCGGCGAGGGCACCGCGCCGGCCACGATGCGGATGGTCGACCACCAGGTCGGGTCCAAAGGCTGCATCGTCGCCACCTACGAGCCCGCCGGTCCCGTCGTGCTGCAGGACATCGGCCCCTTGAGCACCAGCGCGGCCGAGGCGGAACGTCAGGCCAGGATAAAGGCAGGTACGTGGTGAATCTGATCCTCTATGGCCACGAATTCAGCAGCTACACCTGGAAAGCGCTGATCCCGCTCTACGCCGACGGCACCGAATTCGAGTTCCGCTCGGTCGAGCAACATGGGCCCGAGTTCGCCACCCTCGCGCCCTTCGGCCAATTCCCGGTGCTGGTCGACGATGGCGAGGTCATCGCTGAAAGCTCGATCATCATCGAGCATCTTGCCCGCCACCATCCCGGCCCGAACCAGTGGATCCCCGACGGCGACGCCGGCCTTCGGGTGCGCTTCCTCGATCGGGTGTTCGACCAGCGCGTGATGGACAAGGCGACGGTGCCGGTCGGCAACATCCTCCGTCCCGAGGACCAGCGCGATCCCTACGGTGTCGAGCAGGCCATGACCAAGCTGCGTGCCGCCTACGACTGGCTGGACCGCAACCTGGCCGAGGACGGCTGGGCCGCGGGCGAGGCCTTCACCATGGCCGACTGCGCCGCCGCGCCCGCACTCTTCTACGCCGACTGGGTCGAGCCGATCGGCGACCGCCGCCCGCGCCTTGCCCGCTATCGCCAGCGCCTGCTCGCCCATCCGGCGGTCAGCCGTGCCGTCGAGCAGGCCCGGCCGTTCCGCCATTATTTTCCACTCGGAGCCCCTGACCGGGACTAGGCGAAGGCCGGTGCCTTCCGCAGCGTCTGCCAGGCGTCGATCACGTTGCGGAGCTTGCCCTCGTGCCGCCGGTCACCACCATTGCGGTCCGGATGGTATTTGCGCACCAGCTCCGAATATCGCTGGCGGACGGCATTGAGGCTGGTGTCGTCGCCCAGCCCCAGCACCGACAGTGCGCCCTGCTCGTCGCGGCTGAACCGCGTCGGCGCCGCGCTCGGCGCAGCACCGCCCCGCGCCCGGAAGCGACCGGCGATGGCGTCCAGCGGGTCCTTGAAGTCGCTCCAGGCGGGCGCCGGATCGCCGCCGCCGACATGGGCGAACGCCCGCGTCTGCCGGTCCCAGCCGGCCATCGGCGACTGCGCCGCTTCAATCTCCTCCATGCTCATGCCGGAGAAGAAATTGTAGCCGCTGTTATGCTCGCGGACATGGTCGAGGCACAGCCAGCGCCACTGGCCGGGCCCATCGAAGCTGGGCTCGGTCAGCGGCGCCTTGAACTCGCCGGGATGGTTGCAGCCGGGGATGGCGCAGCGATCCGCCGCACCTTCGACCCGGCCATGAAATTTGGGACTACGTGACGCCACACCTGCCTCTTAGTGTCAGCCGGCCTATATAGGTCCGATGAACGGAGACTTCACGGGCCCGGTCGCACGGGAAATCACGCGCCGTCTGACGGAAGCACTCCACCCACCGCGGCTGGAGCTGACCGATGACAGTGCCAAGCATCACGGCCACTCGGGCCATAACCCGGAAGGCGAGTCGCACTTCAGCCTGCTGATCGAAAGCGCCGCCTTCGCCGGCCAGAACCGGGTCGCGCGCCAGCGGCTGGTCTACCGCGCACTCGGCGAACTGATGGACGCACGGGTGCATGCCCTGACCATCCGCGCGGTCGCGCCCGGGGAATAGCTCTGCTATCGCGTGAGCCATGGAAGGCCCTCCGATCCTGCTCGATCTCGCCCCGGTGTCCCACGACCTCGGAGGCTTCAAGGTACACCGCACCCTGCCGCACAAGCAGCGGACCATGGTCGGCCCCTTCATCTTCTTCGACCAGATGGGCCCGGCCCGGCTGGGCATCGGCGAGGGCATCGACGTGCGCCCCCACCCGCACATCAATCTGGCGACCGTCACCTATTTGTTCGAAGGCGCCATCCAGCACCGGGACAGCGTCGGCACCATCCAGCGGATTGAGCCGGGCGCGGTCAATCTGATGACCGCCGGCAAGGGCATCTCCCATTCCGAGCGCTCGCCCGCCGACCAGCGCGCCGCCGGCCCGGTGCTCGACGGCATCCAGACCTGGCTCGCGCTGCCACGCGCCAAGGAAGAGCTCGACCCCGCGTTCGAGCATGTGCCCGCCGACCGCCTGCCATGGATCGAGGGCGACGGCGTTCGCCTCAACCTCATCATGGGCGAGGCGTTCGGCGCCCGCTCGCCCGTCACCCAGCACAGCGCGACCCTCTATGCCGCGCTCCACCTCTCACCGGGCGCGTCGATCGAGATCGACAAGGAAGCCGACGAGCGCGCTCTTTACCTGCTCGACGGCGATGCGACGGTGGACGGCCTGCCGCTCACCGCCCAGCACCTCGTCCTCCTCGCTCCCGGGCACCGCCCTGTCCTTCGCTCCCAAGGCGGCGCGCGGCTGATGCTGTGCGGCGGTGAGCCGATGGATGGCGAGCGCCTCGTCTGGTGGAATTTCGTCAGCTCCAGCCGCGAGCGGTTGAACGAAGCCAAGCGCGCCTGGCGCGCGGGCGAGTTCGCGCTTCCGCCCGGAGACGACGACGAGTGGATTCCCCTCCCCGAAGTTCCGCTGACCGTCAGCTATCCCTGAGCCCAGCTGGTCCGAACGTCCGCGGACACTGGCCGCAACCGCGCAAGCGGCTCCGACATCACCTCACGGCTTTCCACCCATTCGCGGCTCAGGCCTCCGCGGCGCCGAATTCCGACGCTACGCGGCGCGGCTCTTCATTGTTGCGAGCGATGGCGACGCCGACTCGACTTAGCAGCTCGCTCTTGCGGTAAGGCTTGCCGAGCACATCCGCGCCATTGGCCTTGGCTTCGCCGACCAGGTCCTCGGTGTAGCCGGTTGCGAGCAAGATCCTCACGCCGGGCGCCCTGGACCGCACCAGCTCTGCCAATGCCAGGCCATTCGTCTGGCCGGGCATGATGAGGTCAGTGAACAGAAGATCGATCTCCCAGTTCAGCTGGTCGAGTCGATCCAGCGCGTCGTCTCCACTGCTGGCGACGTGAACAACATATCCGGCCTCCACGAGGTGATCATGCGCGAGGCGCCTGACCTCGTCATTGTCCTCGACCAGCAGGATCGTCCCCGAGCCCTTGTCGAGGTGCGCCAGGGGAGCTTCGAGACGGCGGTTGTCTCCAACACCCGCTTCTTCCGGACCGGCGACCGGGAATAGCAGGCGGACGGTCGTGCCTTCCCCTTCGACGCTGTCGATTTCCATCCGGCCGCGCGATTGCTGGACGAAGCCATCGACCATGGCGAGGCCGAGGCCCGTTCCCTTGCCGACTGACTTGGTGGTGTAGAAGGGCTCGATCGCACGAGCTCGCACCGCCTCGCTCATCCCGGCACCATCGTCTCTGACCTCAAGCATGCAATAGTCGCCGGGTGGAAGTCCCAAGGCGGCGGAATCGCCGTTGAGGTGCCGAGTAGAGGTGGAGATCGTCACCGTGCCGCCTCGTCCAAGCGCATCGCGGCTATTGGCGAGGATATTCAGGAGGGCCGTCTCCAGCTGGCTTTCGTCGATCATTGCCTCGGGCATGCGCCGGAGCAGGTCGAGCCGCAGGTCGATCTGCGAACCCAGCGTCGTTTCAAGCAGGTCGGCGAAGGTCGAAATAGTCTTGGATAGATCGAGGCGCGAGGGATTGAGTCTCGTCTTGCGGGCAAAGGCCAGCAATTGTTTGGTCAGGCGGGCAGCCCGCTCGGTCGCCTGCTGGGCAATCTCCAGCCGCCGCCTGGCCTTCGGCTCAACGAGGTCGAGCTCCAGCAGCTCGTGATTGCCAGCGACAACTTGGAGCAAGTTGTTGAAGTCGTGCGCCAACCCGGCGGTCAGCTGCCCGATCGCCTCCATCTTCTGGCTGTGCCGACGGGCGTCCTCGGATTCCCGGCGCCGCGTGACATCCAGCTGGGACGCGAAGAAATACAACAACTGCCCGTTCGTGTCGTGAACCGGGCCAATGAAGACGGCATTCCAGAACGGTGTGCCGTTCCTCTTGTAGTTGAGGATTTCGAGGCTGACCGCCTGACCGCGGTTGATAGCTTCGCGAAGCTCGCGGACATGCTCCTGATCCGTTCGCGGCCCTTGCAGGAAGCGGCAGTTGCGGCCGAGAACTTCCTTCTCCTCATATCCGGTCAGATCGAGAAACGCCTTGTTGGCGAACACCACCGGATTGTCGTGCTGCCGCGGATCCGTGAGGATCATCGGCATTCGAGTCATTTCCACGGCGGCGAAAAACACGCCGCCCCGATCCTGAAGATCGTCATCGGAAATCGTACTTTCACGCCAGTGCCGACGCTGGTGTTGGCCAGTCAGGGAAATGCTGCCGTCGTCGAGATGATCGCCCGCTGGCTCTCCGCTGGAACCGCCGTGGTCCGCGCCGCCACCCTCATGCTCTTTCTTCTCGCTATCCAGGACTCGTCACTCCGATGATTGCAAAGGGGAATTAAGCGGTCGAGCGCCCTAAAGGTTGCTCTGGCGGTCGTCCAGTATCAGCCCCCCCATGCGCTGCGGACGAGCAGCGGAGGGCGTTCCAGGCGAGCTCAGATGCTCGGCTGAACTGTCTGTTCAGGGCCGAGGCGGTTACCTGTATGGCAGGAGAGTCTGGTAGGTGCGGCTGGGCAGGGAGGAGACCCCGCGAGCCACTCGTCTTGACGGCAGCCCCGGGAACTGGATTGCTTCACCGAGTTCGCAACGACGGAGGCTGATGTGCGCTTCGAGAAGATCCCGCTGCCGACCGGCGTCACGCTGAACGTCGCCTTCGCGGGCCCGGAGGACGGGCCTGCGATCATCC
The DNA here is from genome assembly GCF_023559245.1 of Sphingomonas sp. KRR8. Lineage (NCBI taxonomy): Bacteria > Pseudomonadati > Pseudomonadota > Alphaproteobacteria > Sphingomonadales > Sphingomonadaceae > Sphingomonas > Sphingomonas sp. KRR8. The sequence continues at coordinate 1,886,888 of NZ_CP097462.1, forward strand.
TGCTGCACGGCTTTCCCGAGAGCCACCGGACCTGGCGTGGCATGGTCCCGCTGCTGGAAGGCAAGTACCGGCTGATCATGCCCGACCAGCGCGGATTTGCCGGATCGGACGCGCCGCAGGACAAGAGCGAATACGCCACCGACAAGATCGTCGCCGATCTGTTCGCGCTGGTCGACCGGCTCGGCCTCGACGACTTCTGCCTGGTCGGGCACGACTGGGGCGGCGCGGTCAGCTGGGCCGCGGCGCTGAAGGGCGATCCGCGGCTGACCCGCCTCGCCATCATCAACGCGCCGCACCCCGTCATCTTCCAGAAGAGCCTGATCGAGGACGCCGACCAGCGCGCGGCCAGCCAGTATATCACCGCCTTCCGCACGCCGGGCTTCGAGGCTGCGGTCGAGGCGATGGGCTGGGAAACCTTCTTCGACAAGAGCTTCGGCAATCACGTCGACCTTGCGCTCATCAGCCCGGAGGAGCGCGCCGAATATATCGAGGAATGGAGCCAGCCGGGCGTCTTCACCTCCATGCTCAACTGGTATCGCGGCGCGGCCGTGGTGGTCCCGCCGCCCAGCGTCACCGTGCCCCTGCCGGACTTCCTGCTTCGGGCCTTTCCCAGGGTGACGGTGCCGACGCTGGTGGTCTGGGGCATGAAGGACAAGGCGCTACTGCCGCTCCAGCTCGATGGTCTCGATACGCTGGTCGAGGACCTGCGCGTCGTGCGGGTCGAAGATGCCGGTCACTTCGTCCCGTGGGAGAAGCCGCAAGCGGTGGCAGGCGCCCTCGAGACTTTCCTTAACGAGCCCGAACGGGCATAGGCGCCCGCCTCATGGCCGCTCCAACCCGCTCCCGCTCGCGCTCCGCCGCGAGGCTCGCCGCCGTTCAGGCGCTCTACCAGCAAGAGATGGAGCCCAAGCCGCTCCCGCAGCTACTGCACGAATTCCACCAGCACCGGTTGGGCGAGACCATCGACGGCGACGAGCTGGCCGACGCCGAGGTCGACTTCTTCAACGACATCGTGCGCGGCGTCGACGCCCGCCGGACCGAGATCGACGGGCTGGTGGAAGGCAAGCTGGCCGAGGGGTGGAAGCTCGACCGGCTCGACCGCCCGATGCGCGCCATCCTGCGTGCCGGCACCTACGAGCTCATCGCCCGCGCCGATGTGCCCGTCGGCAGCGTCATCAGCGAATATCTCGACGTTGCGCACGCCTTCTTCGACAAGAAGGAAGTGGCGTTCGTGAACGGCCTGCTCGACAACATCGCCAAGGAAGCGCGGCGCTAATCTGGCGCTTGCGAGCCACGGGCGCGGCGATTGAGCGCCGTCTCGCGGCGGAGCGAGAAGTGAGTGGCTTCGCTCCGCCCGCAATGGCGGTAAGCTAGACCGATGACTTCCGAATCCGCCATCCTCCCCCAGCTGCGGCGCATCGCGACCGATCCTGCCGCGCGCGGGCTGCTCGACGATGTGGCGGTGCTCGGCGACCTGGTGCTGACCCACGACAGCATCGCCGAGGGTGTGCATTACCTGCCCACCGACCCGCCCGCTTCCGTCGGCTGGAAGCTGGCCGCGGTGAACCTGTCCGATCTGGCCGCCAAGGGCGCGGAGCCGCTCGCCGCGCTGCTTTCCCTCACGCTCTCGGGCGACGGCGAATGGGAAAACGCCTTTCTCGATGGCCTTGCCGCGGCCTGCGAGAGCTACGGTCTGCCGCTGGTCGGCGGCGACACCATCGCGCTCCCCCATGGCGCTCCGCGAGTGCTTGGCCTGACGGTCGTCGGCCGGGTGGACAGCCTGGCGCCTGACCGGCGGGGCGGACGGCCGGGCGATCAGCTGTGGCTCGCCGGCACGCTGGGCGACAGCGCCGCCGGCCTGGCGCTGCTGACCCGCGATCCGGCCAGTGCCGGCGTGCTGGTCGACATCTTCCGTCGTCCCGTGCCGCTGCTCGCCGCCGGCCGCGCCCTCGCTCCGCTCGCCAGTGCGATGATGGACGTGTCGGACGGCCTGCTCCTCGACTGCCAGCGGCTGTGCGCCGCCAGTGGTTGCGGCGCCGCCATCGATCTCGACGCCCTTCCCTTGTCCAGCGCCTTTGTCGCCGAGCGCGGCGGCGGTCGGGCCGAACGCCTGTTCGCGGCGACGGGCGGCGACGACTATGCCCTGCTGGCCGCGCTGCCCCCCGGGAGTGACCCCCTAACCCTTTCTTTACCACCGCAGCCCAGACTGACCCGCATCGGCACCCTGACCGACGGCGACACCCTCGTGCTCACCGACAAAGGGGGCGCCGTCCCGCTGCCGGAGCGCCTGGGCCATGAACATCGCACTGCTTGACTGGCGCCGCTTGTCGATCCTCGTCGCCGGCCTGATCTGCGGCGGATTGAGCGCCATTTGGCTGGCCTAGACAGCTTCCGTTAAGCCGTTACAACTCCCGCCGGTCTTCTCTCCCGGTGTCGCGCCGCGATGCCGGTTCAGCGAACAAGGGGGTTGTTCACCCAATGACTGTTACCGTGATTGCGATCGTCTGCGGACTGATCGCCGTACTCTACGGACTTGTCACCAGTCGCCAGGTCCTGGCCCAGCCAGCGGGCAACCAGCGGATGGTCGACATCGCGGCCGCCATTCAGGAAGGCGCGGGCGCTTACCTGCGCCGCCAGTACACCACCATCGGCATCGTCGGCGTCGTCGTCGCCGTGCTGGTGGGTCTGTTCCTCGGGCTGGTCCCGGCGATCGGCTTCGTGGTCGGCGCCCTCTTGTCCGGCGCCGCCGGCTTCATCGGCATGAACATCTCCGTCCGCGCCAACGTCCGCACCGCCGAGGCAGCGCGCACATCGTTGCAGGGCGGCCTCACCACCGCCTTCCGCTCCGGCGCTATCACCGGCATGCTGGTGGCGGGCCTCGCGCTGCTGGCGATCGCCTGCTTCTTCTACGTGCTGGTGCAGGTCGAGGGTCATGCGCCCAACGACCGCGCCGTGGTCAACGCCCTCGTTTCCCTGGCGTTCGGCGCGTCGCTCATCTCCATCTTCGCCCGTCTGGGCGGCGGCATCTTCACCAAGGCCGCAGACGTCGGCGCCGACCTCGTCGGCAAGGTCGAGGCCGGCATCCCCGAGGATGATCCCCGCAACCCGGCGGTGATCGCCGACAACGTGGGCGACAATGTCGGCGACTGCGCCGGCATGGCCGCCGACCTGTTCGAGACCTATGTCGTGACCGTCGGCGCCACCATGGTGCTGTGCGCGCTGCTGATCGGCAACGCGGGCGGCAACATCCTGGCGCTGATGAGCCTGCCGCTGATCGTCGGCGGCGTGTGCATCATCACCTCGATCATCGGCACCTATTTCGTGACGCTGGGCAAGGGCCAGTCGATCATGGGCGCCCTATACAAGGGCTTCTGGACCACGGCCGCGCTTTCCGTCCCCGCGCTGTACCTCGTCACCCAGTACACGCTGGGCGACCTCAGCGCGGTGATCGGCGGCGCTTCGGCGGCCGGTACCGACGTCACCGGCGCCGTCGCCGCGCAGACCGCCGGATTCACCGGCTTGGACCTGTTCTGGTGCATGATGATCGGCCTGGCCGTGACCGGCCTGCTGGTCTGGATCACCGAATATTACACCGGCACCAACTTCCGCCCGGTCCGCTCCATCGCCAAGGCGTCGGAAACGGGCCACGGCACCAACGTCATCCAGGGCCTGGCCGTCAGCCTTGAATCGACCGCCATGCCGACGATCGTGATCTGCGTTGCGATCATCGCCTCCTACCTGCTGGCCGGCCTGATCGGCATCGCCTTCGCCGCGACCGCCATGCTGGCGCTCGCCGGCATGGTCGTGGCGCTCGACGCTTATGGTCCGGTCACCGACAACGCCGGCGGCATCGCCGAGATGGCCGGGATGGAGGACGACGTCCGCCATCGCACCGACGCGCTCGACGCGGTTGGCAACACCACCAAGGCAGTGACCAAGGGCTATGCCATCGGTTCGGCCGCGCTGGCCGCGCTGGTGCTGTTCGGCGCCTACACCACCGACCTGAAGGAGTTCTCGGGCCAGCTCGGCATCGGGGCCAACGCCGTCGATTTCAGCCTGTCCAACCCCTATGTCGTGGTCGGCCTGTTGCTTGGCGCACTGCTGCCCTACCTGTTCGGGGCGATGGGAATGACCGCCGTCGGCCGCGCGGCCGGCAACGTCGTCATCGACGTCCGCGACCAGTTCGCCAACGACAAGGGCATCATGGCCGGCACCAGCCGTCCCAATTACGCCCGCACCGTCGACCTGGTGACCAAGGCCGCCATCCGCGAGATGATCGTTCCTTCGCTGCTGCCGGTGCTGACCCCGATCGTGGTGTTCTTCATCATCTCGGCCGTCGCCGGGCGTGAGCAGGGCTTCGCGGCCCTGGGCGCACTGCTGCTGGGCGTGATCGTGTCGGGCCTGTTCGTCGCCATCTCTATGACGAGCGGCGGCGGCGCCTGGGACAATGCCAAGAAGTACATCGAGGACGGTAACCACGGCGGCAAGGGTTCCGAAGCCCACAAGGCCGCGGTGACCGGCGACACGGTCGGCGATCCCTACAAGGACACCGCCGGCCCGGCCGTGAACCCGATGATCAAGATCACCAACATCGTCGCGCTGCTGCTGCTCGCGGCGCTGGCGGGACACGCCGCGGGCTGAAGCGCGCGCCGGACGAACAGGAAGGGGCGGCGGGCCAGTCCTGCCGCCCCTTTCTCATGTCATGGCCGACGAGTGCCCGCATGTCCGCTTTCGACCCATTGCGGACATAAGCGAGGCTAGCCATAGGGCCACGATGCGTTCCCATTTCGCGCTACTTGCGCTGGCATTCGTCTCTTCTCCTGCACTCGCCGATCACATGGGCCCCAGCGGAGTTGCCTCTGGCGGCGGGCAGATCGTATTTGGCCCGGACACACTTGACGAGGGGCATGGGTCGCTCGGCTTTCGACTGACCTTTACCCGCCCGGAGCAACGCTCCGACGCGGTCTTGGAAGCGCTCGCTGGCCAGCACATCCACGCGCACAACACCAACTACAATCTCAATGCCTCGGTGGGCGCGGCCTATGGCATCACCCATGAGCTGACATTGTCGGCCGAGCTGCCTTACGTCCGCCGCGACGGCTTGCGCGAAGGGGAGCATTCCCATGTGGATGGCCAGGCGATCAACGAGGTCACGCAGCTGGGCAACGTTGCTGGCATCGGCGACTTAAATGTTCTGGCCAAGTATCGGCTGACCCATGGCGACGGGTTGAACGTGGCCGCCGTCATTGGTTTGAAGGTGCCGACCGGCCGCACCGGGGTGCGGAGCCCCGACGGCGAGCGGCTGGAGACCGAGCATCAGCCTGGAACCGGCAGCTGGGACCCGATCGTCGGAGCCTCGGCCGGCTCGACCCTTGGTCCGGTGCAACTCGCGGCAAGCGCACTCTACCAATTCTCCGGCCGCGGAGCGCAGGACACTCGCCTCGGCGACCGCTTCCAGGCCGGCGTGGCCCTTTCCCACCGTTTTGGGATCGCGGACCACGACCATGCCGAGCCGGCGCATCACCATGACCATGATGACGATGGCGACAATGACGGCGACCATCACGCTCACCCGGCCCACGCGAGTTGGGACGGCTTCGTCGAACTGAGCGGAGAGTGGGAAGGTCGCCAGACCATCGCAGGGGAGGTCGAGGAGGAAAGCGGTGGCAAAGCCCTCTGGCTCACGCCGGGCGCCCGCTTCACCTCGGCAGGCGGCTTTTCTTTCGGGGCGTCGGTTGGCCTCCCAGCCTGGCAGCGCATCCGCGCCTCGCACCCCAAGAACCGCTATCGCGTATCGCTCGCCGTGGCGCGAGCCTTCTAGGTCCGCTTTCCACCCATTGCGGACATCGCATCGAGATACGGCGGCCCAGCCTTGCCCGGCTAACCCGGGGTTGGGGAGGCGCACTCGCGCACGCCTCCCCTTCTCATTGTGTCAGGCAGACTTGAGGTTGGTCGCCTTCATCTTCCCGCGCTGGTCTTCCGCCACGTCGTACGAAACACGATCATTCTCGCGCAGCGTGCTCATGCCCGAACGTTCGACGTCAGAGATGTGAACGAACGCATCGGCGCCGCCATCCTCAGGCTGAATGAAGCCGAAGCCCTTCGACTCGTTGAAAAACTTGACTGTTCCTGTGGGCATAAATGAATCCTGCAATATGTGATCCGAACACCGGACCTTTTCGCTAAAAGCATCAACTGAGTTGAATGAAGCTGAAGAAAAGGCATCCGTGCCCTTCCAACGCAGCCGTCAGCACGGGCCTCATAGCGCACTTCGACTTCGCTGTCTGTTTTAGTCCACGCGATCATCTGGAGGTGAACTTCTGCCCCCCCAGGCGATTAGGAAATTGTGAGCGTTGCGTGTTATCAACGCTGATCGCGCGAAACTTTCACAGTAGGCTCGTGCGACCGAGAGACCTTGTGCTCCCGCTTACAGCAAGGAGCGTCCCATGATCCTCGGTCTTCAGCTCAACAACACCATCAGTGACCGCCAGGCCGGTCAGTTGCGGCGGCAGGCAAGGGCGTGCTGTCGCCTGGCCAGCGTCGCTCGAACCTCGAAAGGTGCGTTGGCCTTGGAGGGGATCGCGATCCAGCTGCACGCCGATGCCGACCGAATGGACTCTGCAAGGCACGCGCTATGAGCGGTTCCGAGGGCAGTGGGTCCGGGAGCAGTTCTGGCGAGAGCTCGAGCGCCAGCCCGCGGAAGGAGAACCGCGACACTGCCAGCGGCTGCCGTGAGCGAGCGGCGGCCGATGCGGATCAGGCAGCCGCCGCAGGCACCGTCAACGGGAGGAGGGTCTTCGAGCAGAGCTCGGCCAGCTGGACAACCCGCGCGGCGATGCTCGAGCGGCTTGAGTCAGGGATGAAGGTTCGCCGGGCTGCGCCTCAGCTCACTCAAGCGGAAGTCGCGGAGGACGCCGCAAGTGCGGCATCCGACGCCCCAGATCATGGAGTGACTTGATTGAACGTCGCACGCACCAACGAAGAGCGCTTTGTCATCTCCTGCGAAAGCGCTGGCGAAGCCGACGTTCGGCAGAAGCTCAGCTCTGGCCAATATAGTGAGAACAGGACCCTGTGGGCCAATAGCTGGCTGGAGCAGCGGGAGAGCGGCAAGAGCGACGCCACGCGAGCGGAGGAAAGAAGCGTCCTGTCGCGAAACTCCTCGCATCCCAGCTCTGGCCGGGCGTTGGCGGGAAAGCTGCTCTTCCTTTTTGTCGCTCTGGCCGGCGCCATCTTGTTCCTCATCCTGAGGTAGCGACCGTTCAGGGTCGACCTACGCGCCCCGCTTGAACAATAGGATTGGGGCTGCTTGGCTTGGCCTGCGGCGACCGCGTCTTCGATCATGGATTCACGGGCGGGCAGGAAAGGAACCTCGCGGCGGTTGTTACCCCCACACCAGGGAAACTTGGAAACTTCGCTGTGGATAAGCTGGCGTTCGACGCCCGCACCAGGGAAACTTGGAAACTTCGTCCAGGGAAAGTTCGAGCCTTCTGTCAGCAGCGCTCCGCCTTCCCTTTTGGCCCTGTCCCCGCTAAGGGGCCGCGACTTCACCTTCAGACACAAGGAATTGCATGGCCAAGGAAGAACTTCTCGAGATGCGCGGGCGGGTGGTCGAACTGCTCCCCAACGCGATGTTCCGCGTCGAGCTCGAGAACGGCCATGAGATCCTGGGGCACACCGCCGGCAAGATGCGCAAGAACCGCATCCGCGTGCTGACCGGTGACGAAGTGCTGGTGGAACTGACCCCCTACGACCTGACCAAGGGGCGGATCACCTACCGCTTCATGCCCGGTCGCGGAGGCCCGCCGGGCTACACCGGCTAAGGTCGTCCGATGCGGCTGATCCTGGCCTCGGCGAGCCCGCGTCGGCTCGACCTGCTGGCGCGGATCGGGGTCACGCCGGACGCCATCCTGCCCGCCGACATCGACGAGAGCGTGCCCGCCGGCGAACTGCCCCGCGACCACGCGCTGCGCCTCGCCACCGAGAAAGCGCAAGCCGTCGCCGCGCGGGAGCCCGATGCGCTGGTGCTCGCCGCCGATACGGTGGTGGCGGTCGGGCGGCGGATCCTCCCCAAGGTCGAGGATGAGGCCACCCTGCGGCAGTGCATGGCCCTGCTCAGCGGGCGCCGCCACCGCGTGATGACCGGCGTCGCTCTCGCGGCGCCCGGCCAGAAGCTGCGCACCCGCCTCGTTGAGACGACCATCGTCATGAAGCGGTTGTCGGGGGAAGAGATCGACTTCTACGCCGCTCATGGCGAGTGGCGGGGCAAGGCTGGCGGCTACGCGCTGCAGGGATATGGCGAGGTCTATGTCCGCCACATCGCCGGCAGCTATTCCAACGTGGTCGGCCTGCCGCTCGCCGAAACGCGGCACCTGCTCAAGGCCGCTGGTTACCCGCTTGCCTGAGTGGATCAGCGAGCGCGGGATCGGGGAGACCCGCTGCGCGCTGGTCGAAGGCGGCGAGATCGTCGAAGCACGCGTGCTGCTCGACGGCATATTGCCGGCGGGCGCGGTGGTGGCCGCCCGTCTCGCCAGCATCGGCCAGGCTGGCCGCAATGCGATCGCACGGATGGACGACGGGACGGAGATCCTTCTTCCCCAGCGGCCCGCCGGGATCAGCGAAGGCGCCTCGCTCCAGGTGGAGATCACCCGCGAGGCCATTGCGGTCGTGGAGCGCTGGAAGCGCCCCGTGGGGCGCCTCGCCTGCGGGGAGGCCGACTCCGCGCCGAACCTTGGCCGTGAAGCCCGCCCCGGCGAACTGGCCGCAGCAGGCTGGGACGATCTTGTCGATGAGGCGCAAGGCGGGAGCGTGCTATTCCCCGGCGGAAGCCTGTCGCTGTTCGCCACACCCGCAATGACGCTAATCGACGTCGACGGCTCGCTCCCTCCCGCCGAGCTCGCGGTGGCGGGGGCACGGGCGGCCGGCCGCGCCATCCGCCGCCTCTCCATCGGCGGGTCGATCGGCATCGACCTGCCGACCGTTGCCGGCAAGGAGCCCCGCACCGCCGCCGCCGGTGCGCTGGACGCCGCGCTGGCCGGAACGCGCTTCGAGCGGACCGCGGTCAACGGCTTCGGTTTTCTTCAGCTCATCCGTCCACGCCGGCACGCCTCTCTGCTGGAACTCGCGCTGGACCGGCCGGCTTTTGCCGCCCGGCAACTGCTTCGCCGGGCCGAACAGGGTCATGGCGCCACGACCATCGCCGCAGCGCCGTCCGTGATTCGGCTGCTGGAAGCCAATGCCGACTGGCTCGAGCAGCTTGCCCGACGGCGCGGCGGCGCCGTCACCTTGCGCGCGGACCCCGCCCTCGCCATCTGGTCCGGACATGCCGAAGACTGATCCCAAGCCCTGCCCGCTATGCGGCCAGCCGCCGTCGCCCCCGCACCAGCCTTTCTGCAGCCGCGGCTGCAAGGATCGCGACCTGCTGCAATGGCTTGGCGAAGGTTATCGCATTCCAGGTCCGCCGGCCGATCCCGGGCTGGACAGCGACGAGGGGCACAGCTAGGGAGCCGCCTGCCCAGCGGCCTTCCCGGCCGCGAAACGTGGGCCCAGGTAGCTCAGTTGGTAGAGCATGCGACTGAAAATCGCAGTGTCGGCGGTTCGACCCCGTCCCTGGGCACCATCGTTGCCAGCCGACCGATGGTTCGAGGCCCGGCTGCGGCAGAACCTTCCGTAATCTCCCGTATACCGTCCCTTGCCACCCAGCGGCATGGTCAGTTCAGCATGACCTGGCAGTCCATCCGACTAGAGCTGGAAGCGACGCGCGACTTTCCCAAGGGTTCGGCGAGCCGCGCCTACATCCTGCGCCTGCCGCTGACCGCTTCGGGCGCGATCGACGCTGAGGCGCTCACCCGGGCGCCACAGCAGGCTACCGTGCGCCGTCTCTGGCCCAGCGAACCCGATCTCAGTGGCCACGCCGTTCAGGTCGATGGACACCTCGCGTTTTACGCCCGGCAGGATAGTGGAGGCGGCATCTTCTCGACGCTCAACATGCCAGTTCTGCGCGAAGGGGCCTCGATCACCGTCTCCGAGCGCGGCGGCGAACCGCTGCCATTCCGCGTCGCCCGCCTCAGCGCGTCGCGCTAGGTCTATCCCAGCCCGGCCGCGAAGGCGATCCGCAGCGCTTCGCTCAACGATCGCACTTCGAGCTTGTCCATCAGATTGGCGCGATGGATCTCCACCGTCCGCGGGCTGATTCCGAGATCGTAGGCGATGGTCTTGTTGGGCAGGCCCTTGACCAGTCCCTCCAGCACGTCCCGTTCGCGCGCGGTCAGCACGTTCAGCCGCACCCGCGCCTGTTCAGCCCGGTTTCCGCCTTCCTGCGCATCGCTCAGGCGTTCGGACGCATTGCTCAGCGCCGACAGCAGGGTTTGCTTCTCGAAGGGCTTCTCGATGAAGTCGATGGCGCCCGCCTTCATTGCCTGAACGGCCACGGTGACATCGCCGTGCCCCGTCATGATCACAACCGGCAAGCGGCAGCCTTGCTCCTGAAGCGCGCGCTGAACTTCGAGGCCGTCCATCTGCGGCATCCTGATGTCGAGGAGGATGGCGCCAGGCTCCAGCGCCCGAACGTTCTTGAGCAACTCGACCCCCGATTCGTAGGCGAGGACCTTGAAGCCCGACGTCTTGAGCATGAAGCCGGCCGAGCGCCGGATCGCTTCGTCGTCGTCCACCAGGTGGACCAGCATCTGCTCGCTACTCACTGATCGCCTCTGCCTCGGGAATGGTGAAATGGAAGTTGGTACCACCGTCAGGTCCGGCATCGAACCAGATTTGCCCGCCATGAGCCTCGATGATGGTGCGGCAGATGCTCAGCCCGATGCCCATGCCCTTTTCCTTGGACGTGACGAAGGGCTGGAAAATCTGGGGGACGCTCTCGGGCGGAATGCCCTTGCCGGTATCGGCCACGCAGACCTCGACCATGCCACTTCCATCCGTCTTGGCGGCAATCGTCAATTGACGCACCGGACTGTCGATCATTGCCTCGATCGCGTTGCGGATGAGGTTGAGAAGTACTTGCTGAATTTGGATGCGGTCGACCAGCACGCGGTCGGCGTCAGGCGCGAGCTCGACGTCGACCTCGATCCCATATTCACGCGAGCCGACGAGAGCGAGGGCGTTGGCTTCGGCGACTAGTCTCGGCAGCCGCTCGACCTTCCTTTCGGTATGGCCATAGGTGATGAAGTCGCGCAGGCGGCGGACGATCTGACCTGCGCGCACGGATTGCTGCGCCGCTTCGTCAAGCGCCTCCCGCGCCATCGCCAGTGCCTCGCCGTCGGGCTCCCCGGCCAGCAGGTCGCGCGCGCCCTCGCAGTAGTTGGCGATGGCGGTGAGCGGCTGGTTCAGCTCATGCGCCAGGGCGGAGGCGAGCGTGCCTACCTCGCTGACCCGGCCAACATGGGCGAGTTCGGATTGCAGGTCCTGAAGTCGGTTTTCCGATCGCTGGCGTTCGGTCAGGTCGCGGATGAAGCCGGTGAAGATGCGCTTGTCGCCGACCTTCGCCTCACCGACCGACAGCTCGATCGGGAAGGTGAAGCCGTCGCGGTGACGCGCCGTCAGCACCCGCCCGATGCCGATGATCTTGCGCATTCCGGTTTCGCGGTAATTGTCCATGTACCGGTCGTGACGCTCCCGGTCTGGGGAGGGCATCAGCAGGCTGACATTCTCTCCCATCACTTCCGCCTCCGCGAAGCCGAACATCTTCTCGGCGGCAGCGCTGAAGGACAGGATCCGCGCCGACTCGTCGATCACGACCATGGCGTCGGGAACGGTGGCCAGAATGGAGCGGAGGTGAGTCTCGCCTTCGCTCCAGCCGGCCGAGGAAAGCGGTGGAGTCATGGACTGAAGATGGCTGCTGCGGGCCCCAACCTCAAGGACAACCAGCCCTTGCCGAGCTTACGCCGGCGACTTCGATGCGTCCGCGAGGAGCGCTTGAAGCGGAGGTGAAGTCGCTGGTCGGCGCCGTCATCATGAACAGGGTCCGGCCGTCCTCCCCACCAAGCATGCAGGCGAAGCAGTTCTGGCTGGTGGCGACCACCTCCAGCACCGTCCCGCCCTCGGCATAGCGGACGCACTCGGATGCGGTCGGATTGGCGATCCACACCGCGCCGTCGGCATCGAGACAGATACCGTCAGGGATGCGCGGCGCGGCAGGATTGGTGAGAGTCTGGGCCCACAAGCGGCGGTCGGACAAGCGCCCGTCCGAGCCGATGGAGAAAGCGGTCAACTGGCCGCTCAGGGTTTCGCCAAGAATCAGTGTCCGGCCGTCCGGGGTGATCACCATGCCGTTTGGAAAGTGAAGTCCCTCGGCGGCCGTTTCTACCTTTCCGTCCGGGCGAACGAGCGCAATCGCGGCGGTCGGGTGGTCGGCGAGAACCGACAGGTCTCCCCGCGCGCGGATCTCACCGTGCAGGTCGAATCCGAAGTCGCCGACATAGGCGCGCCCCGCTGCATCGACGACCATGTCGTTGCTCAGCATCGCGTGCACGCTCGAGAGGTCGGCATGCACCACAAGGCTGCCGTCCGCTTCCCGCAGAAGCAGTTTGCGCTGCCGCATCGAGACCACCAGCAGTCGCCCATCGGGCAACCATCCGAGTCCGGACGGCTGGTCGTCGAGCGTCAGCTCGGTTCGAATGTCTCCTGCTTGGGACACCGATTTGACGGCATGGGCGTGAAAGTCGCTGAACCACAGCCGCCCCTCATGCCAGCGGGGCCCCTCGCCGAAGTAGATGCCGTCCACCAGCACGCGTGCCTGCGTCATCACCGTCTCCCTCCGTCAAGCCTAGGAGCGACGGCGTCCAAGCTCAATGCGATCAGGCAAGCACGTCTTCGGGCTCCTGAAGCCGCTCACCTTCATCCACGTCCGGCTCCTCCTCGGCAGCAACGCCATCGTCCAGCGCGCGCTCCTCGGCGAGCAGCTCCTCGGCGTCGGCGTCGGTGATGCCGAACCGCGCAGCGACGTCCGGAGCAAAGCGTAGCAGGTCTGGCCGAAGCTTGATGATGGAGACGTCCTTGGCCTTGCCCTCCATCATCACGTCGAACTCCAGGCCGTCGACTGCGCGCATGAAGGTCGCAAATTCGAAGGGGTTGGTGAAGTCGCTGTGGCCGGTCCAGATCGGCGGCAGCAGCACGGTCTTGATCCGCGCGGTCGCCTTGACCGGCGCTTTGGTCAGCCCCTTGGCCTTGCTGACCTTGCCAGCCTTGGCGGCGTTGCGCTGCTTTTCCGTGATCTTGCGCTTCACCTCACGCATCTCCGTGCGGGGAGAGGAAAAGTGCATCTTTGGGCGCACGCCATCGGGCCAGGTGGCGAGAAATTTCTCGAACGTGTCGCGCAGATCCAGCCGCTCCGGGTTCAAGCACCAGAAGTGCTGGTAATCGAACACGCAACGCACACCGGTGCGCTCGTGGATCCAGAGGACGTCGGCAGCCGAGAAGCGGATGTCGTCATTCTCCAGCACGAGGCGCCGCCGCACATGCTCAGGGCACTGGTTCCAGCCGTCGATCCAACGCGCGCGGGCAGCCTCGCGATCGTCATAGACCCCGCCGACGTGGGTCACGAGCACGGCTTCCGGCCCGGTGCCCATGCGGTCGAGCATCTCGGCCTGGCTGGACAGGTCCCAGATGCTCTTCTTGGTCAGCTCCGGGTTCGGGCTGTTGAGGAGCACATATTGCGATGGATGGAAGGACAGACGGATGTCGAGCTCACCCGCCTTGCGGCCGAACGCGGCGAGCTCCGCGTCGCTCTCGGCCACCATGTTGTGGAACTGCGGCATGTCGGGATGGGTCGCATAAGGCGCGATGTCCGAGGACAGGCGGTACATATCGATCTCGACTTTCTTCAGATAGTCGAGGATCGCGTCGAGATATTCGAGGCTGCACTTGAGGTGCGGGTTCTTCTGCCAGCGGCGGGTGTCATTGGCCCTGAGGCCGGGTACGCCCATCACCTTGACCGGAAAGCCGAGGCGCAGGGGACGGGCGGGAAGCTTGGTCATGCAATCTGCTCCTCAGGAAAGCCGAGCGCCGCGACAAAGCGGTTCCACTCGGGAATGCGCAGTGCACCGCCGCTTGCCGCGCGATGTCCGCTGCCATATTCGGTGCCGGCGCCTTCGGGGCGACGATCGGCGAAGAAGCGGATGAGGTCCTGGGTCCCGCCGGTGCGCGCCGCGAAGTGGACCCAGCCCGGGCGGTAGGCCTTGTTGGCGGCGATCACGACCTTGTCCCTGAGCCGTGTCCGCCATTGCTGCGCGATCAGCGGATGGATCTGGCACGGACTGTCTAAGGCAATGAGCGCGACGTCACCGCGCACCTTTGGCGCGACCCGTTTCGCGTCGTCCATCGCGGCTTTCACCTCTTCCTTCGCGGCGACCAGCTGCGCGGTTTCAGGGTTCGCGCCCGACAAGAGCTCCTTGGGACTGTCGCACTTCATCAGCAGGGCGAGTGCCGGCGAGGCATCGGCGCTGGCGGTGCGGCGGGGCGCGTTGATCAGGCTGACCGCATTGCGCAGCGCCGTCTTGCCATAGCGCTGCTGCGCCGCCGCCATCTCGGAGAATCCCTTTTCCTCCGCCATGTCGCCGATCAACCCGATGGCCGCGAGCCAGAGCAAATCATCCGGGCTCCCGCACGCCCAGAAGGCCAGCAGCGCCGAGGTGGGTTCCGGTTCGCAGCCGTGGCCGCTGATCACCAGCGCCTCGCCCGGCGTGCCGGTCGGGACATGGTGGTCGATCAGGCAGGCCGGCGTGCCAGGCAGGATGTCACCCTCGCGCACGCCAAGGTCGGTGGCGACAATCGCGGATGGCTGGCACTGCTCCAGCTCCGTGCGCACGTGATCGGTCCACGGCGTTTCGCCCTTCCCGACTACCCGGATCTCGCTGCCCGGCAACGATCGCGCGAGAATGGCCAGCGCTGCGAGGCCGTCCGCGTCGAAGTGGCCCATGAGGAGCGGTGTTGCCCCAGTCCGATCAAGCCAGCCGCGGAAGGCGGATACGGTACTCGGGGCGTCACAAACCATGCCGAATGAACGAGCCTTCGCATGATCCGTTGCAGTTCGGCACGGACCCCCCACCTGTCCATTGGACCACATCGAAGGAGCATAAAGCCATGGTTACCCGCACGGCACGCGCGCGTTACGAGGGCACCGGAAAGACCGGCAAGGGCTGGATATCTACCCAGTCGGGCGTCCTCCAGGACCAGCGCTACGGCTTCAACAGCCGGTTCGAGGACGGGCCCGGAACCAACCCCGAGGAACTGATCGCCGCCGCCCACGCCGGCTGCTTCACCATGGCGTTGAGCTTTGCGCTGGCGGGTGCCGGCATTGAGGATGGCACGCTGGAGACCGAAGCGAAGGTGAAGCTGGAGCAGGATGGGGCGGGCTTCACCGTCACCCGTTCCGACCTCCGTCTGCGCGCCAACGTGCCGGGGGTGGAGGAAGCCAAGCTGCGCGAACTCGCCGAAGATGCGAAGAAGAATTGCCCCATCTCCAAGCTGCTCAAGGCCGAGATGAATCTGGAAGTAGAGATCGGCGCGCCGGCCGCAGCCTGAACCTTCCGGTCGGCTTGCGTGAGTAAAAGCTGGTGGCCATGAGGCGTGCATGGCCCCCAGCAACAATACCGACCGGAATGCTGGCCTCGCCCTGATGGGCGCGGCGGCGGCGGCGCTGCTCGTCGCCAACACGCCGCTTGCCCATACCTATGAAGGTCTCCTGCACGCCCAACTGGGGCCGTTGTCGGTTCAATACTGGATCGCGGACGCTCTGATGGCGCTGTTCTTCCTGCTGGTCGGGCTGGAGGTGAAGCGCGAATGGTATGACGGCCGGCTCGCCACGGCCGAGGCGCGCCGCCTGCCGATGATCGCGGCGGCGGCAGGCATGGCCGTTCCGGCCCTTGTCTATCTGCTGGTCACCGTCGGCGATGCCGCGCTGTTTCGTGGCTGGGCGATCCCGGCTGCAACCGACATCGCGTTTGCCTTAGGCGTGCTGGCGCTGCTGGGCAGCCGCGCCCCGCCGGCCATCAAGCTGCTGCTGGTGACGATTGCCATTGTTGACGATATCGGCGCGATCATCGTCATTGCGCTGTTCTACACGGCCGGCTTGAGTGTGCCCGCGCTCGCCGCGGCGGCGGTGCTGCTGGCACTGATGGCTGGGCTCAACATGTTCGGCGTGCGCCGGCTGTGGCCGTATCTGCTGCTGTTCTGCGGCCTGTGGGTGGCCGTGTTCCAGTCGGGCATCCATGCGACCATTGCCGGGGTTCTGGCGGCCCTCACCATTCCGCTCGGACGTGGCGAGCCCGTCTCACCCCTGAAAAAGCTTGAGCATGGTCTGCACCCGCTCGTCATGTTCGGCGTCGTGCCCTTGTTCGGCTTCGCCAGCGCCGGCGTCACCATCAACGGCCTCGACCAGCTCACCAGGCCGCTTCCCCTTGGCATCGCGCTTGGCCTCTTCCTGGGCAAACAGCTGGGCGTTGGAGCAGCGATCTGGCTGGCCGTCCGCCTCGGCGCGGCGGTGCGACCCGAGGGCGTCAGCTGGCGGCATATCTATGGTGCGGCGCTGCTGTGCGGCATTGGCTTCACCATGAGCCTGTTCATCGGCGCCCTCGCCTTCAGTGACCAGGGGATGATCGACGCGGCCAAGATCGGCACTCTGGCAGGTTCGCTGCTGTCCGGCGTGGCGGGTTTCCTGGTCTTGCGCACTGCGCCCGCGGCACCGGCTTCCGTCATCGACTGTGACGAGGCCGCCGAGATATTCGGCGAGGACGCCGACGAGGACCCGACCGTATGCAACGATCCGTTCGCCTCGCCCCGCTGAGCCGCTGATGCGCTGCTTCTGGGACGAGCGGCAGCGCGCGCACGCGCCGCAAACCGAGTTCTTCAATGGCGCGCTGCATCCGGCCGCCGACGTGCCGGAGCGGGTGGATTCGGTCCTTTCCGCCATTGGGAAGGTGGAGATCCCACCGCGACATAGCGAGGCCGAACTGATGGCGCTGTTGCGCCCGGTGCATGACGCCAACTACCTCGATCTGCTGCGGACTGCGCACGACGAGTGGCGATCGGCGGGGCGGGAAGGCGACGTTCTCCCTTATGCCTTTCCGGTCCATCGGCGACCTCGCAGCCTTGCCCGCATCGATGCGCGGCTCGGGCAGCACGCCTACGACACCTGCGCCCCGATCATGGTGGGCACGTGGGGAGCGCTGCTTGCGGGGCTCGACACATTGCTCGCCGCGCTCGACGCCACGCTGGCGGGCGAGCATGCCTTTGCCCTGACCCGCCCACCCGGCCATCACGCGGGTCCCGACTACATGGGCGGCTACAGCTACCTGAATTGGGCCGCGATCGCCGCCATCCTTTCGGGCAAGCGCGCCGCCATTCTCGACCTCGATTACCATCACGGCAACGGCACAGAGGACATCGTGCGCGGGCGCGACGGCATCGCTTTCGCCTCGATCCACGCCGATCCCGCCACGGATTATCCGTTCTACTGGGGTCATGCCGAGGACAGCGGCGGCAACGTACTGAACCTGCCATTGCCGCGCGGGACCGGGTTCGAGGCCTATGACTCGGCGCTGAGCCGGGCTGCGGAGTGGCTTGGCGACGGCTCGCCCGAGATAGTTATCGTCAGCTTTGGCGCTGACACGTTCGTCGATGACCCGATCAGTCATTTCTCGCTGCAGACCGCAGATTATGCGCGCCTGGCCGAGCGCGTGGCGTCGCTTGGCGTGCCGACGCTGATCATCTTGGAAGGCGGCTATGCGGTGGAGGCGCTCGGAGGGAACGTCGCCAGCTTCCTGAGCGCTTTCTAACCATGGACCATTTCGAGCTGAGGGAGGGCGTGCTTCACGCCGAGCAGGTGCCGCTGCCCGCCATTGCCGATGCAGTTGGCACGCCCGTCTATGTGTATTCCGCCGCCACGATCCGTCGCCATGCCGAGGTGATGAAGGCTGCTGTCGGCGGCTGCGGTGCTGTCGATGCGCTTGTGGCTTATGCGGTCAAGGCGAACCCGAACGCAGCCGTGCTCCGTCTGCTTGCCGGCTGCGGCCTTGGCGCCGATGTGGTCAGCATCGGCGAATATCGGCGCGCGCGCGCCGCCGGGATCGCTCCCGATCGCATCGTCTTTTCCGGGGTGGGCAAGGAGGCCGAGGAGATGGCCGAAGCGCTCGTCGGCGGGCTGCTCCAGTTCAACGTCGAGAGCCTCGAGGAAGCTCGAATGCTCTCTTCCGTCGCCGCCGTGCAGGGGTGCACGGCGCCGATAGGCTTCCGCATCAATCCCGATGTGGAGGCCGGCACCCACGCCAAGATCACCACCGGCACGGCCGACAACAAGTTCGGCATTCCCGCGGCCGAGGCGAGCGCCGCCTACGCCGAGGCCGCGCAGCTGCCCGGGCTCAAACTCCAGGGTATCACCGTCCACATCGGCAGCCAGCTGGTCAGCCTCGACCCGCTCGAAGCCGCGTTCCGGCGGCTGGGCCAACTGCTCGCCACCTTACGGGAACAGGGCCACCCGCTGACCATCGCCGATCTGGGCGGGGGGCTCGGTGTGCCGCACGGTTCCGGACAACCGGAGCCGGCTTCTCCCGAAGCTTATGCGGCAATGGTCCGGCGGGTGACCGCCGACTGGAACGCCCGCCTGCTGTTCGAACCGGGCCGCCTCATCGTCGGCAATGCCGGTGTCCTGCTGACCCGGGTCGTGCGGGTGAAGCCCGGCGCGAAGCACCCCTGGTTGATTGTCGACGCCGCCATGAACGACCTCATGCGTCCGGCGCTGTACGATGCCTTTCACGATTTGCAGGCGGTGCAGCCCACCGGCCAGCGCGCGGTCGTCAACGTCGTTGGGCCGGTCTGCGAAAGTGGTGACACCTTCGCCATGGCTCGTGAGACGGATGCCGTGGCGCCAGGCGATCTCCTCATCTTCCGTACCGCGGGTGCGTACGGCGCAACGATGTCGAGCGGCTACAACAGCCGCCCGCTCACGCCAGAGGTGCTGGTCGAAGGCGACAGGTGGGCACTGGTGCGCAGGCGGGTGGACGTCGACGCGCTGGCGCAGGTCGAGGTGCCAACATGGCAAAGCCGGGAGGACGTCACGGAGTGAATCCGTGACGTCGGTCTACTCGCAATTGGCGGTCAGCGTCGTTCCGAAAGCTTCTCGGTCAGCTCCGGCACGATCTTGAACAGGTCGCCCACCAGGCCCACGTCGGCCACCTGAAAGATCGGCGCCTCCTCGTCCTTGTTGATGGCGACGATGACCTTGCTGTCCTTCATTCCGGCAAGATGCTGGATCGCGCCCGAGATGCCGACCGCGACGTACAGCTCCGGGGCAACGATCTTGCCGGTCTGGCCGACCTGATAGTCGTTGGGAGCATAGCCGGCGTCGACCGCAGCGCGGCTAGCGCCGACGGCAGCGCCGAGCTTGTCGGCAAGCGGGTCGATATACTGGTGGAACGCCTCGCCCGAGCCCAGTGCGCGGCCGCCCGAGACGATGATCTTCGCGCTGGTCAGCTCCGGCCGCTCACTGACGCTGGCGTCCATGGAGACGAAGCTCGACTTGTCATTGACGGCACTTGCCGAGACCGGTTCGACGGTGGCCGAGCCACTGCCGCGCTCCGCTTTGGCGAAGGCAGTACCGCGGACGGTAATGACCTTCTTGGCGTCCTTGGCCCGCACGGTCGCAATGGCGTTGCCGGCGTAGATCGGGCGCTGGAAGGTATCTGGCCCCTCCACCGAGATGATATCGCTGACCTGCGCCACGTCGAGCAAGGCAGCCACTCGCGGTGCGATGTTGCGGCCCGTCGTGGTGGAGCCGAACAGGACATAGTCGTAGTTTGCCGCCAGCTGAGCGATCACGGGTGCGACCGCTTCGGCCAGCTCATGGTCGAGCGCCGCATCCGCCGCCACCAGAACCTTGGCGACGCCACTGATCGTCTTGGCATCGTCAGCCGCCTGGGTGGCCTCACCGCCGGTCAGCAGCAGGTGCACCTCGCCGCCGATCTTCGCCGCCGCGCCCAGGGTCGCGAGGGTAGAGTCCTTGACCTTGCCGCCGTGATGTTCGCCGAGAACCAGGATCGTCATGCCACCACTCCCAGGGACTTAAGCTTGGACACAAGCTCGTCGACCGAGCTGACCTTAATGCCCGCCGAGCGCTTGGCCGGCTCAGCGACCTTCAGAGTTTCAAGTCGCGGGGCGGTGTCGACGCCGTAATCCGCTGGCGTCTTGTTCGCGAGCGGCTTGGACTTGGCCTTCATGATGTTGGGCAGCGACGCGTAGCGCGGCTCATTCAACCGCAGGTCGGTGGTGACGATCGCCGGGAGCTTCAACGCCACCGTCTCGAGGCCGCCGTCCACCTCGCGAGTGACGTTCACGCTTTCGCCCGCGACTTCGACCTTCGAGGCGAAGGTGCCCTGGCCCCAGCCGGTCAGTGCGCCCAGCATCTGGCCCACCTGGCTTGAGTCATCATCAATTGCCTGTTTGCCGAGCAAAACGAGGCCGGGCTGCTCTTCCTCGGCGATCCTGGCCAGAATCTTGGCCACCGCCAGCGGCTCAACCTCGTCGTCGGTCTGGACGAGAATGGCGCGGTCCGAGCCCATTGCCAGGGCGGTTCGCAACGTCTCCTGCGCCTTCGCCGGCCCGATCGAGACCACCACGATCTCCGTCGCGGCGCCCTTTTCCTTGAGGCGGATGGCTTCCTCGACGGCGATCTCGTCGAAGGGGTTCATGCTCATCTTGACGTTGGCGAGATCGACGCCGGAGCCGTCCATCTTCACCCGCGGCTTGACGTTATAGTCAATCACCCGCTTGACCGCGACTAAGACCTTCATCTGCTACCCTTTCCGTGTGTCCTCGCCATGGCGGGGACCCAGACTGGGCTCCCGCCTCAAGCGGGAGCACAAGAAAAACTAAGCCGCCTTCTTCACCTCGGCGACGATCTTGGCCGCTGCGTCGCCAAGATCGTTGGCGGCGACAATCGGCAGGCCCGAATTGGCCAGGATGTCCTTGCCCTGCTGGACGTTGGTGCCTTCAAGGCGGACCACCAGCGGTACCTTGAGGTCAACCTCGCGCGCGGCGGCGACGATGCCATCGGCGATGATGTCGCACTTCATGATTCCGCCAAAGATGTTGACCAGGATGCCCTTCACCGCCGGATCGGCGAGAATGATCTTGAACGCCGCGGTGACCTTCTCCTTGTTGGCGCCGCCGCCCACGTCGAGGAAGTTGGCCGGGAAGGCGCCATTGAGCTTGATGATGTCCATGGTCGCCATCGCGAGGCCGGCACCGTTGACCATGCAGCCGATGTCGCCATCGAGCTTGATGTAGGCGAGGTCGTATTTCGAGGCTTCGACCTCTTGCGGATCTTCCTCGGTGAGGTCGCGCAGCTCGGCCAGGTCCTTGTGCCGGAACATGGCGTTGGAATCGAAGCCGACCTTGGCGTCGAGCACCATCAGCTGGCCACCGTCGGTCACCGCCAGCGGATTGATCTCGATCTGCGAAGCGTCGGTGCCCTGGAACGCCGCGTAGAGCCCGGCGAGCACCTTTGCGGCCTGCTTGGCAAGGTCGCCGGTGAGGCCAAGCGCAGCGGCCACAGCCCGACCGTGGTGCGGCATCAGCCCGGTTGCGGGATCGATGGTGATGGTGTGGATGCGATCGGGCGTGTCATGGGCTACCGCCTCAATGTCCATGCCGCCTTCAGTAGAGGCAACCACCGCGACGCGGCCGGTCTCACGATCGACCAGCAGGGCAAGGTAAAATTCCTTGGCGATGTCCACGCCGTCGGTGATGTAGAGGCGCTGGACCTGCTTGCCGTGCTCGCCGGTCTGGACGGTCACGAGGGTCTTGCCGAGCATCTCCTCGGCGTGGGCGCGCACTTCGTCGATCGACTTGGCCAGGCGGACGCCGCCCTTGGCGTCGGGGCCGAGTTCCTTGAACTTGCCCTTGCCCCGGCCGCCGGCGTGGATCTGCGCCTTGACCACCCACAATGGCCCGGGAAGCTGCTTGGCAGCGGCGACCGCTTCATCGACGCTCATGGCGGCGCGGCCAGCAGGAACCGGCACGCCATACTTCGCCAGCAATTCCTTGGCCTGATATTCGTGGATGTTCATCGATGCTTTCCAAGAATGCGAGGAGTTTGGGCGGCCCTAAAGCATGACTCTCCGCCTAAGCCAAGCTAGGGAACGGGACGTGAACGCTCCGCCGTCAAATCCGGTCCGCAAGATCATCCACGTCGACATGGACGCCTTCTTCGCGAGCGTGGAGCAGCGCGACAACCCGGACCTTCGGGGAAAGCCGGTCGCCGTCGGCGGCGGTCATCGCGGCGTGGTTGCGGCGGCCAGTTACGAAGCGCGGGTGTTCGGCGTGCGCTCCGCCATGCCGTCCGTGACCGCCAAGCGCCGCTGCCCCGATCTGATCTTCGTCAAGCCGCGGTTTGACGCCTATCGCGAGGTCAGCCAGCAGATCAGGGCCATCTTCGCCGCCTACACCGACCTGATCGAGCCGCTGAGCCTCGACGAGGCGTACCTTGACGTCACCGAGGACAGGCTTGGCCTAGGCTCGGCCAAGGCGGTCGCCGAAGACATCCGCCGCCGCATCCGCGAGGAGACGGGGCTCACCGCGTCGGCCGGCGTGTCCTACTGCAAGTTCGTCGCCAAGCTCGCCTCGGACCAGAACAAGCCGGACGGCCTGTGCGTCATCCGCCCGACCGAAGCCGCTGCCTATATCGCATCGCTCCCCGTCGGGCGCTTTCACGGGATCGGCCCCAAGACCGCCGAACGGCTCAATGCGCTCGGCATCCAGACCGGCGCCGATCTCCAGCAGCTGAGCCTAGAGGAGCTGACCGGGCGGTTCGGCAGCTCGGGCGAATGGTACCACCGCATCTGCCGCGGCATCGATGAACGTCCGGTCCGGTGGGAGCGTCAGGCCAAGTCCGTTAGTGCCGAGCGCACATTCGACACAGACCTGTCCGAGCCGGCGGTTCTGCACGGTGAGCTGGAGCGGGTGGCCGGCCTCGCCTGGACTCGCATCGAACGGCATGGGGTCAGCGGCCGAACCGTCACCCTCAAGGTCAAATTCGCCGACTTCCAGCTGATCAGCCGAGCCTTCAGCCAGCAGGTGCCGATCGGCACCTACGCCCCCTTTGCCGCGGCGGGTCACCTGCTGCTCGACCGGCTGCTGCCGGTGAACAAGGGCATCCGGTTGCTCGGGCTTGGCCTGTCCGGATTAAACGAGGTTAATGAAGCAGTTCCGCTTCAGCTCGGTCTGGAAATCTGAATCGGTTTGTGTTAAAGACTGATGACGGAAGGCCTCTCATCCCTGAGTGGCCTCGCTCGCAGCAGCAGGACTGTTCACTAGGCAGGAACCGCGACCGCAGGTCGACTTGGGGGACATTCGGTCTCGTGGGGTTCCTTCCTTGCACACGTAGAAAGGTGAAGAATGGCAGCGAAGGCGCTTAGCTTCGACGTTGGCGATTATGTCGTTTACCCCAAGCACGGTGTAGGCCGCGTTGTTGAACTGCAAAGCACGGAGATCGCCGGCACCCGGCTCGACCTCTACGTGCTGCGGTTCGAGAAGGAGAAGATGACTCTCCGCGTTCCGGTCAACAAGGCGGACTCCGTCGGCATGCGTAAGCTGTCGAGCGACAAGACCATGCAGGCCGCGCTCGAGACCCTCAAGGGCAAGCCCAAGGTCAAGCGCACCATGTGGTCGCGCCGCGCGCAGGAATATGAGGCGAAGATCAACTCGGGCGACCTGACATCGATCGCCGAAGTGACCCGCGATCTGTTCCGCCCGGACGACGCGCCGGAGCAAAGCTATTCGGAGCGGCAGATCTTCGAAGCCGCTTCGTCGCGCCTGGCGCGTGAGCTTGGCGCCATGGAGCAGACGGACGAGAAGGCGGCGCTGGCCAAGATCCTCGAGATCCTGAACAAGGCTGCCGTCATTCATCAGAAGTCCAAGGAGCCGGTCGAAGCCGAAGACGCGGAATAAGCGTCCTCGCCGACCATCCACGAAAGGGCGTCTCCTCAGCCGGGGAGGCGCCCTTTCCGTATTGGGCGCTTGAACCTTGGCAGCCAATGTGTATTATGGAGGCAACACAGTACAGAGGAACCGTCATGCGCCTCCATCGCATCGCACTGCCACTGACCACGCTCGCCCTGCTTTCCGCCTGCCAGATCGGGCAGGCGCGCGACGCAGGCCCGCAAACCACCAAGAGTTTTCCGGCAGGCAATTTCACCAAGCTTGCGGTGGCCGGCAGCTATGACGTGACCGTCAGCATGGGAAGTGCGCCCGGAGTGCAGGCGACGGGCGGGCAGAACCGGCTCGAAGAAGTTGTGGTCGAGGTCGAAGGCGATACGCTCAAGATCCACCCAAAGGAGCATAGCGGAATCAGCTGGGGTGGCTGGACCAACGATCGTGGCGTCAAGGTTTCGGTCACGGTGCCGGCGCTGACGGAGGTCACCATGGCCGGCTCTGGTGACGTGGCGGTGAACAAGGTCGCGGGCGACAGCTTCAGCGCCGCGCTTGCCGGATCCGGCGGGCTGAAGCTCGACGATGTTCAGGCGCGGCAGCTCTCGCTCAAGATTGCTGGCTCCGGCGACGTTTCGGCGCGCGGTACCGTCGGGGCGGCGAAGCTGTCGGTCGCCGGCTCGGGCGATGTCGATGGGGGCAATCTCGTCAGCGACACGGCGGAGGTGTCCGTCATGGGTTCCGGCAAGGTGAAGCTCCAGGCGAAGCAGACAGCGAACGTCTCGGTGGCGGGCTCCGGCGACGTCGAAATCAAGGGCGGCGCGAAGTGCACCATCAGCAAGGCCGGGTCGGGCGAGGTCCGCTGTTCCTGAGCGGCGGCCTAGACGAACCGTTAACCATGCCATGCGAGGGTAGCGCCATGATCCGCACCCTCGCCCTTGCCCTGGTGGCCCTGACCGCCGGCGTCGCCAGTCCTGCCGCTGCCGAGACACGCAGCTACACCGTCACCGACTTCGACCGCGTCCGCATCGACGGACCCTATTCGGTGACCGTCACTACCGGCACCGGCTCCTTCGCTCGGGCAACTGGCTCGGCAGCCGCGATCGACCGGGTCAAGCTACGGGTTGAGGGCACCACCTTGATCGTCAGCGTCGATCCGGGTGGATGGGGCGGCTATCCCGACGGGCCGGCCGGTCCGGTATTAGTAGAGGCGGGCACCGCCAACCTCTCCATCGCGACCGTTAACGGCGCCGGATCCCTGACGGTCAGCGACATCCGTGGACTGGAATTCGCGCTCAACATGCTGGGCAGCGGAGTTGCCAACATCCAGCGGCTCGACGTCGACCGGCTGAAGATCGGCGTTGCCGGCGCCGGGTCGGCGCGGGTCACGGGACGTGCGCTCAACCTGACCGCCATCGTTCGCGGGGCGGGCAGCATCGATGCCTCCGCGCTTTCGGCGCGCGATGCCGTGATCGGAGCCGAGGGGCCGGCAGTCGTTCGCGCCACGGTCGACGGCACGGCGAAAGTCGACGCCAGCGGTGTGGCCTCGGTTACGCTCGACGGAAATCCGGGTTGCCAGTCGAAAACCGTCGGCACGGCTACCATCAGCGGCTGCCGCGAGCAGGTCGGGCGGCGCTAAACCAGCGCCAGCGCCGTCAGCCTGCCGAACAGCGAAGGCGGCAGCTGACCCAGCCCCGTGTCGTCGGCGTCGCCTGGCTGCGGCGCTACGTCAGGGTCGAGGTAGCGCCAGCCCTGGTGCGCCCGCTTCGCCACCGGCGCGATCGCCTGCAGGGTGGCGGCGCAAACAATGTCGAGGCGGCCGTCGGGGCGATCCTCGAACCGCAGGATGGTCTGGCAGGCGACCAGCCGATGCTTGACGATCCAGAACAGCGAACCGCCGATCAGCTCAGGCATCCGCTTCGGCCGCATCCGCGTGACCACCCGCACCTCGCCACTCTCGGCGCGGCCTGCGATACGCCGCTCAAGCGCGGCCACGTCGCGGCAACCTACGGCAACCTTGGTCATATGGAGTTTCGGCACCGGCCCAATGTGCCGGTCAGTGGCTCGACTTCAAGAGGTTAGCCGTGCAGGCCGATAGCCGCGGCGAGCCCGAGGAAGCTCAGGAAACCCATCGTATCGGTCGCGGTGGTCACGAACACCGCCGAAGAGACCGCCGGATCGATCCGGAAACGGTCCAGCGTGACCGGAACCACGATCCCGACCATGCCGGCGACCAGGTTGTTGATCACCATGGCCGTTCCCATCACCGCGCCGAGCGTCGGGTTATGGAAGGCCAACGCCACGCCGCCTCCGATCAGAAGTCCCAAGCTGAAACCGTTCGCCAGCGCGATCTTGAATTCGCGCGCGAACATCCGGAGCGTGTTCGAGCTCGTAAGCTGATTGGTCGCCAGCGCGCGCACCGCCACAGCAAGGGTCTGCGTTCCCGCATTCCCGCCCATGCCCGACACGATCGGCATCAGCACTGCAAGCAGGGCGAAGGCCGCGATCTCGCTCTGGAACAAACCGACAACGCTCGATGCGAGAATGGCGGTTGCCAGGTTGATCACGAGCCACGTGAGCCGTCGCCGGATGGTCGGCGGGAGCGGCTCATTAATGTCGCCATCGCCCGCACCGGCCAGCAGCAGCACGTCTTCGCCCGCTTCCTCCTGGATGATGTGGACGATGTCATCGACCGTGATCATGCCGACCAGCCGCCCGGACTTGTCGATCACGGCGGCGGAGACAAGCGCGTATTTCTGGAAACGGAGGGCGACGTCTTCCTGGTCCATGTCGACCGGGATCAGCGTCTGCTCCTCCGCCATGATGTCGCTGACCAGGGTCTTGCGCGGCGAGCGCAGGACGGCCGACAATTTGCAGGTCCCGACCGGATGGTGGCTGGGGGAGACAACAAACACTTCCCAGAAATTGTTGGTCAGCTCCTTGGCCGAGCGCAGGTAATCGATCACCTGCCCGACGGTCCAATGCTCGGGCACCGCGATCAGGTCGCGCTGCATCAGGCGGCCGGCGGTCTCCTCACCGTAGGCCAGCGCTTCCTCGATCGCCGCGCGGTCGTCGGGCTCCATCGCCCGCAGAACGGCCCGCTGCTCGTCTTCCTCAAGGTCCTCGATGATCGCGACCGCGTCGTCTGTCTCGAGTTCGCCGGCGATCTCCGCCACTCGCTCGGGCGCCATTTCGCCGACCAGCACTTCGCGGACGTGCTCGTTCATCTCGGCGATGACGTCGGCGTCGACCAGTTCGGCGAGCGCGGCGACCAGCCCCTCGCGCTCGTCCGCTCGCGCAAGCTCGATCAGGTCGGCGACGTCAGCGGGGTGAAGCGGTTCGACGAGCGCCTTGGCGGTCGCGACATCGCCGGCGTGGACGGCGTCCAGGACCTCGGCGACGAACCACGGGCGAAGCCGATCCTCCTCATCCATAATCGCGTCGTCGGGATCAGGCGGGGGCACCGCGGGAATCGCAGCGTCTTCGGGCAGCATAGCTGTGGCCTCGGTTTCCCGCTCGCTCACATGCCGCCTCCCTTGCCTCGCCGCCGCCCTCCTATGGCGGCACCCGCTCTGGCGCAAGGCGCGGCGCCCGCCTAAAGCGCCGCCATTCTTTCCTAATCGCCGGAGCATATGACATGGCCGACTCAGCCCAGACCCTCACCCTCACCCTGTCCACTGGCGGGGACGTCGTCATTCGGCTTCGCCCCGACCTCGCCCCCGGCCATGTCGAGCGGATCGCCGGCCTGGCGCGCGAGGGCTTCTATGACGGCGTCGTGTTCCACCGCGTCATCCCCGGCTTCATGGCGCAGGGCGGCGATCCGACGGGCACCGGCACCAGCGGCTCCAAGCTTCCTGACCTCAAGGCCGAGTTCAACGCCGAGCCGCACGTGCGCGGCACCTGCTCGATGGCCCGCACCAACCAGCCAAACTCGGCCAACAGCCAGTTCTTCATCTGCTTTGACGATGCCCGCTTCCTCGACAAGCAGTACACGGTGTGGGGCAATGTCGAGAGCGGCATGGAATATGTCGACGCCCTCCCCGTCGGCGAGCCGCCGCGCGCACCCGGCAAGATCGAGAAAGCGACCGTCGCATAATAATCAGGCACTCCACTCTACCGGAGTGGAGGGCCGAAGGTCCGTGGTCGAAGGTCGTGCAACGATGCGCTAACAAGCACCCTTCGACCACGCTCCTCTCCATCCGGGACGAGCGCTGTCTTAAATTGGGGGAGCGCTAAGCCATGACCAAGCCCGTCGTC
Source organism: Sphingomonas sp. KRR8 (assembly GCF_023559245.1). Taxonomy (NCBI): domain Bacteria; kingdom Pseudomonadati; phylum Pseudomonadota; class Alphaproteobacteria; order Sphingomonadales; family Sphingomonadaceae; genus Sphingomonas; species Sphingomonas sp. KRR8. Next base: position 1,915,073 of record NZ_CP097462.1, read on the forward strand.
CTGATCACCGGCGCTTCGGCCGGGCTCGGCGTTGATTTCGCGCGGCAGCTGTCGGCGGACGGAAGCCAGCTGGTGCTGGTAGCCCGGCGCAAGGACAGGCTAGACGAGCTGGCGGCGGAGCTTGGCAACGCGAGGGCCGTCGAGCTGGACCTCGCGGAGCCCGGTGCGGCCGACAAACTCATGGCCGACGTCATGGCGCACGACGAACACGTCGATTGCCTGATCAACAATGCGGGCTTTGGCCTCAGTGGGACCGTAGCCAAGCTCGACGGCGCGCGGCAACGCGCAATGATCGACCTGAACTGCGGGGTGCTGACGGAACTCTGCCACGCCGTACTGCCCGGCATGATCGAACGGAGCCGCGGCGGCATTCTCAACGTCGCCTCCACCGCTGCTTTCCAGCCCGGCCCCTATTCGGCCGTCTATTACGCCACCAAGGCCTATGTGCTGAGCTTCACCGAAGCGCTGCACGTCGAACTCAAGAAGACCGGCGTTCACGTGTCGGCGCTTTGTCCCGGGCCCACCAAAACCGAATTCTTCAAGGTTGCCGGATATGGAGAGGGCAACATGCTCGAGAAGATGGCGATGGCCAGCGCACCGGTGGTTGCCGCGGGCCTGGCGGGATTGGCGCGCAACCAGGCCGTCGTGATCCCGGGCGCGGTCAACAAGATCGGTGCGCAGGGCCATCGTCTGTTGCCGCGCTCGCTGCTCCGCCAGGTCGCCGCCATGATCAAGGCCGCTGACTAAGGGCAGGCGTTTGAAACGGAGCGCGCCCGACCCACATTGAACCGAAGTCGCCGCCCCCCGTTGGGCGGCCGAGGGAGCAATGAATGGCCGACGTCGAGACTGATACACGCCGCCTGCAGGTGGCCAACCTGCCGCCTGCAGACAGCGGACGGGGCATCGCCCGTCTGCCGCGGAAGTTCATGGACGACCTCGGCTTGTCCGACGGCGATGTCGTGGAGATCGTCGGCAAGCGGCCTACCCCGGCGCGCGCGATCGGACCTTATGGTGATGATGAAGGGCTCGACATCATCCGCCTCGATGGGCTGCAGCGCGCCAACGCTGGCGTTGGCTCCGGTGACTTCGTCGAAGTGCGCAAGGCGGTCAGCCGGCCCGCGACCCGCGTTGTCTTCGCGCCGGCGCAGAACAATATTCGCCTGACCGGCTCGACCGAAGCGCTCAGCCGGAGCTTCTCAAATCGACCGCTGACCGCTGGCGATACGGTCGCGACCACCGGCCATCAGCGCGTCAACGCCGAGATGCCGGAACAGGTGCGCGCCCTGTTCAACGCACCGGCCTTTGCGCTTCAGGAAATCCGCCTGACGGTGATCAACACCGCACCCCGCGGCATCGTACACATCGACCGCGATACGGTCGTGGAACTACTGCCCGAATATACCGAGCAGCTGGGCGAGCGCCGCGCCGACGTGACCTATGACGACCTCGGCGGCCTCAAGAGCACCATCGATGCATTGCGGGAGATGGTCGAGCTGCCCTTGCGGCATCCCGAGCTGTTTCAGCGGCTCGGTGTCGATCCGCCCAAGGGCGTGCTCCTCCACGGCCCGCCCGGCACGGGCAAGACCCGGCTGGCGCGCGCGGTGGCCAACGAAAGCGACGCGCAATTCTTCCACATCGCCGGTCCCGAAATCATGGGTTCTGCCTATGGCGAATCGGAGAAGCGGCTGCGCGAGATCTTTGAGCAGGCCGCCGCCGCCGCGCCCTCGATCATCTTCATCGACGAGATCGACTCCATCGCCCCCAAGCGTGATCAGGTCAGCGGCGAGGCCGAGAAGCGCCTGGTGGCTCAGCTCCTGACCCTGATGGACGGTCTGGAGCCGCGCCAAAACCTCGTCGTCATTGCCGCCACCAACCGGCCCGAAGCGCTTGACGAAGCGCTACGGCGGCCAGGGCGGTTCGACCGCGAAATCGTCGTCGGCGTGCCCGACGAGACCGGTCGTCGCGAGATCCTGGGCATTCACACCCGCGGCATGCCGCTGGACGGCGGGGTCGACCTCGATGGCCTGGCCCGGCGCACCTACGGCTTTGTCGGTGCAGACCTTGCGGCCCTTGTCCGTGAGGCCGCGCTCGAGGCCGTTCGGCGAATCATGCCCGAACTGAACCTGGCGGAAGGCACCATTCCGACCGAGGTCCTCGACAAGCTGGCCGTGCTCGGGAGCGACTTCGACGGGGCGCTCAAGCGCGTCCAGCCTTCGGCCATGCGCGAGGTGATGGTCCAGGTGCCGAACCTCACCTGGGAGGATGTCGGCGGGCTCGACCAGGCGGCTTCCAAGCTCAAGGAAGGTGTCGAGCTTCCGTTGAAGCACCCGGACGCGTTCAAGCGCCTCGGCATCCGCCCGGCCAAGGGTTTCCTCCTTTATGGCCCGCCGGGCACCGGCAAGACCCTGCTGGCGAAAGCCACGGCCCGCGAAAGCCAGGCTAATTTCATCGCCACCAAGAGTTCGGACCTGCTGTCCAAATGGTATGGTGAAAGCGAGCAGCAGATCGCCCGCCTGTTCGCCCGCGCCCGGCAGGTCGCGCCCACCGTGATCTTCATCGACGAGCTCGACAGCCTAGTCCCGGCGCGTGGTGGTGGTCTTGGCGAGCCGCAGGTGACGGAGCGGGTGGTCAACACCATTCTGGCCGAGATGGACGGGCTGGAGGAGCTGCAGGGTGTGGTGCTGATCGGAGCGACAAACCGACCCAATTTGATCGACCCCGCCTTGCTTCGGCCGGGCCGGCTGGATGAGCTGATCTATGTCGGCCCGCCGGACACCGCCGGGCGCCGGAGGATCCTGGCGATCCACACCAAGGGCATGCCGCTTGCCCCCGATGTCGACCTGGAATCGCTTGCGCGGCGCACCGAAAACTTCACCGGCGCCGACCTTGAGGACCTGACCCGCCGGGCGGGGCTGACCGCGCTCCGGCGCGGGCTCGACGCGGGCAGTGTCACCATGGCCGACTTTGAAACGGCGCTGCAGGACACGCGAGCTTCGGTCACGCCCGAGATGCTGGAAGAATATGAGCGGATCCAAGACACGTTGAAGTCGGACGCGGTGCGGCCGGACCGGGGCGGGATCGGCTTTGTCTCACCTGGCATGCTGCGCCCGCGCGACCCGGCAAAGCAGGGCTGACGCTTCTGCTCCTGCACTGGCAGGAGCAGCGCTTCACTCCTTGCCGATGCGTCGCCCTGCTACGGCGAGGGCCATCACCACCACCACGCAGGCGGCAAACGGAAGGTGCGGGTTGATTCCGTAGAGGGTCATTCCGACGCTTGGGGCCAGCACGTAGCTGATGCCGTTGGCCGAAGTGATGACCCCCGCGACGGCGCCCTGCTCGCCCGTCGGTACCGCAAGGCTTGCGCCTGAGGTGAAGCCCGGCCGGGTGAAACCGAAGCCGATCGACGTGAGGCCAAAGCCGAGCACCAGCCCGTAGAGATCGCGCGCGACCATTGTCATCACCAGCCCCGCGGCGGCGATCACCGCGCCCCACAGGATCAGCTTGCGCGGTGCGAGATTGAGCCGCGGGATCATGCCCCACTGCGCCGCCAGCGTGCCGGCTGCGCCGGCCATCATCACAATCGAGATGGGCCCTTCGGCGCCATTGGGGCTGAGGTGGAGGGTGTCGATGACGAAAAAGCCGATACAAGTCAGGCTGGCCGCCTGAGCGTGACCAGCGGTGACCCCCGCAAGGATCCAGGGCTTGATCCGTGGATCGCGCCAGGACAGCCGCCGTTGGCGCCGCGGCGCGGTGGCTGCGCGAACGCTCGCGCCGGTCGCCATGGAGGCGATGCTGGGATAGCTCATCGCGGCACCGCGACCCTCCCGCCGACTGTGCGCATCGTCAGGCAGCCAGCGCAGCACGGAGACGAAGACCGCCACCCCGATCAGGGCAAAAGCGAATAGCGGACCGGGCAGCCCGACGAAGCGAAGGACGAACAGCGGCGCCAGCGCGGGACCCACCACGGTGCCGAGGCCGAAGCTGCTCGACAGCGCGGACAGGGCGCTGGTCCGGGCAGCGCGCCGGGTCTTTGAAGCAAGATAGGCCTGCGTGGCGCTGGGCGTTGCACAACCGAGGCTGCCGTAGATGGAGCGAAACAGGGCAAACAGGACAAAGGTCAGAGCCCCGCTCCACCAGCCGTGAAGGCCACCGACAAGTGACAGCCCGCACAGGGTCATGGAAACGATGAAGCCGCCGAGCCCGAGCAGTGTCAGCGCCTTTCGGCCATGATGATCGCTCTTTTCCGCCCAATAGGGGGCCAGCGCGACCCACAGGACCGCGCTCCACGTGTAGGCGATCGCTACCCACAAATCGGCGATACCGATCGCGCGGCCGATCGCCGGCATGACCGACTGGAGGGCGGTGTTGCCAGCCGCCGCGACCAGCATTGCCGCAAACAGCAGCAGGAAGTGCCGCGTCGTCAGTGCCGAGCCGGCAACTTTCTGGCGGGAGCGCGGGGCGTCCATCGGTCCGGCTCTAATGCGACGGGCGTGCGTCGCAAGCATGTGCATCGGAACTTGCGCATCTCCGCCGCATTTGCTTGACGGTCGCCCTTGCTTTCGTCCGTATCCGGAGTTTTCATGCACGCCACGTCCGCCCGAGCGCTCAAGCAGCAGCGCCGCCTTGCGCGCCGCCGGGGCCGTGCCACCAATCCCCGCCTCGCTTTCCTGCGCGGATTCCTCAAGCATCCGGTGATGGTCGGCTCGATCATCCCCTCGTCGACCAAGCTGATCAACAAGATGCTTGCGCCGGTGGACTGGGAGAACACCAAGGTATTTGTCGAATATGGCCCGGGCGTGGGCACCTTCACCCGCCCGATCCTGGAGCGACTGGCGCCCGACGCGACGTTGATCACGATCGACACCAACGACGAGTTCACCGATTATCTGCGCGAGGACATTGACGACGAGCGGTTGCTCCCCGTCACCGGTTCGGCGGCGGACGTGGAGAAGATCCTCAGCGATCGCGGTTTCTCGCACGCCGATTATGTGTTGTCGGGCCTACCCTTTTCGACCCTGCCGCCGGGCCTCGGGGACGCGATCGGCGCGGCGACCGCCAAGGTGATCCGTCCCGGCGGCGCCTTCCTGGTCTATCAGTTCAGCCCCAAGGTCCGCGACTTCATTGCGCCCGTCTTTGAGCGGATCGAACGCGGGTTCGAGTGGATCAACGTTCCGCCCGCCACCCTCTTCTGGGCCTACCGCGAACCGAAGTGACTCAACTCTCCGCGCGAAAGTTGAGGCGGCGCGTCACCGTATAATCCACCGCCGTTACCAGCCAGTGGCTGATGGTCCACTTCAGCCGGCGCAGCCAACTGGCCCGCGCACGGTGGATGGCGGGGGTGATCTGCAGGCAGTCGTTCAGCTCGCGCTCGAAATAGCCGCGCATCGCCGTGGCAAAGCCCGCATCTTCAATCCGGAGCATGATTTCGAGATTGAGATAGATGCTGCGGAAGTCGAGATTGGACGAGCCGAGGTGCACCACATCGTCGCAGACGACGAGCTTCGTGTGGAGCTTGGCCGGCTGATATTCGTACATGCCAACGCCATTTCGCAGCAGCCGGGCATAAGTGTGCCGCGCGGCCGCGATGGTGGCGTTGTTGTCCGACTTGGCCGCGGTCACGATCCGCACCTGCCCGCGCCGACCGAGCCGGGCGATTCGCCGAAGCATGGCGAACGGCGGCGAAAAGTAAGCGCTGATGACCTCCAGCCGAGTGCCGCCGATGATCTCGCGCGCAAGTTGGCGCGGCCAGGGATTGCCCCGGGCCACGGGTCCCGACAGCTTCCACTGCAGCGCGCCCTTGTGCTGGCTATGGCGGCGGATGATCTTCCTCAGCTCCCGCAGGCGACTGTCGGGCCGGCTGCTCCAGCGGTAGATCGCGTCGAAATAGCGGGCGAGTGAGCGCACGGCGGGACCGTCGAGTCGCAGCCACAGGTCGCGCCAGCGCTGAAGGTCGTGATCGCTCAGGTAATGGAGGTCGATGTTGGCGCCGCCGATCAGCGCGAGCCGGTCGTCGACCGCCACCAGCTTCTGGTGGTTGCGTAGCAGGTAGCGCCGGCTGAGCTTGGGATGGAACAGGATGAACTCGCCGCCCGCCTCGACGAGCGGCTGGAGGAAGGCGGCATTCACGCCCGACCCAAACCCATCGAGCAGCACCCTTACGGCGACGCCGCGCCGCGCCGCCCTCACCAGCGCGTCGCGCACCGCTTCGCCAGCGGCATCGGGGTTCATCATGTAGAAAAGGAAGCGGAGGCTGCTCGTGGCCCGGTCGATCAGGACAAGCAGCATTTCCAGCCGCTCGGCCCCGCTTTCGATCAGGACAAGCTCGGTTCCGGCGACGGTTGCCGTAATGGGTGCGCGCTGATCGCCCTCGGCCATGGCCTGCTGTTGGGATGCATCGAGGCTGGTGGCAAGCATCGATGGCCTAACGTCCGAAGCGCCCGGCGGAGCCACTTTCCTTGACTTGCGCGGGCCTACGCCTTAGCTCTCACGCCTTCCCGTCCAACGGAAACTTATCAAGAGGCTAGGCCCCGCCATGGCGCGCGTCACCGTCGAAGATTGCGTCGACAAGATCCCCAACCGGTTCGATCTCGTCCTGCTGGCCGCTCAGCGTGCACGGCAGATCTCGGGCGGCGCCGACCTCACCATCGACCGCGACCGTGACAAGAACCCGGTCGTTGCCCTTCGCGAGATCGCGGAAGAGACCGTGCGTCCCCGCAACCTCGAGGAAGCGGTCGTGCAGAGCCTGCAGCGCGTCCAGATGGACGAAGAGGACGCCACGGACGAGCTGGCGAGCCTGAGCGAATCGGCCGAGGCCCTGCGGCTTACCGCCGCCGCGCCGCCGCGTCCGACCCCGAGCGGCGGCGACTACGAATAAGCAATCGGTTGCGGCGCCGCTCAGGCGGCGTCGTTGACCGCTTCGCCTGGCGACAGGATCGGCTCAGGCCGCCGGTAGCCATTGCCTTCTTGATCCATCCACATCAGCTCGCCGAGGCCGAGTTCGCGCCCGTCGTGAGCGTGAATGGCGATTTTCGCGATGGGCTTTCCATCGCGCACGTCAGCGACGATTCGGTCGTTGGCTCCGTGACCCCACTCAAGCCCCCACTGACGTAGCGCCAGCACCACGGGCAGCAGCGCCTCACCTTTTGCAGTAAGCGAATAGATGACCTTGCGGCGATCCCCGGGGTCGGCCGCGCGCCGCAGGATTCCACCCGCAACCAGCTTTGCGAGGCGGTCCGACAGGATGTTTCGAGCAATTCCCAGGCAGGACTGGAATTCCTCGAAGTGCTGCAGGCCATTCAGGGCGCCGCGAACGATCAGGAACGCCCAGCGTTCGCCAACCAGATCGATGGAGCTGGGCAGCGGACATCGTAGCGCCGCCGCCTTGAAGGCTTCGATCTGCTTATTATCCCGAGGCAAAACTCACCCCTTTCATTCGGCCTGCAAAAAGAAGCACATATCGGGGCGTATGAACAGGGTGTAAGCCACGCCGACAGTAAGCCATCGCGCTGCCTCTCGGCATTTCGCACTTGCAACAGCGGCAATGCTCGCCCCACATGGCGATGTGCTTCGCCAATATGAGCTGGTTGAACGGGTTCGCGCCTATGATCCCGACGCCGATGAAGGGCTGATCAACCGCGCCTACGTCTTCTCAATGAAGGCGCACGGCGCGCAGACGCGCGCCTCGGGCGATCCCTACTTCAGCCATCCGATTGAAGTGGCGGGCATCCTTACGGACCTGAAGCTGGACGACGAGACCATCGTCACCGGCATTCTCCACGACACGATTGAAGACACGGTCGCGACCACCGAGGAAATCGAACGATTGTTCGGCGGCAATGTCGCGCGGCTGGTCGACGGCGTGACCAAATTGTCCAAGATCGAAGCGCAGTCCGAGAACGAACGCGCGGCCGAGAACCTCCGCAAGTTCCTGCTCGCCCTGTCCGATGATATCCGTGTGCTGCTGGTCAAGCTCGCCGACCGGCTGCACAACATGCGCACCCTCCACCACATCAAGTCGGAGGACAAGCGCCGGCGAATCGCCCGTGAGACGATGGATATCTATGCCCCGCTCGCCGAGCGGATCGGCATGTACGAGATCATGAACGAGATGCAGACGCTGGCCTTCCGGCAACTGGAGCCGGACGCCTACGCGTCGATTACCCGCCGGCTGGCCCAACTCCATGCCGAAGGTGGCGACGTGATTGGCCGTATCGGCTTGGGCCTGCAGCTGCACCTCGCCGACAATGGCCTCACCGCCGAGGTTACCGGCCGCGAGAAGCACCCCTACTCCATCTGGAAGAAGATGGCCGAGCGGCACATCAGCTTCGAGCAATTGTCCGATGTCATGGCGTTCCGCGTCATCGTCGACAGCGTCGAGGACTGTTATCGGGCGCTTGGCCTGATCCACCGCCGCTGGCCGATGGTGCCGGGCAGGTTCAAGGACTTCATCTCGACGCCAAAGCGGAACGGATATCGCTCTCTGCACAGCTCCGTCATCCACGACAGCAAGATGCGGATCGAAGTTCAGATCCGCACCCGCGAGATGCATTTGCAGGCGGAAAAGGGTCTGGCTGCTCACTGGGCCTACAAGGAAGGCCGCCCGTCGGCCGACATCCGAGTGCCCTGGATCGACGATCTGGTCGAGATCCTTGACCACGCCGATAGCCCCGAGGAGCTGCTCGAGCACACCCGGATGGCGATGTACCAGGATCGGATCTTCGCCTTCACCCCAAAGGGCGAGCTCATTCAGTTGCCCAAGGGCGCGACCCCGGTCGACTTCGCCTTTGCCGTCCACACCAAACTTGGAGACCAGACCGTCGGAGCCAAGGTCAATGGGCGGGTGGTTCCGCTTCGTACCCTGCTCGAGAATGGCGACCAGGTTGAGATCCTGACCAGCGACGCCCAGCACCCGCAGCCGAGCTGGCTGCGCTTCGTTGCGACGGGCAAGGCGCGGTCGGCCGTTCGCCGCTTCGTCCGCCACAAGGAGCGGGATGAAACGGTCGAGCTGGGCCGCAAGATATACGATGAGATCGTCGCCCGGCTCTCGGTGCCGCTGCCCAAGGAGGCGCTACCGCGTGCGCTCAAGAAACTGAAGCAGGAGGACGAGGACGCGCTGATGATCGCGATCGCCCGCAAGCGGGTCGGCGATGAGGCGCTGATGGAAGCGCTTATGCCAGGGTCCACCGGCGGCGATGTCACTGCGCCCCGCCGCTCGGCGCAGCGCAAGGCCATCTCCATCAAGGGCCTGACCCCCGGAGTGGCCTTCCATTTGGCGCCCTGCTGCCACCCAATCCCGGGCGACCGCATCGTCGGTCTTCGCCGCGAGGACGAGGGCATCGAAGTGCACGCGATCGGATGCGACAGCCTGGCGACCGGGGTCGACGCCGACTGGCTCGATCTTGCCTGGGGCGACGGGTCGGACGGAGCGACCGCCCGGCTGCGGATCATCCTTCGAGATCAGGCCGGGGCACTGGGCGCCATGGCTGGCATTCTTGGGGCCAAGGACGCCAACATCGTCAACCTGCAGCAGGTCCACCGAGACGGCAGCTTCCACACGTTCGACCTGGATGTCGAAGTGGACGACCTGGCGCACCTTCATGCGATCCTGGCCGCGCTGCGCGGCTCGGACGCCGTTTCGAGCGCCGAACGGCTCTAATCACTTCTTAGATTTTTGCGCTTCAAGAGCGCACGGCATGGAACCTGATGCCACCCACATCGCCGCCCGAGTGATCGAGCTTCTTCAGCAGGAGCGTGGCATTGGGTTCTATGCCGGGCTCGCGGGCCTATTCGTGAGCGTATTCGCCTACATGTACACGCTGCTCTAGCGCCCCCGCGCCGCCTCGACCCCACCCGATGCGAGCACCGCCAGTGTCACCAGATCGGTGGCGCTCGCCGTCATGGGAGCGATCTGCACGGGCAGCTTCATGCCGACCAGGAACGGCCCGAGCACATTTTCCCCGCCGAGCGCACGCAGCAGCTTGGCACTGAGGCTGGCGGACTGCAGGCCCGGCATGATCAGGATGTTGGCTGGTCCGGATAGTCGGCTGAACGGATAGAAGCGCCGCTGCATGTCGTGGTTGAGTGCCACCTCTGGGCTCATCTCGCCTTCATATTCGAAGCCGACCGTACGCGTGTCGAGCAGTGCCACGGCCTCGCGCAGACTGCCGACATAGGCGCCTGGCGGATTGCCGAACGTTGTGTAGCTGACGAAGGCCACGCGAGGCTCCTGCCCCATGCGGCGCGCGAAGGCTGCCGACCGCTCGGCGATGCTCGCCAGCTCTTCCGCCGTGGGCCGCTCGGTAACCGCGGTGTCGGCGATCAGTACTGTCTGGTTCTGCCCGACGATGATGTTGATCCCGAACGGAGCGTGGCCGTCGTCGTCCAGCACTGTCTGCACCTGCTTCAGGCTTTGGCTGAACGGCCGCGTTGTGCCGGTGATCATCGCGTCCGCCTCGCCCAGTTCGAGCATCGCGGCGGCAAAGTAGTTACGGTCCTGATTGACCATCCGCTCGATCTCGCGCCGGAGATAACCCTTGCGCTGCAGCCGCTGGTAGAGATGGTCTACCGCTCGCCCGACCAGCGGCGAGTTGCGGCTGTTCAGGACCTCATAGCCCGACGGGTCCTCGACCCCGAGCTCCTTGAGGTTGTCATAAACCTCATCGCGGCCGACCAGCACCGGGGTGCCAAGCCCCCCTTCCTTGAAGGCAATGGCCGCGCGCAGGACATTCTTCTCCTCGCCCTCGGCAAACAGCACGCGCTTGGGATTGGCCTTGGCCGCTTCGTAGGCGAGGCTGAGCACGCTGACCGTCGGGTTGAGGCGGGAGCGCAGCTGCTGACGGTAGGCTGCCATGTTCTCGATCGGCCTCTGCGCCACGCCCGAGCGCATCGCCGCTTCTGCAACGGCCGCCGGGACGATCTCCATCAGCCGCGGGTCGAATGGCGCGGGGATGATGTAGTCAGCGCCGAACCTCTGCGACTTCCCGCCATAAGCTGCCGCGACCTCATCAGGCACCGGCTCACGCGCCAGTTCGGCCAAGGCCTGGGCTGCAGCGATCTTCATCTCGTCGTTGATGGCCCGCGCCCGCACGTCGAGCGCGCCACGGAAGATGAAGGGGAAGCCCAGCACATTGTTGACCTGGTTCGGATAATCCGAGCGGCCGGTGGCGATGATCGCGTCGGGGCGCGCGGCCTTCGCCTCCGGTGGAGTGATCTCCGGATCGGGGTTGGCCATGGCGAAGATGATGGGCCGCGGCGTCATTTCCAGAACCATGTCGGGCTTGAGCGCGCCCGCGGCCGACAGGCCGAGGAACACGTCGGCCCCGACCAGCGCTTCCTTCAGCGTGCGCCGGTCGGTTTCGACCGCATGCGCGCTCTTCCACTGGTCTAGGTCATCCCGGCCTGTGTGGATGACGCCCGTGCGGTCGCACATGATGACATGATCGCCGCGCACGCCCATTGCCTTGATGAGTTCGGTACAGGCGATCGCCGCTGCGCCTGCGCCGTTCACCACCACGCGGATGTCGTTAAGGTTGCGTCCCGTCAGCAGGCAGGCGTTGATGAGTCCTGCCGCCGTGATGATCGCGGTGCCGTGCTGGTCGTCATGGAAGACCGGAATGCCCATCCGCTCGCGCAGTGTCTGCTCGATGACGAAGCAGTCAGGTGCCGCGATATCCTCCAGGTTGATGCCGCCGAAGCTCGGCTCCATCAGCGACACAGCGTCGATGAAACGCTGGGCGTCTTCGGTATCGAGTTCGATGTCGATGGCGTCCACGTCGGCGAAGCGTTTGAACAGAACCGCCTTGCCCTCCATCACCGGCTTGGACGCCAGCGCTCCAAGGTTGCCGAGGCCGAGAATGGCGGTCCCGTTCGAAATGACCGCGACCAAATTGCCCTTGGCGGTATAATCGTAGGCGGTTGCGGGATCCTCCGCGATGGCTCGCACCGGGACCGCGACGCCGGGCGAATAAGCCAGGCTCAAGTCGCGCTGGGTGGCCATCGGCTTCGAGGCGATGATCTCGATCTTCCCCGGCCGGCCGCGCGAGTGGAAATGCAGCGCCTCGGCTTCGGAGAACTTCACATTGCTGTCGGACATGGGGTGGCGGTTACACCCCTGTCCAACTAACGTCACCCCCATGGCACGGTCGGACGACCCCACCCCCATGATGCAGCAATATCACCGCCTCAAGGCCGAGGCCGGTGACGCGCTGCTGTTCTACCGGATGGGCGACTTCTTCGAATTGTTCTTCGACGATGCGAAGAAAGCGGCGGCGACCCTCGACATCGCGCTCACGAAACGCGGCGCGGACGCAGGTGAACCGGTGCCGATGTGCGGCGTCCCGGTTCACTCGGCCGAGGGCTACCTCGCCCGCCTGATCAAGGCTGGTCATCGTGTCGCCATTGCCGAGCAGACCGAGAGCCCGGCTGAAGCGCGAAAGGCGCGGGGTTCGAAGGCGCTGGTCGAGCGGGCCATCGTCCGGTTGGTCACGCCGGGCACCCTGACGGAAGAAACGTTGCTCGACAGCGGCTCGGCCAATTGGCTGGCGGCGGTAGCACGCGCAGGGGACGAGTGGGGCATCGCCGCGGCGGACATATCGACGGGCCGGTTCGAGCTCATCGCCTGCGGACCCGGCGACGTGGCGGCCGAGTTGGCACGGCTGTCACCGGCCGAGACGATCGCCGACGACCAGGTGGCCGGCCTCAAGTGCACGCTGGGCAAGGGTGGCTTCGACAGCATGGCGGGCGAGCGCTCGCTCAAGGCCCGGTTCGGTGTGGCGAGCCTGGACGGGTTCGGCGAACTCGGACGAGCGGAGCTGGCGGCGGCGGGCGGCCTGCTTGCCTATCTGGACGCGACCCAGCGCAGCGCCACCGCCTTTCTGTCGGCGCCGCGCCGGATCGCCCGACTGCAGCTCATGGCAATTGACGCCGCGACCCGCACCAGCTTGGAAATTTGCCGCACGGCGGAAGGCCAGGTCGCCGGATCGCTGTTCGCCGAGGTCGACCGGTGCGTCACTGCCGCCGGGCGCCGCTTGCTCGGCCACGACCTGTCGGCGCCGCTGCTCGATCGTCCGGGGATCGAGGCGCGGCTGACACTTGTTGCCTGGCTGCATGAAGACGCGCTGCGCCGTCAGCGCATACGCGAAGCCCTGCGGGCCATGCCCGACATTGGCCGGGCGCTGGGGCGGCTGGTCGCAGGCCGGGGCTCGCCACGTGATCTTGCGCTGCTGCGCGACGGCCTCGCCGCCTCGGCGGCCCTGGGTGAAGCGCTTCGGGGCGAGCCTGACGTTCCATCACTCCTCGCCAGCCTCCTGCCTCGGCTTGGCGGGCACCAGGCGCTGACGGATCGGCTTGCCGCCGCACTGGTCGATTCGCCTCCGCTCGACGCCGCCAAGGGTGGCTTCATCGCGCCCGGGTTCGACCTGGAACTCGACTCCTTGCGAGCTGCCAGCAGCGACGGCCGGCAGGCCATCGCCGCACTCGAAGCACGTTACCGGGAGTCCACGGGCCTTTCCGCGCTCAAGATCCGCCACAACGCCGTGCTCGGCTATCATGTGGAGGTCGCCGTGCGGCACGCCGACCGGCTGCTCGCACCCGACAGTGGCTTTACCCACCGCCAGACGCTGGCCGGCGTCGTCCGCTTCAACTCGCCCGACCTGCATGTGGAGGCGAGCAAGGTGGTTGAGGCGGGGGCACACGCGCTCGCCGCAGAGCAGGCGCACCTCGAAGAACTCACCGCTTTGGCCGTCGCGCAAGCCTCCCGAATCGCCGACACTGCTGACGCGATCGCCCGCATCGACGTTTCCGCCGGGCTCGCGGAACGGGCCGCCGAAGGTGGCTGGTGCCGGCCGGCGATCGTCGAGCAACCCTGCCTGGAGATCGAAGCCGGGCGCCACCCTGTTGTCGAAGCAGCTCTTGGCAAGGCGGGTGAACGCTTCATCGCCAACGATGTCGGGCTCGGCCCCAATGACCGCTTGTGGCTGATCACCGGTCCCAACATGGGCGGCAAATCGACCTTTCTTCGCCAAGTCGCGCTGATCGCCCTCCTTGCGCAGGCCGGCAGCTTCGTGCCTGCGACACGTGCCAAGATCGGCCTGGTTGATCGCCTGTTCAGCCGCGTCGGAGCTTCGGACAACCTGGCGCGCGGCCGCTCGACCTTCATGGTCGAGATGGTGGAAACTGCCGCCATTCTCGCGCAGGCCACCAAGAACAGCCTGGTCATTCTCGACGAGATTGGCCGCGGCACCTCCACTTACGACGGTCTCGCCATCGCGTGGGCGGTCGTCGAGGCGATGCACGATGAGGTCCGCGCCCGTACCCTGTTCGCCACCCATTATCACGAGTTGACGCGGCTTGCGGATCGGCTGGATTCGCTGTCCCTGCACCACGTCCGCGCCCGTGAGTGGAAGGGCGACCTCGTCCTGTTGCACGAAGTGGCCGAGGGGCCTGCCGATCGCAGTTACGGCATCGCCGTTGCGCGGCTGGCGGGGCTGCCGCCGGTCGTCGTCAGCCGAGCGAAGGCGGTGCTGGCCAAGCTGGAAGCCGGCCGGGACGCAACGGGCGGGATCGCCGCCGGCCTTGATGACCTGCCGCTGTTCGCCGCCGCCGCCCAGACCCAGGAGCCCGAGGCCGACCCCCTCACCGAGGCTCTCCACGCCCTCAACCCCGACGCCTTGTCACCGCGCGAGGCGCTCGAGGCGCTGTACCGCCTGAAAAGCCTCGCGGACGGGCGATAAGAATGGCGGCGGCCTCGACCCTCGACGCGCCGCTTGCCGCCATGCTCGCCGACGGCCGTGCGCTCATCGCCAAAGCGGTGGCAGCCGAGCCGAGCGCAGGCCGCGCCCATGCGTCGGCCTATGCGGCGCTGACCGACCGGCTGGTGCTCGCCGCTTTCGAGGAAGCCCAGCGGCGCTATCCATCGCCCAACCCGACTGCTGCCGAGCGGGTCAGCCTTATCGCCCTTGGCGGCTACGGACGCGGCGAGATGGCCCCGTTCAGCGACGTCGACCTGATGTTCCTGACCCCGCACCCACGCGCGCCCTGGTGCGAGCAGGTGATCGAGTCGACGTTGTACCAGCTGTGGGACCTCAAGCTGAAGGTCGGCCAGGCGATCCGCACCGTACCCGAGCTCATCGCTCTGGCTAAAAGCGACATGACCGTCCGCACGGCGATGCTCGAATCACGCTTCCTTGGTGGCGATGGCCTGCTATTCGAGGAGGCGCAGTCCCGCTTCACCAAGGAGGTGGTTGCCGGCACCGCCGCCGAGTTCGTCACTGCTAAGCTGGCCGAACGCGACGAGCGCCATCTCAAGATGGGTGACAGCCGCTATGTGGTCGAGCCGAACGTCAAGAATGGCAAGGGCGGCCTTCGCGACCTTCAAACCCTCTATTGGATCGGCAAATATATTCACGGCGTCCGCACGCCAGCCGAGCTGATCGAGGCCGGGCTGCTCACCCGCGCTGAATATCACCGTTTCGACCGGGCCGAGCGCTTTTTCTGGTCGGTCCGCTGCCAGCTTCACCTCCTAAGCGGCCGTGCCGAGGAGCGCTTGTCTTTCGACCTGCAGCGCGAGCTGGCCGACGCGCTCCGCTACACCGACCGGCCCGGCAAGCAGGCGGTGGAGCGCTTCATGCAGTTCTACTTCCTCCAGGCGAAGATCGTCGGCGACCTGACAGGCGTATTCCTCGCGCAGCTGGATGAGCAGATGGGGCGCAAGGGCCGGCGGTTCGCGCTGCCGACGTTCCTTCGCCGTCCGCGGCGCCTCAACGGCTTCGTCATGGACCGGGGGCGGCTGTCCATCGCGGGCGACAACTTCCTGGCTGAACAGCCCATTCGCCTGATCGAAATGTTTGCGCTCGCGGCACGTGAAGGCCTGGAAATCCACCCCAGAGCCATGCGTGCCGCGGCTCGAGATGCTCGCTTGGTCGACCAGGTCCGTGACGAGCCCCGCGCGAACGCTTTGTTTCTTGACGTGCTGGCAGACCGTCAGCGGCCGGAGGTCGTCCTGCGCTGGATGAACGAAGCTGGAGTATTCGGCCGGTTCGTGCCCGACTTTGGACGGGTCGTGGCGCAGATGCAGTTCGACAAATATCACCACTTCACCGTCGACGAACACACCATTCGGGCGATTGGCCTGCTGGCAGCGATCGAGCGGGGCGACTTGAGCGACGATCATCCGCTCGCGGCGGCCATGTTTCGCCAGCTCGGCAGCCGCCGGACGCTTTATGTCGCCACCCTGCTCCACGACATTGCGAAGGGCAGGAAGGGCGACCACAGCGTGCTTGGAGCCGAGGTGGCGCTGCGCCTGGGACCGCGCTTCGGGCTTGATCCGGCCGAAACCGAGACCGTCTCATGGCTCGTTCGCCACCACCTCCTGCTCAGCCACACTGCCTTCAAGCGTGACCTGGCCGATCCAAAGACGATCGATGATTTCGTGGCGGTGGTGCAAAGTCCCGAGCGGCTGCGCTTGCTGCTGATCCTGACGGTCGTGGACATCCGCGCGGTCGGCCCCGGCATCTGGACCGAGTGGAAACGGCGGCTGATCCGGACATTGTACGAAGCGGCGGAAGAACGGCTACGCCTCGGTCATAAACAGCAGGGCCGGGCGGAAGCAGTTGCTGCTCGGCAGGAGGCCCTTCGCCAGCGGCTCGATTGGACCGCCAAGGCGGCGCGCGCGCATGCCAGCCGGCTGCCCGACAGTTACTGGCTCGCCGAGCCCGATGATGCCCTGCTGTCCAATGCGCTGCAGATGGCGGCTGCCGGGGCCAGGATCGGCGATGAGGCGCCGAGTGTCACCGCGGATGGGCAGGAGGATGGTGCGACGCGGGTCACCGTGTTCGCCGCCGATCGGCCCGGCCTCTTCTATCGAATCACGGCGGGGCTGGCGTCCGCCGGCGCGAGCGTCGTCGACGCGCGCATCCACACCACCCGCGATGGCATGGCGCTGGACAATTTGCTGGTCCAGGACGCGCGTGGAAAACCCTACGGGGACAAGCGGCACCGCCAGCGCCTCATCAAACACGTCCAGGAAGCGCTTGCGACGACCCTACCGCCCGACGTCCCGTTGCCCCAGCCTTCGCGCGCCTTCGCCATCGCACCGTCGGTGACGATCGCCGAGAAGGCGTCTCGACGCACAACGGTGGTGGAAATCAACGCGGCTGATCGGCCCGGCCTGCTTGCCACCTTTGCCCGCACCATCCTTGAACAAGGTCTGGTCGTGCACAGCGCCCACATCGCCACCTACGGGGAGCGCGCGGTGGACGTCTTCTACCTGACCGACACCGAAGGGCGGAAGCTTGCGCCTGAGGCAGGTCAGAAGTTGCGCGCCGCGCTTTTGGCCGCCGCCAGCGAGCAGCCGGCACCGCCCACCTCCTGACAAGAAAAGGCCCCGCCGGTTTCCCGGCGAGGCCCCTCCTCCTCCTGTAACTTTCCCGGCTCAGCCGCGCTCGGGAGCCGGCGGCGGCGGCGGGGGTGGCGGGGGCGGCGCCGGGCAGGCGTCGGTCGCCAGGATCACCGATCCGTCGGGACAGGTCTGGGTAGCGGGCGGCCGCGGAGGCGGCGGCGGAGCGGGCTCCGCCACAGGCACCGGCGCCGGACGCGGACCGGGCTGCCACTTGAACCGAACGGTCAGGCCGTAGGTCCGCGGCTCGGCCAGAAAGGCGCCGTACAACTGCGTGGCCCGGTTCGGAATCGGCGAACAGAAGCCTGCCTGCGCCCCCCGAATGGTGCAGCTGCCCTGCAGCGTGGCGTCGAACGCGACCTGCTTGAAGTTTTCCTTCGTCAGGTTTTGCGCCCAAAGCTCGACCGCCCAGGCATTGCCAGGACCGCGGATGCCGACGCGAGCGTTCACCTGCGTGTAGGGCGACTGCAGCTTCTCGAGGTCGAGGTCGGAGCCGGTGTTGAACGTCGTCTGGTGACGGGCGTCGACATAGAACAGCGCGCGAATGCCGCTGTCGGTCAGGCGAGGGGTCCAGGCGATGCTGCCGCTCAGCGTCCACAGCGAGCTGTTGGACAGGCGCCGACCGGGCAGCTGGAACAGCGCCGGGGACAGCGGACGGCCATCGGCGCCGACGAGGTCCGACCGATACTTGGTGTCGGCATAGGTCGCGCCGAAGTTGACGTTCACGTCGCGGATCGGCCGGGTGAAGGCCTCGAATTCGACACCACGGCTGCGCACGCCGGACTTGATGCCGCCGCCGGTGCAGGCACCGGTCGGTGTCACCTGCGCATTGTCGGTGTCAGCCCCGTTCAGGCTGTCGCCGCAGCGATTGATGTTCTCCACGAAGAAGTTGACGCCGTTGAAGGTGTTCAACTGGAAGTCGCGGAACTGCTGGTTGAATACGGCGACGTTGATATCAACCCCGCGGCCATTGTACTTGGCCCCGAGTTCGAACGCGTCGTTGATCTCGGGCTTGAAGCGCAGCTGCTGCAGGCTGGCGAGACCCGTGCGGCCCTGCGTACCGGGGGTGCAGGCGGCCGGAACCGTGCCGCTGAATGGACACACCGCACCGGCAACCGGCACGCCCGAGCTGTTCAGCGTGATGTAGCGCGACAAGGCCGAGCGATCGAGGTTGTAGCCGCCAGCCTTATAGCCGCGCGAGTAGCTGATGTAGGTCAGCAGGCTCTCGGTCGGCTTGTAGCTGAGCACCGCGGTACCGGAGAACTTCTTCTCGGTGCGCGAGTCGCTTCCCACGTACTGGCCACCCGGCAGGCTGGGGATGACGCACGGGAGCTGCTGCAGAGAACCGAGCGCGCTGCCCGAGTAGAAGGCGCACAGGTTGGTCGCGAGACCGCCGCCGGCGTCGCGCAGGTCGACGTCGAGGGTCTTCTTCTCCCGCGTGTAGCGCAGGCCCGCGGTCAGCTTGAGGCCCGGCGCGATGGTGAAGATGTTGTGCGTGAAGATGGCGAAGTTGTTGCTGGTCTGGTTGTAGAGATCGTTGAGCGCCACACCGTTCAGCGTCCGCCCGGGCGCGCCGGAAGCGAGGGCCAAGTTGGAATAGCCCGACAGGCCGAACGGCGCGGCGCCGAAGTTGGCCGACGGCAGGCCTGTCGCCAGCGCCGTGTTGTTGAGGCCCGCGAAAGCACCGAGCGTGGTGATGGTCCCGCCAAGCGACTGCGCCGCAGCCAGGTTTCCGGCCGCAAGCGCCGCGTTGTACTGCGCAACAAGGGCGCTGCGCAGGCCAGTCGAGACTGCATTCGAGAAACAGGTCGGCGCAGCGGTCGACACGACGGGCGCGCCGGTCGCCTGCTGGAAGTTCAGCGCGACCAGGCAGTTGGCATAACGCGAATAGTCCGCGCCATAAGCAAGGTTGTCGCGGACCTGCAGCTTCTCGTTCGCGTAATAGCCACCGACCAGCCAGTCGAGGCGATTGTTCCAGGTCGAGCCCTGAAGCCGCAGTTCCTGGCTGAAGGTCTTGAACTTGTTGTACGAACCGCCGTCACTCGCGCGATAGAGGATGTCGAGATTGTTGAAATCGGCGTCCTGGCCGCGAATGTAGTTGTTGTAGCGGTAGGCGGTGATCGAGGTCAGCTCGGCGGCGCCGAGGTCCCATACCGCCTCCCCGGAAATACCGTAATCCTTGACGTTCGACTTGTAGTCGCGGCCCGGAGTAATCGCGACCTGGCGATCATAGGGCCGATCGAGGATGATGCCGCCAAGCCCGCGCTCAATCGCGGCGATGGTCGATGGCTGGGTCTGAATCGCGCCGCCGGTGTAGACGCTGTCGCTCGCCGGCAGGAACACCGCGCCGCAGCATTCTTCCTTGCGCTTCGAATAGTCGCCGATCAGGCGGAAGCTGAAATCGTCGCTCGGCTTGAACAGCAATTGCCCGCGCAGCAGCCAACGGTCGCGGTTGTTGATCCGGCGATCAGACACGACGTCATGAAGAAAGCCGTCGCGCTTGAGATAAACTCCGTCGAGACGCGCGGCGAGTGTTTCGGACAGCGGGGCGTTCACCCCGGCCTCGAGGCGGCGCAAGCTGTAGTTGCCAACCGTCACCTCGCCATAGGCGCTGGGCGTGAA
Organism: Sphingomonas sp. KRR8; assembly: GCF_023559245.1. NCBI lineage: Bacteria > Pseudomonadati > Pseudomonadota > Alphaproteobacteria > Sphingomonadales > Sphingomonadaceae > Sphingomonas > Sphingomonas sp. KRR8. The sequence goes on from NZ_CP097462.1 coordinate 1,935,087, forward strand.
GCTGGGCTTCGCGGTGATAATGGAGATCAGGCCGGCCGACGTGTTGCGGCCGAACAGCGTGCCCTGCGGTCCACGCAGCACCTCGATGCGGTCGATCGGTCCAAGCTCGGTAAGGCCGGTGCCGGTGCGCGAGCGATAGACGCCGTCGATGAACACACCGACCGAGCTTTCAAGGCCCGGATTGTCGCCGACGGTGCCGATGCCGCGGATACGAGCCACCGCCGCGCCCGCTTCGGACGAGGTCGACGAGACCAGCAGCGACGGAGAAACCTGGTTCAGCTGACGGATGTCGTTGGCGCCGGTGTTCTGCAACTGGGCGCCAGTCACGGCGCTGACCGCCAGCGGAATGTCCGAGAGCGCTTCGTTACGGCGAGTCGCCGTGACCACGATGTCTCCGGTGTTCGTGCTGGTTCCCGCGTCGGCGTCGGTCGTCTTGGGCGGAGCCTGCGTGTTCGACACGGCCGCGGCGCTGGTCGTCGCGCCCTCGGTCGCGGTCGCGCCCTGCGGATTGGTGTTGGATTGCTGGGCAATCGCCGGCGTCGCCAGGGCCACCAGGCCGCCCGACAACAGCCACATCGACTTGCGCATGAAAAACTCCCCTGTGAACACGTCTGTTGGGAGGAGAGCTAAAGCAGGGCGCGAAAACAGGAAAGCGAGCGGACCAGTTGCGAACAGCAATCGGTGACACGTGTCACTTGCCTGCAACATGATGCAACGCAGCAAAGAGGTAATCTCTGCTGCGCTGCAATATTGCTTGTCGGAGAACTTCGCCGCTGATGCGGAAGCGTTACTTTGGCGAAAGCACCATCAGCATCTGCCGGCCTTCCATGCGCGGATGAGCCTCGACCTTGGCGATCTCGCCAGTCTCGGCGGCAACCCGCTGCAGAACCGCCATGCCAAGCTGTCCGTGCGCCATCTCGCGACCGCGGAAACGCATGGTGACCTTTACCTTGTCACCTTCGCCCAAGAACTCGACCACCTTCTTCATCTTGGTGTCGTAGTCGTGGTCGTCGATGTTCGGACGCATCTTGATCTCCTTGATCTCCTGCGTCTTCTGCTTCTTGCGCTGCTCGTTGGCCTTCTTCTGCGCTTCGTATTTGAAGCGACCGATGTCGAGGAACTTGGCAACGGGCGGGTCAGCGTTGGGGCTGATCTCGACAAGGTCGAGGCCGACGCTCACCGCCTGCTCATAGGCTTCGCGCGTAAACATCACGCCCAAATTCTCGCCATTCTCATCGATCACCCGGACCTTGGGCGACTGGATGAATTCATTGTAGCGAGGGCCGGTCATCGTCGGCGGCGCCATGGAACGGCGCGGATAGGGCGGGGGTATAGCGCAATCTCCTGAAATGGTTCTTGTCAGTGCTCGCGAGCTAAGCTTTCAGCCTCGCAATGAAAAGGGGTCCGCGCCCCGGAAAGCGCAGAATATCCACAGCCTGTGTCGGAGCGGCGTCAGTGCGAGCCGCCCCGACCCTGCTTAGCCAAGATCAGGCGGCGTCGCCTCCGCCACGAAGGCCGCGATCGCTTCATCGAGGCCCATCACCTTCTGGTGCTCGTCGGAGCCCAGCCGGCGAATGGCGACGGTACCCTCCTCTGCCTCGCGCTTGCCAACCACAAGGAGCAACGGAACCTTCTTCAGGCTGTGCTCGCGCACCTTGTAGTTGATCTTCTCGTTCCTGAGGTCCGCTTCCACCCTTAGTCCGGCCGCCTTGAGTTTCTCCGTGACCTCCCGGGCATAGCCGTCCGCATCGGAGACAATGGTCGCGACCACCGCCTGAGTCGGCGCGAGCCACAGCGGGAACTTGCCCGCGTAATGCTCGATCAGGATGCCGATGAACCGCTCGTACGAGCCGAAGATCGCGCGGTGGAGCATCACGGGACGGTGGCGCTCGCCATCCTCGCCGACGTAGGATGCGTCCAGCCGCTCGGGCAGGACCCGGTCGGATTGGATGGTGCCAACCTGCCACGTCCGCCCGATCGCGTCGGTCAGGTGCCACTCCAGCTTGGGCGCGTAGAATGCGCCCTCGCCCGGTAGCTCCTCCCAGCCATATTCCTCGGTGGCCAAGCCCGCCGCGACCACCGCATCGCGCAGCTCGTTCTCTGCCTTGTCCCAGTCGGCATCGCTGCCGAAACGCTTGTCGGGGCGCAGCGCCAGCTTGATCGAATATTTGAAGCCGAAGTCACGATAGATGCGGTCGGCCAAGCGGCAGAAGGCCTGCACCTCCTGGACGATCTGGTCCTCGCGGCAGAAGATGTGAGCGTCGTCCTGCGTGAACTGGCGGACGCGCATCAGCCCATGTAGCGCGCCGTGCGGCTCGTTGCGGTGGCAGCAGCCGTTTTCGTACAGCCGCAATGGCAGGTCGCGGTACGACTTGATGCCCTGGCGGAAGATCAAGACGTGCGCCGGGCAGTTCATCGGCTTTAGCGCCATCCACTGACCTTCGCCTGTGATGACCGGCCCCTCATCCTCGGTGTTCGGCACCTCGTCCGGGATGACGAACATGTTCTCGCGATACTTGCCCCAGTGGCCGCTCTGCTCCCACTGGCGGGCGTCCATGATCTGCGGCGTCTTCACTTCTTCATAGCCGGCCGAGTCGATCGCCCGGCGCATGTACGCCTCGAGCTGGCGCCACACGACGAAGCCCTGCGGGTGCCAGAAGATCGACCCGTGCGCCTCTTCCTGCAGGTGGAACAGGTCCATCTCGCGGCCAAGCTTCCGGTGGTCGCGCTTGGCGGCTTCCTCGATACGGATAAGATGCTCGTTCAGCTGTTTCTTGTTGAGCCAGGCCGTCCCGTAGATGCGGCTCAGCATCGGGTTTTTGGGATCGCCGCGCCAGTAAGCGCCGGACACCCGCGTCAGCTTGAAGGCCTGCGGATCGAGCTTGCCGGTCGAGGCCAGGTGCGGCCCGCGGCACAGGTCCATCCAGGCGTTATCGCCACGGCCGGAGCGATACATAGTGATCGGCTCGCCCTCGGGCAGCTCCATCACCCACTCCGCCTTGAAGCTTTCACCCGTGCGCCGGAAGAAGTCGCGCACATCCTCGCGCTGCCAGACCTCGCGGATCAGCGGCTCATCGCGAGCGATGACGTCGCGCATCGCCTGTTCGATCGCCGGCAGATCCTCTTCCGTGAACGGACCCCGGCCCGGCGCCGGGGCGAAATCGTAGTAGAAGCCGTCGTCGGTCGCCGGACCAAAGGTGATCTGCGTCCCCGGGAACAGGATCTGCACCGCCTCGGCCAGAACGTGCGCGTAATCGTGCCGGACCAGTTCCAGCGCGTCCTTCTCATCCCGCGAGGTGATCAGCGCGAGGTCGGTGTCGCCTTCGAACGGGCGCATGATGTCGCGCACCTCGCCGTTGACGCGTGCCGCCAGCGCCGCCTTGGCCAGCCCCGGCCCGATCGCCGCAGCTACGTCGGCCGGCGTCGAACCCTCGGGCATCTCCCGGACCGAACCGTCGGGGAGCGAAATCTTGAACATCTTGGACATGGTGCCGCATGTAGCGAGTGCAGCGCAGCATGTGCACCCCCCAACCGTTCGCCTGGCGGTTAGCGGCCGAACTTCTGCTTTGGCAGCATCAGCGGTGCCGGGCAGCCACCGACGCGCCGGTCCACCGCGGCGAAAGCGCTGGCGTCCGGCAGCTGGTCCAGACGGCGCAGCCGCGGCTTTTCCGCCTTCTTGCGCGCAAGCGACATCGGCGTTTCGGGGCAGTTGCGAGCAAAGTGGTAGGGGTTGAAGCTGGCCGTACTTGCGTGTGCCGGGGCAGCGATCATCAGAATGGCGAGAAATGTCGTGAAAACGCGCATGACCTCTCTCCTCCCGAGCAGACCGTCATAGCACGGCAGCTGTCACACCATGAAGCTCTCACCGCAGCCGCACATGCCTTTGGCGTTCGGATTCTCGAACACGAAACCGGCAGTGAAATCGTCCTCGCGCCAGTCCATGGTGGAGCCGATCAGGTAAAGAATCGAGCCACCGTCGACGTAGAAGGTGCCCCCGTGCGTGACGATCTTTTCGTCGAAGCTGTTCTCGGCCGTCACATAATCAACCGAATAGGCCAGCCCTGAGCAGCCGCGTTTGGGTGTCGAGAGCTTTACCCCAATCGCGCCCTCGGGGGCCTTGGCCATCAGGTCGGCGATCCGCTGCTCGGCACCCGGGGTCAGGGTGATTGCCGCCGGGCGGGAGCGACGCGTGCTCTGAACGTTCATCACAACATTCCCAGTTCAAGCCGGGCCTCATCGCTCATCTTGCTCGGGTCCCATGGCGGGTCCCAGACGAGCTTCACCTCGGCATAGCGGACGCCGGGCACCGACAGCACGCGCAGTTCAACTTCGCCCGGCATCGACTCGGCAACCGGGCAATGCGGCGTGGTCAGCGTCATGGTGACCACCGCATCGCCATCCTCGCTGACAGCCACGTCGTAGATTAGCCCCAGTTCATAGATGTCGACGGGAATCTCCGGATCGTAGATGGTCTTGAGCGCCTCAACGATGGCAGCCTGCAGGTCGCCGCCCGGCCCATGCACGGGTGCCTCCGGCGGCTTCTCGCTGAGGAAGCCCGCGAGGTAGTCGCGCTTGCGCTCCAAGGTCTCGGCCGGGCTCTCCGCCTCGACCCGAGCCTTGGGCGGATGGGCGACCTCCGTTACTTCCTCGATCTCGATCTTTCGTTCCTCGTTCATCCGAAGATCCGTTTCACTTTCTTGAGGCCCTCGATCAGCGCATCGATGTCGCTGCTGTCCGAATGGGCGGCAAAGCTGGCTCGGGCGGTGGCGGGCACTCCGAGCCAATCCATCAGTGGCTGGGCACAATGATGCCCGGCGCGGATCGCCACGCCCGCATCGTCCAAAATGGTGCCAACGTCGTGCGGATGCACCCCCTCGACGTTGAAACTGACAATGCCGGCGCTTTCCTCTGGTCCGTAGAGCGCCACGAAGCCGAGTTCGCGCAGCCGCGCGCGAGTCTCCGCTACCAGCGCCACCTCATGGGCATGCAGGTGTTCAACGCCAATCCCCTCAACCCAGTCGATGGCCGCAGCAAGTCCTATTCCGCCGACTATATGCGGCGTGCCTGCTTCGAACCGCTGCGGAGGCGGCATGAAAGTCGTGCGCTCGAAGGTCACCCTATCGATCATCGCCCCACCGCCCTGGTAGGGCGGCATGACCTCCAGCAGCGCCTTGCGGACCCAAAGCACGCCGATGCCGGTCGGCCCGTACAGCTTGTGGCCGGAGTAAGCGTAGAAGTCCGCCCCAAGCGCGGCGACGTCGACCGGCAGCCGCGGGGCGGCCTGGCAGCCGTCGAGCAACAGCAGCGCACCCGTGGCATGCGCAATGTCCGCCGCCCGCCGCGCATCGACAATCGAGCCAAGCACGTTCGAGACATGCGCGAAGCTGACGACCCGATGCTGGTCCGATATCAGTCGCTCGGCCGCATCCAAATCGATCTGCCCGTTCGCGGTCAGCGGGACCACGTCGATCTGATAACCGGCGAGTTGCCAAGGCACGATGTTGCTGTGATGCTCCAGCGCGGACACCAGCACCCGGTTGCGGCCTCCCTTCGGCAGCACCGATGCGACCAGGTTGATCGCCTCGGTCGCTCCGCGGGTGAACACCACTTCCTCCGCGCGGCCGCCGATCAGCTCCGCCGCCCGCGCCCGAGCCGCCTCATAGGCCAGCGTCATGTCGGCCGAACGCTGGTACACGCCGCGATGCACTGACGCGTAGTCCTTCGCATAGGCACGCGTGATGGCGTCGATCACCGCCTGGGGCTTCTGCGCAGAAACCGCGCTGTCGAGATAATGCCAGCCAGCGATCGCCGGGAACTGGTCGCGGACGTTGAGCTCCGCGCGGACGGGCGCCTGGATGTTCATGCCGCTACCCGTCTGAGCAGCGCGCGCGTCGCTTCGACCAGCTCTTCGCGCCGGTCCTCCGGCGCCTCGTCCCACAGCTGCAAGACGAAGCCTTCGAGCAGCAACGCCTTGGCATCGGCCGGCGGCAGGCCGCGCGACAAGGCATAGAACAGCTGGTTCGCATCGAGCTCGCCCACGCTGGCACCGTGAGCGCACTTCACGTCGTCGGCATAGATTTCCAGCTCCGGCTTGCAGTTCGCCGTCGCCCCCCGGTCGAGCAGCATGGCCTTCACCGACTGCTCGCCGTCTACCTTCTGCGCATGCCGAGCGACCGCCACCTTGCCGAGATAGCTGCCGGTCGCCTTGTCGCCGAGCACGCTGCGCACCGTCTGACGGGAGGTGCCGTTTGGCTCTTCGTGCCGCACGACGGTCACAATCTCCTGCGTCGCCGAACCGCCCGCGATGTTGGCCGCGTGCAGTCCGAAATGGCCGCCATCGCGCACCGTCACATCCACTTCGACCCGGCCATATTCCGTCGCGCCGTTCAGCGCGAACAGGTCCAGACTGGCCCCCAGTTCGATCACGACCCGTGCTCGATGCACCTCGACCGGCTCGCGACCGACCAGCAGCACGTGGCTGTGCCGCTCGCCCGCCGGCACCACGATCTCACGCGCGTCGGCGAGGTCGCCCCAGACCCGCTTCAGCGCATCGAGGTCGGCGTAGCGGTACGCCTCGTCCTTGCGGGTGGGGAGCTCAAGAAGGCTCATGCGACTTCCGCATACCCCTCGCGCTCGAGTTCGTGGGCCAGCTCCGGCCCTCCGGAGCGAACGATCTGCCCGGCGCTCAGCACGTGGACCTTGTCTGGCTGCACAACGTCGAGCAGCCGTTGGTAGTGGGTGATGAGCAGCACGCCGCGATCGGGCGCGCGCATGATGCGGTTGATGCCCGCGCCAACGATTCGAAGCGCGTCGATGTCGAGGCCGCTGTCCGTCTCGTCCAGCACGGCGAACTTCGGCCGCATAATGCCCATCTGCACCATCTCCGCCCGCTTCTTCTCGCCGCCCGAGAAGCCGACGTTGACCGGTCGCTTGAGCATGTCGACGTTCATGCCGAGCTCGCCCGCTTCGGCGCGCGCAAGCCGGATGAACTCGGCGCCCGATAGCTCTGCTTCGCCCCGCGCGCGCCGCTGAGCGTTCAGGCCCTCCCGAATGAATTGCATCGAGGAAACGCCGGGAATCTCGACAGGATATTGAAAGCCGAGGAACAACCCGGCCGCCGCCCGCTCGTGCGGCTCCATGCCAAGCAGGTCCTCGCCCAGGAAGGTGACGGACCCGCCCGTCACTTCGTAGCCGGGCCGCCCGCCGAGCACATAAGCCAGCGTCGACTTGCCCGCTCCGTTCGGCCCCATGATCGCATGCACCTCGCCCGCCGGCACGGAGAGGCTGAGGCCGTTCAGGATCGGCTTGTCCGCGACGGTCGCGTGGAGGTCGGTGATGTCGAGCATGGTCACTTGCGGCGGTCTTCTTCGATGAGACAATGGGAGAGGTAGGAGCGACGCAGGGCGTCAACGGTATCCTGCCGCATGCTCTCAAGCAGGCGCTTGTCGTTGAGCGCGCGCTGACGATCCTCGATTGCGGCGTCGGCGAGATCGAGCTTCTTCTTGTCGGGTGCGCTCGCGACACTCGCCTCGCGCAGCAGGCGCCGCTGCTCGGCCAGCGCGAGCCGGTCGGCAACAATGCTTTCCTGCTCCCGATAGGCGTCGATCATGAACTGGCTTCGACGCGCAGGCTCTGCCGTGAACACCGGGTTGATCGTGGCACGGTCGCACCGCCCGACACTCGCCCCAAGACCGTCCAGCTCGGCTGACGTCGCAGCTGCATAGAGCAGAAACATCAACCAACGCTCCCCTCGAGACTGATGCCCAGCAGCTTCTGCGCCTCGACGGCAAACTCCATCGGGAGCTGCTTCAGCACCTCGCGCGCGAAGCCGTTGACGATCAGCGCCACTGCCGCTTCCTGGTCGAGCCCGCGGGCCATGGCGTAGAACAACTGGTCCTCACTGATCTTGGACGTGGTTGCTTCATGCTCGATGGTCGCGGTCGGGTTCTTGACCTCGATGTAGGGCACCGTGTGCGCCCCGCACTGATCGCCGAGCAGCAGGCTGTCGCACTGGGTGAAATTGCGGACGTTCTCCGCGCCAGGCAGCACCCGGACCAGCCCGCGATAGGTGTTGTCGCTGCGTCCCGCGCTGATCCCCTTGCTGACGATGGTTGAGCGGGTGTTCGCGCCGATGTGCACCATCTTGGTGCCGGTGTCGGCCTGCTGGCGGTTGTTGGTCAGCGCCACCGAATAGAACTCGCCGACGCTTCCCTCGCCCTTCAGGATGCAGCTCGGATATTTCCAGGTGATGGCACTGCCGGTCTCGACCTGGGTCCAGCTCACCTTGCTCCGCGCGCCCGAGCACATCGCCCGCTTGGTGACGAAGTTGAAGATGCCGCCCTTGCCCTCGGCATCGCCCGGATACCAGTTCTGGACGGTGCTGTACTTCACCTCCGCATCCTCGTGCGCGAAGATCTCGACCACCGCGGCGTGCAGCTGATTCTCATCGCGCATCGGCGCGGTGCAGCCTTCGAGGTAGGACACGTAGCTGCCCTTGTCGGCGACGATCAGCGTGCGCTCGAACTGACCGGTGTTCTCCGCATTGATACGGAAATAGGTCGACAGCTCCATCGGGCAGCGGACGCCCTCGGGGATGTAGACGAACGTGCCGTCGGAGAAGACCGCCGAGTTGAGGCACGCGAAGTAATTGTCGCGCTGCGGCACGACCGAGCCGAGATACTTGCGGACCAGGTCCGGAAATTCCTTCACCGCCTCGCTGATGGAGCGGAAGATAACCCCGGCCTTGTTCAGCTCCTCGCGGAACGTGGTGGCGACCGAGACACTGTCGAAGACCGCGTCAACCGCCACCTTGCGCGCGCCCTCGACGCCCGCGAGCACCTTCTGCTCCTCGATCGGAATGCCGAGCTTCTCGTAGGTGCGGCGGATCTCCGGATCGAGCTCGTCGAGCGAGGCGATCGTGGGCCGCTGCTTGGGCTCAGCGTAATAATAAGCGTCCTGGTAATCGATCTTGGGGATGTCGAGCTTGGCCCAGTCGACCTCCTCCATCTCCAGCCACGCGCGATAGCCCTTCAGCCGCCACTCAAGCAGCCACTCGGGCTCGCCCTTCTTGGCGCTGATGAACCGAACCGTATCCTCGCTCAATCCCTTGGGCGCGAAGTCGGATTCGATGTCGCTGCTGAAGCCCCACTCGTAAGTGGCAAGCTTGTCGACCGCCTCATGCGCTTCGCGGTTCCTGATCTGAACGTCGTCGGTCATGCGGGTTCCAGGTGACGCTGGCGCGCCAGTTGTTCGAGGGTCACCGCTGCAAGCGCACCGCGCACGGCGGTGCTGACGATGTTCATGTGCGGCTTGACCCGGCAGTGCGCATCGAGCGCGCAGTCGCTGGCATCGTCGGAGCCGCTGCACTGGGTCATGGCGATTGGCCCTTCGACCGCCTCGATGATGTCGGCAAGGCTGATCGCCGCGGGTGGCCGCGAGAGCGTGAACCCGCCGCCGGCGCCACGAACACTCTCCAACAGCCCCGCCAGCCCGAGTTTGCCCATCAGCTTCTGCGCTGTCGGTAGCGGCACGCCCGTCGCCGCCGCCAGCGCGGACGCACTCAGCCGTTCACCCGTGGGAGCACGAGCGGCGGCGGTCATGATCACGACCGCATAATCGGCGAGATGAGTCAGGCGCATAGCAAAGTGGAGCTTTCTGGTCCGATTTAGGCGGGAACGCCCCGACTTACAACCGGGCTCTTGCAGGCTTGGCGCGTCCGTTCCTCAGGACAGGATGTAAGTATCTGTGGAGCTATTGATCCGAAGATCTCGGGGCTGCCTAGCCGACCTTGTTCAAACGGGCATGAAGTCAGCGATATTTGCGCATCGCGCCGTGATTGAGATTGTCGGCGTGGGGTTGAAAGCAAATGCCTAGTGAGGTTCGTCACGGATCAAACCGCGCGCAATCTGATATATCCGGCGTCGCTGCCGCTACTATGCTGCGGCTGACACCTTCGTCGCGCTGTTCAGCGCAGTCGCGAGCTCGAGCGGGGTGAAAGGCTTGCTGAGTATGGCAATGTCTGCCGGCCGTGCCTGGATTTCATCGGCGTCGGCATAGCCGGTGATGAGCAATGCAGGAAGATCGGGCCGGAATGCACGTGCCTTGGCGACCACATCGGTGCCGCTGAGATGCGGCATGGCATAGTCGCTGAGCAGCAGATCGAAGTTGCTGTCGTCCTGCCGGAGCAGGTCGAGCCCTTCCGCCCCGGTCGCTGCCTCAACGACCTGATGCCCCATTTCACGCAACAGCTCCGCGGTGGTGGCACGAACTTCGGGATGATCGTCGACCAGCAAGACGGTCAGCGCCGGTCCATTGAGCAGACTGACCGGGGGCACTGCCGGCTCGTCGGGCGACTGCTCCGCAGACTGCGGCAACCAGATTTCGGCCCGTGTGCCCTGGCCCGCTTCACTCATGATTCGAAAGGCGCCCCCGGACTGCCGGGCAAAGCCGTAGACCATGCTGAGGCCGAGGCCCGTTCCCTTGCCGACCGGTTTGGTAGTGAAGAATGGCTCCAGCACTTTGTCGACCAGCTCGGCGGGAATGCCCGTGCCCTCGTCGGCCACCTGCAGCCACACGTAATTGCCGGCCGGAATGTCGAGCGAATTGTCCGCCGGAACCTCGCACGCGTCGGCCGCAATGGTGATCGTTCCGCCGTTCGGCATCGCATCGCGCGCGTTGATGATGAGGTTCATCAGCGCCAGTTCCAGCTGCGAGCGGTCGGCTAACGCGCACCAGCGCTTTTCGGGCAAGCGCCAGTCCAGCTCTACGAGACCGCCAAGCGTATGGCTCAGCAGATCATCGACGCCGCGATGCAGCGACGCCAGGTCCACCGGCGCGGGCTGAAGCTGCTGCTGACGGGCAAAGGCGAGCAGCCGCCGGACGAGTTCGGATCCCTGGTCCGCAGCGCGCCGGATCATGCCCATGATCTTGCGATGATCGTCGGCCAGTTCCGCGCGGCGTTCGATCAGGCCGACCCCGCCCAGCACCGCGGCGAGCAGGTTGTTGAAATCGTGCGCGATGCCGCCAGTCAGCTTCCCGATGGCGTCCATCTTCTGCGCATGCACCAGCTGGCTTTCCAGCGCCCGCCGTTCCGACACGTCAGTCAGCGTTCCGGCATATTCCAACGGCTGCCCGGCGGCGTCCTTCAGCAGCACGGCCTGATCGTGAAAATGCTTGTAGGTCCCGTCGGCACAGCGCCAGCGATACTCGACAGAGAGCTTGCCCGTGCGTGCCCGTTCCTCGATCGCGCGAAGCACCCGCTCCCGATCCTCATCGTGCAGGCGGGAGGCCCACAGCAACGGGTTCTCCAGCACTTCCGTGAACGGATATCCCGTCATCGCCGGAAAGTCGCCGCTGACAAACGTGGGGCAGCGCGGGTCGCAGGCCAGTGGCTCGAGATAGAGGATGATCGGCAGCGACTGAATGATCGCGGCCTGGCGCTGCTCCGCGCGCCTCAGTTCCTGCTCGGCGCGGAGCAGCTCGGCATTGGCGCGCAGGTTGGCGTCGAGCAGCGCCTGTTCGTGACGCGCCTTGCGCTCGATCTCCCGGGTCTTGGCGAACAGGTCGACGAACACCGAAACCTTGGATCGCAGCACCACCGGATCGACCGGTTTGAACACATAGTCGACCGCGCCCATCGAGTAACCGCGGATCAGGTGCTCGGCTTCCTTGTTGACCGCCGACAGGAAGACAATCGGGATGCGCTTGGTCTGCTCGCGGCTGCGGATGATCCCGGCCGTCTCGTACCCGTCCATGCCGGGCATGTAGACGTCCAGCAGTATAACGGCGAAGTCGCCCTTCAGCAGGTGCCGCAGGGCTTCCTCGCCAGACCGCGCGATCACGACTTCGCCGATGTCCTCGAGCACCGTTTCGATGGCCAGCAGGTTGCGCTCATCATCGTCGACGACGAGCACCCGGACTCGCTCGCCGGCGTCCGGCGCGCCGGCTCCAGGCACTGGCATGGACAAGCTCACAATTACTCCGCCGCCTCGATCATGATCTGGCCGGTAGAAGCGTCACGCCCGCGCGCCACCCAAACGCGCAGCAAGGCAAGCAGAAGTTCGATGTCGACGGGTTTGGCGATGTAGTCTGACGCGCCGGCATCAAGGCACTTCTGGCGGTCGCCTTTCATCGCCTTGGCCGTCACCGCGATCAGCGGCACGTCCTTGAGCTGCGGCCGGGAGCGGATCTGCTGCATCGTTTCGTAGCCGTCCATCTCCGGCATCATGATGTCGATCAGCGCGGCATCGATCCCTTCCGTTCGCTCTAGAATGGCAATGCCTTCCTTGCCGCGCTCGGCGTGAAGCACTTCCACCCCATAGCTTTCGAGCACGCTGGTCAGCGAGAAGATATTGCGAATGTCGTCATCGACGATGAGCATTTTGGCCCCGGCGAGTTCTGGCACCTCGCGGCTGGTCAATGCAGCGTCTGCGGGCGCCGACAGCCGCTTGCGGGCGGGCTTGCGAGCCTTCGCCAACAGGTCGCGGAACACCTTGCCAAGTTCGGCCTGATCCGCCGGCTTTTCGGTTACGCCGAAAGCGCCCATCGAAAGCACGGACTCACGCCGGTCGGCACCCGAGATGACGTGGATCGGCACGTCTTGCATCTCCGGATCGTGCTTCAGCAGGTCGAGCAGCACGAAGCCGTCGATATCGCTGAGCCCGAGGTCCAGGGTGATGGCGTGCGGCCGCAGCTTGCGCGCGAGTGCCAGCGTTCCGGCGCCCGCCGTCGAGACCACGCCCTTGAGGCCGTTGTCCCGTGCCAGGTCGAGCAGAATAGAAGCAAAGGTCGGATCATCTTCGACGATCAGCACGAACGGATCGTTACCCAGATCGTCTCGGTCGTCCTGCACATCGAAGCCATTTGGCAGCGCGCTTGGCACGCTCGCGCCGCTGTTCTCGTACCGGACATGGCTGCCGGCGGCCGGTGCGACGTCGCCCTGCGCAGCTTCGATCGGCACGAACAGCGTGAAGGTAGAGCCTTCGCCCGGCGTCGACCGGACCTGCAATTCACCGCCCAGCAGGCGCGCGATCTCGCGGCTGATCGACAGCCCGAGGCCGGTCCCGCCGTATTTGCGGCTGGTCGTACCGTCGGCCTGCTGAAACGCCTCGAAGATCAGTTTCTGCTTGTCTTCCGGGATTCCGATGCCGGTATCGGTGACGGCGATCGAGATCGCCCTATTCGCGTCGCGCAGTGCCGGGTGATTGGCACTCCAGCCGCCGGTGGCGCAGCTGACTTCGAGCGTGACGCCGCCCCTCGCCGTGAACTTGAAGGCATTGGACAGCAGGTTGAGGACGATCTGCTGGAGCCGCTTCTCGTCGGTCCGGATCGCCTCCGGCAGGGCGCTGTCGAACCTGACCTTGAAGTCGAGGTTCTTGTCGGCCGCCAGCTGCCGGAACGTGCGCTCCATGTGCTGCTTGAGGCTCGCCATCGGCATCTCGCCGACCTCGATGCTGACCGTGCCGGACTCGATTTTCGACAGGTCGAGGATGTCGTTGATCAGGCTCAACAGGTCTGACCCGGCCGAGTTGATCGTCTTGGCGAATTCGATCTGCTTCTCGTTGAGGTTGCCGTGCTGATTGTCGGCCAGCAGCTTGGACAGGATCAGGAGTGAGTTGAGCGGCGTCCGCAATTCGTGGCTCATGTTCGCCAGGAACTCGGACTTGTACTTGGAGGTGAGCGCCAGCTGCTCGGCCTTCTCCTCGATCGCGCGGCGAGCCATGTCGATCTCGATATTCTTGGCTTCGACCTGCTTCTTCTCATTCTCGAGCAGCTGCGCCTTCTCCTGCAGCTCCTCGTTGGTCGCGTGCAGCTCTTCCTGCTTGGTGGTGAGCTCGGTCTGCCGCGCCTGAAGCTCCTGGGTGAGCAGCTGCGACTGCTTCAGCAGGCCCTCGGTACGCATGGTGGCGGCGATCGTGTTGAGAACGATGCCAACCGATTCCATCAGCTGATCAAGGAAGCTCTGGTGAGTTTCGTTGAAGTCGCTGAAAGAAGCGAGCTCGATCACCGCCTTCACCTCGTCCTCGAACAGGGCAGGCAGGATGTTGACGTTGGCGGGCGCCGAGTGGCCCAGGCCCGAGCTGATCCGGATGAAGTCGGCCGGGGCGTTCTTCAGCAGGATCGGGCGCTTGTCGGCGGCGGCCTGACCGACCAGCCCTTCGCGCAGGCTGAACTCGCGGCGGAGCTTGTCAGGGCTGTCGGCGCCGTAGCTCGCGACCAGCTCCAGCTTGGTCTCGTCCTCTTCGCGCTTGGTGACGTAGAACACGCCGTACTGCGCGTTTACCAGCGGCGCGAGCTCCGACATGATGAGGTTGGAGACGGTTGCGAGATCGCGCTCGCCCTGCAGCATGCGGCTGAACCGGGCGAGGTTCGTCTTGAGCCAATCCTGCTCCGCATTCTTCAAGGTCTGTTCCTTGAGATTGCGGATCATCTCGTTGATGTTGTCCTTGAGCGCGGCCATCTCGCCCGAGGCTTCCACCGCGATGGAGCGCGACAGGTCGCCCTTGGTCACGGCGGTCGCCACGTCGGCGATCGAGCGCACCTGGTTAGTCAGGTTGGCGGCAAGCTGGTTCACGTTGTCGGTAAGGTCGCGCCACAGGCCGGCGGCGCCCGGCACGCGGGCCTGGCCGCCCAGCCGGCCCTCGATGCCGACCTCGCGGGCCATGTTGGTCACCTGATCGGCGAAGGTCGCCAGCGTGTCGATCATGAAGTTGATCGTTTCCGCCAACGCCGCGATCTCGCCCTTGGCGTCCACCGTCAGCTTCCGCTTCAGGTTGCCCTGCGCCACCGCGGTCACCACTTCCGCGATGCCGCGGACCTGGTTGGTGAGGTTGGTCGCCATCAGGTTCACGTTGTCGGTCAGGTCCTTCCAAGTGCCGCCCACACCCGGCACCTGAGCCTGGCCGCCGAGCTTGCCCTCGGTGCCGACCTCGCGCGCCACGCGGGTCACTTCCGACGCGAAGCCATTCAGCTGGTCGACCATGGTATTGATCGTGTTCTTGAGCGCGAGGATCTCGCCCTTCACGTCCACCGTGATCTTCTTGGACAGGTCGCCCTTAGCCACCGCGGTGGTCACGTCGGCGATATTGCGGACCTGCCCGGTGAGGTTCGCGGCCATCAGGTTCACATTGTCCGTAAGGTCGGCCCAGGTGCCCGCGACACCCGGCACCTGCGCCTGCCCGCCCAACTTGCCTTCCGTACCCACTTCGCGGGCCACGCGGGTCACCTCTCCGGCGAAGGAGTTGAGCTGGTCCACCATCGTGTTGATGGTGCTCTTGAGCTCCAAGATCTCGCCCTTCACGTCGACGGTGATCTTCTTCGACAGATCGCCCGAGGCCACCGCGGTAGTCACTTCGGCGATGTTGCGGACCTGACCGGTCAGGTTGGCCGCCATCGCGTTCACGTTGTCGGTGAGGTCCTTCCAGGTGCCGCCGACGCCAGGCACCTGCGCCTGCCCGCCGAGCTTGCCTTCGGTGCCCACTTCGCGGGCCACGCGCGTCACTTCGGAGGCAAAGCCGTTCAGCTGGTCCACCATCACGTTGATGGTGTCCTTCAGCTCCAGGATCTCGCCCTTCACGTCGACGGTGATCTTCTTGGACAAGTCGCCACGCGCCACGGCGGTGGTCACCTCGGCGATGTTGCGGACCTGGCCGGTCAGGTTGCCGGCCATCAGGTTCACGCTTTCGGTAAGGTCGGCCCAGGTGCCAGCGACGCCTTCCACCTGCGCCTGACCGCCGAGCTTTCCTTCCGAGCCCACCTCGCGGGCGACGCGGGTCACCTCGGACGCGAAGCTGTTGAGCTGGTCCACCATCGTGTTGATGGTGTTCTTCAGTTCCAGGATCTCGCCCTTCACGTCGACGGTGATCTTCTTCGACAGATCGCCCTTCGCGACGGCGGTCGTCACCTCCGCGATATTACGCACCTGACCCGTCAGGTTGCCGGCCATGAGGTTCACGCTATCGGTGAGGTCGGCCCAGGTGCCGCCCACGCCCGGCACCTGCGCCTGGCCGCCGAGCTTGCCTTCCGAACCCACTTCGCGGGCCACGCGCGTCACCTCGGACGCAAAGGAGTTGAGCTGGTCCACCATCGTATTGATGGTGTCCTTCAGCTCCAGGATTTCCCCGCGCACGTCGACGGTGATCTTCTTCGACAGGTCGCCCTTGGCCACCGCGGTGGTCACGTCGGCGATATTACGCACCTGGCCTGTCAGGTTGGCGGCCATCAGGTTCACATTGTCGGTAAGGTCGGCCCACGTGCCCGCGACGCCCGGCACCTGCGCCTGTCCGCCGAGCTTGCCTTCCGTGCCCACTTCGCGCGCCACGCGGGTCACTTCGGACGCAAAGCCATTCAGCTGATCCACCATCGTGTTGATGGTGTTCTTCAGCTCCAGGATCTCGCCGCGCACGTCCACGGTGATCTTCTTGGACAAGTCGCCCTTCGCGACGGCGGTGGTCACTTCGGCGATGTTGCGAACCTGGCCGGTCAGATTGTCGGCCATCAGGTTGACGTTGTCGGTGAGGTCCTTCCACGTGCCGGCGACGCCTTCCACGCGCGCCTGCCCGCCAAGCTTGCCTTCCGTGCCCACTTCGCGCGCCACTCGGGTCACTTCCGACGCGAAGCCGTTCAGCTGGTCCACCATGACATTGATGGTGTTCTTGAGCTCGAGGATCTCGCCCTTCACTTCAACGGTGATTTTCTTCGACAAGTCGCCGCGTGCGACGGCGGTAGTCACCTCGGCGATGTTGCGCACCTGGCCGGTCAGGTTCGTGGCCATGGCGTTCACATTGTCGGTAAGGTCCTTCCAGGTGCCGGCGACGCCCTTGACGTTCGCCTGGCCGCCCAGCTTGCCCTCGGTGCCGACCTCGCGCGCCACGCGCGTCACCTCGGCAGAGAAGGAGCCGAGCTGCTCCACCATGGTGTTCACCACCTTGCCGATACGCAGGAACTCGCCCCGCAACGGCCGGCCGTCGATCTCGACGGTCATTGTCTGGGAGAGGTCCCCCTTGGCCACGGCGCCGATCACGCGCGACACTTCGGCAGTCGGCTGGACCATGTCCTCGATCAGCTCGTTGACTGATCGAATGGCGGTTTCCCACCCGCCGCGCGCATTCTTCACATGACCGCGCCGGCTGATCTTGCCTTCCTTGCCGACGACCTGCGACAGGCGCTCGAATTCCTGCGCCATTTCGTCGTTCAGCGAGACAACCTCGTTGAAGAGGGATGCGATCTCTGCATCTACGCCATCCGCATCCTCGGGCATGCGAACACTGAAGTCGCCGCGACGGAGTGCTCGGAGCGCAGTGACGAGCTGGCGGCGATCAAAGGACGCGCTTGTGGCTTGGACGTTCAACTTGCTCTCCGCTTACTCTCCCCCGCCCGTTTGACACGGCCCCCCAGCCGCCGATTGACACGAAGTGCCGCGACTTTCCTTTACGCGTGATGAAAATCAAGCAGGAAGTCGCCTGATCGACGCTAGGCTTGTTTAAGCAGCTCCGCCACTGCTAGCGCGAGAATGATCTTGCTTCTGCGTACTACGGTTCGCTTGCTGAGTTACTCTTCGCTTCGCATCCTACTGTTCGCTTCCTCATGACTGTTGGCTTGCATGATTCCGAATGAGCGACTTTCACGCTTCATCTCGGCGAATTTCCGCTCCGTCTGGGCGCTGGAACTCTTGCTTTACCTGAGGCGCCGTTCTGGCGGGCATGGCCAAGCGGAACTGGTCGACGCCTTGCGGGCGAGCGACCTGGTGGTCAGGCGGGCTTTGGACGACCTGATCGCCGTCGGGCTGGTCATCGTCGACGATGCCGGAGACGCGAGCTTCGTGCCTGCCACAAGCGTTCTTGCCGAACTTACGGACCAGGCGCAGGAGCTCTATGCCAAGCGCCCCGACGCCGTCCGGAGAATGATCGTCCGGGCAGCTTCGCCGCAACTGACCACCTTCGCCGATGCCTTCCGCCTGAGAAAGCCCTGAGCCATGCAGCACGTCTTCGCTACGGCGGTTTACCTGCTCTGCTTTCTGACCAGCGCCGCCTGCGCCTTCCTGCTCGGCCGAAGCTATCGCCAGACGAAGGCGTGCTTGCTCCTGTGGAGCTCGCTCTGCTTTACCTTTCTGGCGCTCAGCAACCTGCTGCTGGTGTTCGATTTATTGGTGCTGACGGACGTCGACCTCCGGATCGCCCGATTACTGCTCTCGTTTCTGGGCGTCGGAACTCTCCTGTTCGGGTTCATCTGGGATATGGAGGAGGCATGACCCTGTACGAGTTCCTGTCGGGCATGCTGGTGGCGGCATTCATGATTGCAGCCCTGTTCTTCCTTCGCTTCTGGCGGCGCACCCGCGACCCCTTGTTCCTGTCGTTCGCCGGCGCGTTCATGCTGCTTGGGATCGGCCAGAGCCTGTTGGCGCTGATCGACCTGGCCAAGGAGGATCAAAGCTGGATCTATCTAGTCCGGCTGACCGCCTTCATGCTGATCCTGGCCGGGATATACGGCAAGAACCGGTCGCAACGCCGGAGCTGAACTCGCCGGATGCCCTCATTTGGGGCGGCGTCTTCTCGCCTCAATTGGCTCGCCACCCCCGATCCACTTCTCTTGCTTCCGCAGCGGCGTCGAGCGGCTCTCCAACCATGCGGGCGTCGACAAGGGCGCCGAGCGCGGGATCCTGGCCCGCGGCCATTCGATAGTCGCCTTGCGAAGCCTGCTCGCGAATGAGGCCTTCCACCGTCCAGCCATTGCCTGACCGACAGGCGAGCCCGCTCTGCGTGTCCGCCGTGAAGCTTCGGCAATGGCGCCCTTCCTTGTCCTTGAATGTGATGCCTATACGAATGCCATTCCGGTCGCCTGCGGACGCGAGCTGGCGCTCAAGGGCGCCGTTGAGTCGGCCGGCGGCCGCCAGCTGGCCGTCATCGGACCGGAAGAGGCCTCCATCGTGCGGCAGCGAGACACCGATTCCGAGACCAAGTGCAAGGCTGGCAGCGACGGCAAGGCCAGCGAGGCTCCAGCGGCGGCGGTCACGCGCTTCGGCCAAATCAATCACCTGTGCCGTTCGGGGCTCTGCTGCCTCCTGCAGGCGATCAGGCAGCGGCGCGGCAAGGATGGGCGCGAAGGCGGCATTCAGCCGGTTGGCCAAGGCTCGGTGCTGCTTGGCGAACGCGGTGAGCTCGGGATCGGCCGCGACCCTTGCGGCCATGGTGCTCGCCTGCGGTTCGGGAAGTTCCCCGTCCAGCCAGGCGTAGAAATCGGGATCATCGGTCATTGATCAGTTCCCTGGCCGAGAGTGGCAAAAAGGGCGTTGCGGCCGCGGACGAGCCGGCTTGAGACCGTGCCGATCGGCTGCCCCAGAAGCTCGGCTGCTTCGCGATAACCGAGACCCTCGATCATGATGAGGGCAACGACTTCGCGCTGTTCGTCGGGGAGCGCGCTCATTGCCCGCATCACTTGAGCCAATTCGGCCGAGCGCTCGATATCCGCTGCGCCGTCGAACCCCTGCTGTTCGCCCGCCTCCGGCGGTGCTTCCCAGGCCCCTCGGCGTTGACGGCTGCGGGCCTCGTCGATCCAGAGGTTGCGGGTGATGCGGAAGAGCCAACTGTCGAGACGGGTGCCGGGGACAAACTGGGCTCGGCTGCGCAGTGCCCGCTCGATCGCCAGTGCCGTCAGATCGTCCGCATCCGCCGGGTGGCGAGACAGCGCGAAGGCGAATCGGCGAAGCCGTGGCAGCATCGCGCCAAGCGCGTCCGCGAACTCGTCCCGAGGGGTCATCATTCTCCATGGGGATGAAACGAGATGGCTGTGCCGTTTCATCCCTGACGACGAACTGATTAGGATGGTTGCGAATGTCCAGACGATCTTTCGCTCTTGCCGCCCTGCTGCTGGCGGGTGCCGCGCTTGGCATCGGTGGCGCTGCGCGGGCGCAATTGCTGCCTTCGCTGCCGATAAGCGGCCTCCCCGTCCCTCTGCCGCATGCCGTGAGCGGCTTGCCGGCCGTGGGCGATCTCATCCGGGGTCTATCGGGCGAGGAACGAAGTGCCGCGACAGTGCCCAGCCTCGACCGGCTCGGCGTCGGACCGACTGTTGGCGAGATCGGCCGCGACGCGCTGGCCGAGCTTCGCCGACTTCGCCTCGCCGAGCTGGTGCGCGGCAATCCCCGGACGCTCGACGTGGGGCCGAATGGCGCACCGGTCCGCCGCGGCGTGCTGATCGCGATCGATCCGACGGAGGTGCAGCTTCGCGCTGTCGCCGCGGCGGGCTTCGTCGTTGAGACGCGCGAGGACTTCGGCGGCTTGACCAGTGTGACTCTGCGCGTCCCGGCAAATCTGTCGGCGAAAGCGGCGATGAGGCGGCTGATGGCGGCGGCGCCCGGTCTCACTGCCGATTACGATCATGTCTATGAGCCGGCCGGCGGTGCCCTTCTGCCGATGATGGGCGCAGCGCTTGCGACTGCGGCACCGCCGCCCATGCCGGCGGGCCGAACCATCGTGATGATCGACGGGGGCGTGGCGGCGCATCCGAGCTTCGCCGGTGCTGCGATCGTACAGCAGGGCTTCGCCGGGCCGGCGCAGCCGACCGGACACGGCACCGCCATCGCCTCCTTGCTCGTCGGCCGGGATGGCCTGTTCCGTGGCGCCGCGGGCGGCGCCAAGCTCTATGTTGCCGACGTCTATGGCGGCAGTCCCGCAGCCGGTAGCGCCAGCGCCATCGTCCGGGCGCTTGCCTGGGCGGCCTCCAAGCAGCCCGATGCCATCAGCATCAGCCTCGTCGGCCCCAGCAATCTGCTCCTTCAGCGTGCGGTTGCGATCCTGGCGCGGCGCGGCATCAGGATGGCAGCGGCGGTCGGCAATGACGGTCCGGCCGCGCCGATCATGTATCCCGCCGCTTACCCCGGCGTGACCGCGGTCACCGCCGTTGATGCAAGGGACCGCGCGTTGCCGGAAGCCGGGCGGGCACTCCGGCTCGACTATGCCGCGCCAGGATCGGACATGGCGGCGGCGCTACCAGGGCGCGGCTATGCCAAGGTGAGGGGCACGAGCTTCGCGACACCGCTGGTCGCCGCGCGTCTGGCTGCGGCAGGCTCAGGGCAGGCACTGGAGCGCGAGGCACTCAAGGGCAGCGGCCGTATCGGGCGCGGGATCCTCTGCCGCACCTGTCGTACCGATCCGAAGATTGTCGGAGCGAAATAAAAACCGCGCTTGCGGGATGAACCGCGGAACCGCTGTCGTTCTCCAGAGGCAAGCACCTAGTGGCTGCATGATGAGAACGACAGGAAAGGACAACAGATGATCCGCTTCACTCTCGCGCTGGCTCTTCTCGCCGGCACCGCTGCTCCCGCTTCGGCCCAGCTCCTCGGCAATGCCGGCGGCTCGCTCGGCGGCGTGATCGGCGGGGCCCTGAACGGCAGCAATTCGGTCGGTGGAACGCTGAACGGTGCGCTCGGCGGCAATGGCGCGCTCGGCGGGACGCTCGGCAATGTCTCGGGCAGCATCACCAAGAGCGTGACGGGTAGCGTGACCGGCAGCGGCCAGCTCACCTCGAGCCGTTCGGTGGACAGCCGCAGCGGCTCGGCCGGCGGCAATGTCGGCCTTGCCGGTTCGCTCGCCGGTACGGCCGATGGAGCGCTTGCGGCGACCGGGATGGGCCAGTCCGGCGGACTTGCCGGCTCGCTGAGCGGTAGCACCTCGGGCGAGAAGAGCGCCGGTTTCGGCGTCCAGGCAATTGGGACCGACGCCGCCCGATCGGTCGCAGGCAGTACGGTTGGCATGGCACAGGGTCAGGTGGCAGCCGCTCGCGACCAGACCGATGCGATCCGGGGTGAAGCGCAGGGCCGGGCTTCAGGCGCTGCTGGTGGCGCTCTGTCGGCCGTGCGTCAGTCGGGCGGGAGCCTGAATGCTTCGGGCCACGCCAGAAGCTCGGCCGAGGGCCAGGTCCACGCCTCGCACGACTGATCGAGCAGCCTCGCAATCACCTGGTTCGCCCTTCAAGGCAACCTGCGGCCCGCCGCTCCTCCCGGCGGGCCGCACTTTTGCAAGAATGAGACCTCATGCAATGGCCGGGGTCGGTGCATGCGAGGCACGAGCCGAAAGCGAACCGTGACGCTGAGTTTTGCAAGAGGCGCAGGACAGGCTTGACCCGGCATCCGCCTTCTTCTCTTTGCATGCGAAGGAAGGCAGACCTCGGCCCAAGACCGAGGCAACGGGACCCGATGTCGCTCTTCAACCTCGCCCGGCCGCTCATCTTTCGCCTTGATCCGGAGCGGGCGCATGGTTTGACCATTGGAGTGCTGAAGGCACTCCCGGCCGGAACTGTCGGCTTCGACCCTCGGCTTGCAAGTTCCGTCGCCGGCCTCACTTTTCCCTCCCCCGTAGGTCTCGCGGCCGGATTCGACAAGGACGCGGAGGTGTTCGGGCCGCTACTTCGCCTCGGCTTCGGCTTCGTCGAGGTCGGGACCATCACGCCCAGGCCGCAGCCCGGCAATTCCCGGCCTCGCCTGTTCCGGCTGACCGAGGACAAAGCGGTGATCAACCGCTTCGGTTTCAACAGCCAGGGCCAAGCGGAGGCTCTGCCCCGCCTGCGGGCTCGCGCTCGGAGTGGGATCGTCGGTGTTAACATCGGCGCGAACAAGAACAGCGTGGACCGGATCGCCGACTATGCCGAGGGGATCCGGCGGATGGCGCCGGTCGCGGATTACCTCACCGTCAAC
The DNA here is from genome assembly GCF_023559245.1 of Sphingomonas sp. KRR8. Taxonomy (NCBI): domain Bacteria; kingdom Pseudomonadati; phylum Pseudomonadota; class Alphaproteobacteria; order Sphingomonadales; family Sphingomonadaceae; genus Sphingomonas; species Sphingomonas sp. KRR8. The sequence goes on from NZ_CP097462.1 coordinate 1,957,774, forward strand.
ATCAGTTCGCCGAACACCCCCGGCCTGCGGCAACTGCAGGATGAAGCTGTTCTTCGTGAGTTGCTCGCCGCCGTTCGCGAGGCGCGGCCACTTGGCGGACCGCCCGTGTTCCTGAAGGTCGCGCCGGACCTTGGCGAAGGTGAGCCCAGGCAGATTGTCCGCGCCGCCGTGGACCATGGCATCGACGGGCTGATCGTCAGCAACACCACCATCAGCCGCCCGGCGCTGCGCTCCATTCATGCGAACGAGACCGGAGGACTGTCCGGGGCGCCGTTGAAGCCACTCGCACTCGACGCCTTGCGGCGCTTTCGTGCCGAGACCGGCGGCGCCCTTCCGCTGATCGGGGTTGGCGGGATCGGATCGGCTGAGGACGCGTGGGAACGGATCCGGGCTGGCGCAAACCTCATTCAGCTTTATTCGGCTTTGGTCTACGAAGGCCCAGGTCTCGCCCGCCGGATCGCCTCCGGCCTGGCGGACCTGCTCGACCGCAGTGGCCACGCCACGATTGCCGAGGCGGTCGGCACTAGCGCCTAGGCCGCGTTCCGCTGGTGTCGATCAGCACCGCCCCCTCGCGGCGCGGGTCAAAGCCGCCATCGACCACGCCATTGCGGATCAGCACGCCATGCACACCGCTGTCCTCGCCTTGGCCGGGCTGCAGGTCGATGCCGCGCGCCCTGAGACCGGCCAGGATCGCCGGACTGAACTTGGTCACCTCGCCCTGCAACGCGGGGCCCCGAGCCACCAAGTTGGGTAGTGCGATCGCCTCCTGCATCGGCAACCTCCAATCGACTGCCGCGACCAGCGACTTGGCGACGTAGGCAAGGATGGCGCTACCGCCGGCCGAACCGATCGCACCGGCGAACTGTCCGTCGGCGGTCAGCAGGATGGTCGGCACCATCGACGAGCGCGGCCGCTTGCCTGGCGCCACCGCATTGGCGGCGGGCAGCCCCTGGGCGTTGATCGGCGAGAAGTCAAAATCGGTCAGCTGGTTGTTGAGGAAAAAGCCATCGACCATTCGGCCTGAGCCGAAGATGCTCTCGACCGTGGTGGTCATGCTGACCACGTTGCCATCGCTATCGCGAACGATGAAATGACTGGTCCCAGTCGGCTCGCGGGTGCGATCCGCTCCCACCACCGTGGCACCGGCCGGCAGGCCGGGCGCAGGCGGAGGTCCCGCCACCGGCGCGATCAGTTGCGCGCGCCTGGCGATATACTCAGGCGCCAGCAGCCCCGCGACAGGCACCGCCACAAAGGCTGGATCGCCTACGTAGCGATCGCGATCCGCGTACATCAGCTGGCTGGCCTGTGCGAAAATGCTCCAGGCTTGCGGGTCGTTCGGGCCACGCTGCGCCATGTCGGTGCGCTCCGTGATCTTGAGCAGCTCCAGCAGCCCCACCCCACTGGCGGGCGGCGGCGGCGTGCAGACGAGGTAGATTCGCCACGGAGCGCACAGGCTTTCGCGCTTGATCGGCCGATAAGCGGCGAGATCGGCCATGGTTAGCGTGCCGGGGTAGGCGCCCTGGTGCGTCCGTGCCACGATCCGCGCCGCCGTCTCACCCTCCAGCAAGGCGCGTGAGCCGTTTGCCGCCAGCCGCCGTAGGAATGCCGCATAGGCCGGGTTGCTCAAGCGATCGCCGACCTGCAGCCACGTGCCGTCCGCCTTCATGAAGTAGCGCGGCACGTCGGTGGTCATCATCTGCGGCCCGTAGGTCACCACCAGGCGGGCGAGGCGCGGACTGACCCGGAAGCCTCGGTCCGCCGTCTGCTCGGCATCCCCAAAGAGGCTGCTCCACGGCAGCGCGCCATGCTCCCGCTGCGCCAGTTCGAGCGTCCGAACCGCTCCGGGCACGCCTGTCGATCGGCCAGAATGAACGGCCGTCTCGAACGGCAGGGGCCGCCCGTCCGGCCCGAGGAACATGGTGGGCGTTGCCTGTGCCGGAGCCACCTCGCGCCCATCGTACAACGTCGTGCGGTGCGTCCTGCCATCGTAAAAATGGAGAAACGTCCCCCCACCGATCCCGCTCGACTGCGGTTCGACCAGCCCCAGCATCGCCTGCACGGCCACTGCGGCGTCGACCGCCGTTCCGCCGCGCCGGAGCACCGCCATGCCGGCCTCGGCCGCCAGCGGGTTGGCGGCAATGACAAAGGCGCGCTCTCGGATCGCAATCGGCGCCGTGGGCACCGCCGGCGCCGTGGGCCCCGGCAAAGTGGCGCAGCTCGCGAGCAGCAGGGAGGCGGGGGCAAGCCAGGCAAGAAGAGATCGCATCATTTCTCCATTCACGCGTCCGCTTAGGCGAGCGCCTGCGCGACTGTCCACGCGGGCCCAAGCTAGCGTCCCATCGGCAATAAGCCTAAAGCCCCGCTTTCGTTCAGTTAGCCGGGGGGCGACGCATCCGCATGGCCAAGCGCACGCAGCTCGAAATCTTTCCCAATCTCGTCACCATGTTCCTCGCACGCGTGGCCGAAAAGGGGGACACGCCCTTCCTTTGGGCGAAGCGCAAGGGCGCCTGGCACTCCCTCAGCTACAATGACGCCGCGCGCCAAGTGGCAGCGTTGTCGGCAAGCCTGCTGCGGATCGGCCTCAAGCCTGGCGACCGAGTCATGCTCGTCAGCGAAAACCGGCCCGAATGGCTGATCGCCGACCTCGCGATCATGGCTGCCGGCTGCGTCACCGTGCCGACCTACACCACCAACACCACTCGTGATCATACCCACATCCTGGGCAACTCGGGCGCGAGGGCGGTGATCGTGTCGACCCAGAAACTGGCCAAGGCGCTGATTCCGGCGGTGCTATTCTCGTCCGACTGCAACGATGTCATCGGAATTGAGGACATCCGTACAGGCCAGGCGATGGAAGGCGCACGTTTCCACGTCTGGGCAGAACTGACGCAGGACGGTCACGATCTCGAGCCGGTTCGGCAGCGCATGGCGAATGTCAGCCGCGAAGACCTCGCCTGCCTCATCTACACCAGCGGGACCGGCGGAGCGCCACGCGGCGTTCGCCAGCATCATGGAGCGATCCTCCACAACGTCGCCGCCTGTACCGACGTCATTGCCAATGACTTCGGCTGGGATGACGAGATATTTCTTTCGTTCCTCCCCGCCAGCCATGCCTACGAGCATACCGGTGGGCAGCACTTCCCGGTCGGGCTCGGCGCACAGATCTACTATGCCGAAAGCCTCGAAAAGCTGGCCGCAAACATCGAGGAAGTGCGCCCCACGATCATGGTGGTCGTGCCCCGGCTGTTCGAGATGCTCCGTCAGCGCCTGCTCAAGACGGTCGAGAAGTCGGGCAACTTTTCACAGCTTCTGCTTCGCCGCGCATTGGAGATCGGACAGGAGCGCTACGACACGGGCAAGGTTTCCATCGCCGACCGGCCAATGGAGCTGTTCCTCAAGCTGACCCTGAAGCGAAAAGTCGCCGCAAAGTTCGGCGGGCGGATCAAGGCGATGGTGTCGGGTGGAGCACCGCTCAACCCGGAAGTGGGCGTCTTCTTCCATGCGCTCGGTCTGACCATGCTGCAGGGCTATGGTCAGACCGAGGCGGCACCGGTAATCAGCTGCAACCGGCCCAAGGCGGGCATCCGGCTCGACACAGTTGGTCCACCGTTGCTCAACACCGAAGTGAGCTTCGCCGAAGATGGCGAGATCCTGGTGCGGGGCGAGCTGGTGATGCACGGCTACTGGAACAATCCGGAGGAGACCGCTCGAGTCCTCAAGGATGGCTGGCTGCACACCGGCGACATTGGTCATCTCGACGAGGCCGGGCGGATCGTCATCACCGATCGCAAGAAGGACCTGATCGTCAACGACAAGGGCGACAATGTCGCACCGCAACGGGTCGAGGGAATGTTGACCCTCCAACCCGAGATCGCCCAGGCCATGGTCGTTGGCGACCGGCGGCCTCACCTGGTCGGCCTGCTCGTACCGGAGCCCGAGATAATCCAGCAGTACCGCGGCGATGACGCGGGGCTCAAGTCTGCGCTTCAGAAGGCGGTCGACCGGGTCAACGCTGACCTGAGTGTGATCGAGAAGGTGCGCCGCTTCATCGTCGCGGACGATGCCTTCACGGTCGATAATGAGATGCTCACGCCCTCCATGAAGATCCGCCGCCACGTCATCCGTGCGGCTTATGGCGAGCGCTTGGACGCGCTGTACGGCGGCAAGTCCGCCTGAGCGCCGGGACTAGCGGCGCGACGGCCCGGTGAAGGGCACGAACTCGCCAAAGGTGCAGCTGCCAACCGTCATGCCACTGGCGGTATCGACGACCTGCACGATCTGACCCTGGCACAGTCCTTCGCCGCCGAACTGCTTGGTCAGCATGGCATAGCCGGGCCGGCCAAGGCCCGAGCAGCCACCCGGGATGTCCGTCCGCCAGACGCGGTTGCCGCCGTCGCGGAACAGCACGGTATGCTCATCGACCACCACCATGTCGTTGGCGCGATAGTTGGGCAGGCAGCTCTGCGGCCGACCGGCGACCTTGCCAGCAAGATAGCGGTCGAGTTCCTGCAGTGCCTGCGGGCTGCGCGGCTGCGGAGCCTCATTATAGGCGCAGGCGCCGACCGTCGCTGTGGTCAGCGCGGAAAGGGTGAGGACGGCGATGCGATGCATGGCGGGCTTCCTTGCAGGATGACGCTTTCAACTGGCGGAATAACGCGTCCGCATGCTGCTTGGCTCCAGCTTAACGGAAGCTGTCTTTACCGGTACGTAACAACGCAAACTCAGCAGCGTCACGGGCCCGAAGGAACGGATTGGACGCTTTCTCCTCGCCGATGGTCGTCGGGAGCGTGATCTCGCCCTGCTGGCGCAAAGCCTCCACCTCGGCCAGCCGCCGCTCGATCGCCGCGTCGCCGGGGAAGGCATGCGCGGCGAAGCGGTAGTTACTCACTGTATACTCGTGCGCCGCATGGACCAGCGTCTCGTCTGGCAGCGTCGCCAGCCGCTGCAAGGACGCAAACATCTGCTCCGGCGTGCCTTCGAACAGGCGCCCACAGCCCCCGGCGAACAAGGTGTCGCCAGTGAAGGCGACCCCAGCATCAGCCATTATGAAGGCGATATGTCCAAGGGTATGTCCAGGCACGTGCCAGACCTGAGCAGTCCACCGTCCGACGGCAACCGCGTCCCCGTCGACAAGCCCGTGGTTGAGCCCGGCGAACTTCTCGCGCTCCGCCTCGGGTCCCCACACCTCGGCACCTGTGGCACCCACAACCGCAGCAATCCCAGCCGTGTGGTCGGGATGCCAATGGGTGATCAGCACCTGATTGATCCGCCAGCCGCGAGTGTCAGCCGCAGCCAGTGCCGCCGCCCCGTCGCCGGGATCCACACAGGCCGTGTGACCGCTTGCCGGGTCGTGCAGGAGCCAGATGTAATTGTCGCTCAGTGCCGGGACGGAGACGATCTCGGGCCTCCCTGCCATTACCACTCGCCCGTATTCGGCATCGACGCCCATGGCTCGGCAGGCGCCTTGGCTCCTCCCTTGTTGAGCAGTTCGATGGAGATGTTGTCAGGCGTCCGCACGAACGCCATCCGCCCGTCGCGGGGTGGTCGATTGATCGTCACACCGGCATCCATGAGCCGCTGGCAGGTCTCGTAGATGTCGTCCACCTGATAGGCGAGGTGTCCGAAGTTGCGACCGCCACCATATTGCTGGGCATCCCAGTTATAGGTCAGCTCGACCTCTCCGCCCTCATCGCCCGGCACGCCGAGGAAGATGAGGGTAAAGCGGGCCGCCTCATTCTCCATGCGCCGCCTTTCCTCGAGGCCGAGCAGCTGGAAGAAGCCAACCGTCGCCTCCGGATCGGTCACCCGGATCATCGTGTGCAGGAATTTCATCGCAACCTCGCTCAGCTCGGGGACGAAGATTCCGCGCCCGGTGTCGCCTCTAAGGTGACGACGAAACCACCGACTTCAAGTGGTGCCAAAGGCCGCACTGATTGCCCCGCCACCGGCTAGGCTGAGGCGTGTCGCCGCTGCGCAACGGGACAAATCCGCCACTTCTGCCGATACGCACGATTGACTTTTCATCGTGGTTAGCGGTTAATTAACAGATCGCGACTCGCGGGTAGGCCCTGCGACGCGCCTCACAGGGGACATCCATGACGGCTCGGGGGGCGACGGCGAGGGCAAAACTCGCGGCCGCGATTCTCGCGGGCGTGCTCCCGCTAGGCGCAGTGTCGGCGCAAAGCGTCGTCCCTACTCGTGATGAGCTGACCCGCCCGCCCGCAACTACGGAGAGCCGCCCTTCGCGGCTGAGCGTACGGGGCGAAATGGAACGCTCGCCGTGCGCACTTTCGGACCCACAGTTCGCGGGCATAAACGTCACGATCACCGAGGTCCGTTTCAACAATCTCAAGGGCGCAACCCCGGCGGAGATGCGCTCCAGCTGGACCGATCTCGCTGGCCAGAACCGGCCGGTGAACATCATCTGCGACATACGCGATCGGGCCGCGACCCTGCTTCGGAACAAGGGCTATCTCGCCGCCGTCCAGGTCCCGGTGCAGCGGATCCAAAATGGCGTGGTGAAGCTCGAGGTGCTCTACGGGCGCGTGACAACCGTGAGGGCGCGGGGCGAGACGACGGGCGCTGAGGCCAAGCTCACCCAATATCTGCAGAAGCTCACGCAGGACGAGATATTCGATCGCCACCGGGCCGAACGCTATCTGCTGCTGGCGCGCGACCTTCCGGGCTACAACGTGCAGCTCACCCTGCGGCCGGCCGGTACGGCGCCTGGTGACCTGGTCGGAGAAGTCAGCGTCATCCGCCGGCCCTATTCGGTCGATGCAACGGTGCAGAACCTGGCCCCGCGCGAGACTGGCCGTTGGGGCGGACAGTTGCGCGCCCAGGCCTTCGGGCTGACCGGCATGGGCGACGTCACCACCTTGAGCTACTACAATGTGCTCGGCGACTGGCGCGAGCAGCGGATCATTCAGGTGGGGCACCAGTTTCGGCCGGGGTCCGAAGGGCTGATCGTCGACGGCCAATTCACCTACGCTTGGAGCCGGCCTGACACCGGAGCAGCCGCGGGCGATTCGGCGCTCACGGCCAAGACTCTCTTTTCCAGTCTTTCGCTGACCTACCCGCTCATCCGGCGCCAGTCCCACAGCGTGTATCTGTCGGGCGGTTTCGATCTCCTCAACCAGGATGTCGAACTCATCGCGCCGCTGGCCCGCGACCATTTGCGGATCGGCTGGCTGCGCGCCACCGCCGAGGGGGTCGACACCAGGAACAGCGCGCCTCACTGGCGGGCGAGTGCCCTGCTGGAGTTCCGCAAGGGATTGGGCGTGCTCGGCGCCAGCAGCGGGTGCCGTCAAGCCAGTTGTGACTTCACCTCCGCCATTCCGCTCAGCCGGGCGGACGCGGACCCCACAGCCGCCATCGTCCGCGCCGGCGGTTCGCTCGAACTCGCCATCGGGGACTCGCTGGCACTGTTCCTCAGTCCTCGAGCGCAGCTGGCGTTCGCGCCGCTTGCAGCCTTCGAGGAGTTCACGGGCGGCAATTACACGATCGGACGCGGCTATGCTCCCGGCACCATCAGCGGTGACAGCGGCGTGGGACTGGTGACGGAGCTTCGCGGGCCGCGTCTGCGCCTGGGCAACGTCGGTGCGCGGGTGCAGCCATTTGCGTTCGGCGACTTGGCCTGGGCCTGGAACAAGCATGACGGCCTTGGCGCGGACCGGCTGGCCTCCGTCGGTGCGGGCATGCGCGGCGACCTTGCGGACCGCCTCCGGCTCGACGTCACCATCGCCAAGCCGTTGCGGCGCGCGGGCCTGCTTGAGCAGCGTCCCGGCTGGCGCGCCCTGTTCACCCTCACCACCCGCTTCCTGCCCTGGAGATGACCATGCGTGCAGTGACTCGCTTCCTCTGTTCAGCGTCAATTCTGGCGACCGCCGTCGTGCGTCCCGATGCTGCCCAGGCACAGCGCTCCTTTCAGGGCGATGGGCAGGTCGTGTTTGGCACGGCCACGATCAACCAGGCGACGGGTACGGTGGTGCAGGTCGGCAGTCCGCAAACGGTGATCAACTGGACCCCGGCCGGCACTGGAGACTTCCAGCCGGCGGGCACCACGGCCCTGTTCACCACTCAGTCGGGCAGCGGGCTGACCGACTTCGCGGTGCTCAACCGGATCCTGCCGGTCGGGGACAACCCAGTCCGGATCAACGGAACCATCCTCTCGCGGCTTCAAGGCAACAGCAGTCAGGCGGCGGGGACCGTCTATTTCTACAGTCCTGGCGGGATCGTCATCGGCGCCAATGCCGTGATCGACGTGGGCAGCCTCGGCCTGACCACCAGTGACCCTTGGTCCGGCAGCGGCCCGTGGTTAAGCGCTGACCGGACGGCCACCTTTGCCTCCAGCCTGCCGGGCCGCTCCGTCATCCTCGAACCGGGATCGTTGATTACGACATCGGGGAGCACCGGCAGCTACACGGCGATTGTGGCGCCGCAGGTGCTCCACCAGGGCATCATCCGCTCCTCGGGCGGTGTGGCCCTGGTCGCGGCCGACGCGGCGACCATCACCTTCAGCCCAGATAATCTCTATTCGATCCAGGTCAGCGCACCAGAAGTCGGAAGCGCCGGCGGACTGGCCATCGACGGAGGCCGCATCGGCAGTGCGGCAATTGGCCCCGTTGCCTCAGCCCAACGCCTCTATCTGGTGTCGATCCCGAAGAACACGGCCGTCACCATGCTCATCCAGGGAGGAGCGGACCTCGGCTTCACGCCGGCGGGACAGGCGAGCATCGACGGAGATGCCATCGTCCTCTCTGCGGGACGGGACATTGTTCATGGAGAGCTCGGTCGACCATCCAACGGGTTGTCCGGCAACGCCATCATTCAGAACGCGACATTCCGCGACCGTACGATTGCCGGCATCAACGGTTCGGCCAATCTACTGGCGCTGACCGGCGACCTGAGCTTCCTGAGCAATCTCGACCTGCAGTCCGGCTCGGTCATCCTCCGGGCGGAAAGTGGGCACAAGCTCTCCGTCGGCGGGAGTCTGCTCGCCGATGCGCGCCAGTTTGGCAGCGCCGGTAATGCATCCGCGATCGGCGGCAGCATCGACCTTGTTGCGGGCAGGGCCGACGATGCAGCCAGCGGCGGGTCCGTCACCATTGGAGGCGGCGCGACCTTGCTGGCGGACGGCGTCGGTGGCGCCGGCTCCGGTGGCACGGCGGGCGTGATCAAGCTCACGTCCTATGCTCACGGAAAGATACAGGTTGGCGGAGATCTGCTGGCGTCGGCCGACGGTCTCGGCGGCGCGGGTGTTGCTGGCGGTGTACGGGACGGCGGCGTCGGAATCGGCGGCGCAATCCGGCTCAGTGCGCTCGGCGGCGTGCTGACTGCACGGAACACCTCTCTGCGCAGCGATGGCATCGGTGGCGAGGGCACCGCCGCAACCGGAGCCGGCGGCAATGCCCGGAGCGGCAGTATCACCGTGGAGTCTGTCGGCGGCCAACTTCAGCTTGGCGAGACGGCTGCCCTAAGCGCCGACGCCCGGGGCGGCGCTGGCAGCAGCGGCGGTGCAGGCGGCGACGCGATGATCGGCGGAGCTGGCGCACTGCAAGTCCTCGCATCGCAGGGTGGGAGCATCGCGGCTGGGACCCTTCGAGCGACCGCGAGCGCCACCGGCGGCACGTCGCCCCCCGGTGCGGGCCGCTCCATGTCGCAAGGTGGGAATCGCTTCGAAATCAGCAACGGGCAGGCGAACTTTGGGCAGCTGACCTTCGGGGTAAACGCCGCGGCGAACGCCCCAGGCGCCACGCGCGACCTCATCAAGCTCGACAACGGAACCGCTGACGTCAGCGGCCTGTTTTCCTTCGCCACCTCGGGATCGCTTGGCGTGGCGAACAATCGTGGACGGCTGACAGCAGGCTCCATCGGGCTTGGCGCGCAGACGTTCGTGGCGGAAGCCGCCCCGGGAACGCTCGGCTCGCTTAATGCCGGGAGCTGGTTGGTCACTACTGCCGGCGACTTCATCCTCGCTGCCAACCTCACTTCCGCCAGCGGCTTTGCGATCAACGCCCCCGGGCGGGTGCAGCTCGCGGGGCTTTCAAGCTCGGGCGGGAGCTTGTCGATCCGGTCCGGCGGCCTGCTCACGATCGACGGGGCATGGTCCGCGCCCACAATCGACCTAACCTCGAGTGATATCAACTTGGGGGGCGCTTCCAGTCTGGCCGCCGCAAATGACCTCCGCCTGACGTCCATCAATGCCGCTCAGATGCTCATCGGCGATGGGCTGGCGGGCAGCGGCTACGCGCTCAGCAATGCGGAGTTCGCCCGTCTGCACGGCGGCAACATCATCCTTCAGGGACGCTCGGACACGACTGCCTCGCCGAGCATGAGGATCGGAAGGCTGGCCGTATCGGGCGCTCAGCTCGCAGGTCAGGGAATGCTCCGCTTCGCGACCGAATCGAACAACGGCAGGGCCGGCGTGATCGCGATTAGCGGTGCGGTCGGTGGCACGGGCTTCGGCGGCGGCCAAACGGTGGCGTTCGAAGCTGCGCGGGTGGAGGTCGACGCGAGCACCGGCGGCATCAACCTGACCGGCGGCGGAGTGGCACCCTCGGGGCAGCTCAGCTTCCGCACCGACCGGCTTTGGGTTGCAAGCCCCGCGATCCTCGCCCAACTTGCTGGCAACGCAGCCTACGTGGGTCGGGAGGCGGATCTCGCCGCTTCACTGGCCACCCCCCGCACGGACGGCATCATTCGGGCTGGGTCGGTCAACTTCACCGGTGCGCGCCAGATCCTCGTCCAGAACAGCGGAACGAGAACCGCACCCGCCGGGCTCGCGAGCGGTGACGGCACCTTCCTGACTTTCGCCTCGTCGGGCGCTCAGGGCGATCCGATCGAGCTTATCGTCAACGGTCAGATCATCCAGGCGAACGGAAGTGCGACCGGAGGCTTCGCGGTCCAGAGCGCGCTTGCCCGGGCCAGGGCATCCAGCGGCGTGCGGTTCACGGCCAACAGCAGCGTCAATGGCTGCCTGGTCAGCGCGATCAGTTGCGGTCCGCTCAACGCCACGCGAGACGAGGACATCCACATCGGCTTCCTGCCGCCCTTGCCCGACAAGTTGTTCGGTGACGACGACGACGGCGATGGCAGGAAGAAGTCTGGTGCGATCACACCGGCCGAGAAGCTGGTTGATCGCCGGCCACTTGAACGTGTGCAGCCGATCGATGAGCCCGTTTCGGGCGCCGGCAACCCGGCGATGATGGGCAGCGGCTCGCCTCTGGGAGGCGGACGGTGATCCGCCTCAGTCCCGCCGCATTGCTCGCCGCGACCGTCCTGAGCGGGGCGATCTCGGGGCCAGCCCGTGCGGCCGATGGCCTCGCCGTGCGCAACAACTTCCGCATTGGCAGTGACGGGGTCAGCTGCACCGCGCAATTCAGCGCTCTGGACCCACGCCTTCGGACCATGTTCGATCGCGCCTATGGACTGACCTGCCGCGACGCGGCGGCGCCAGTCGGCACGGCGGTCGTGCTTCGTGCGCCGCTGGCGCTGTCCGAAGCTGCCCAGGGGCAGGTCTGCAAACCGGAAGAAACTGCGACCGTCGAGGGCGTAGGGGTGGCTCGGCTTCAGCGCTGCCGTGACGAGGCGGCCGCTCTCGACTATCTTCGCTACGGCGTTGACCGGGGTCCAGACCATGTGATCGTCGAGGGGCTGGCGGGTTACGACAGCGCCCTTCGGCTCACCTTGGCTAGCCTGGTCAACAATCGGCCGCAGATCGGCACGGTGCGGGTTGCTACAACCCTGGTGAGCGATTTCGCCGCATTTGCGCGGGTTCAGGCGGGCGCGCTAGATACCGGAAGCGCCCGGGTCGAAGGCTATCTTCGCAACAACGGCGGGCGCTACGCGGAATCGGCAGAGTTCTTCGATTCCATCGCCGAGCGGCAAGGCAATGATGCGGTGGTCAAGGCCGAGGCATGGGCCAACCAGGGCCTGCAGCAGTCGAATCTTGGTAATGCGGCCGCCGCGTCCGCCCTGTTTGACCGCGCTCAGACCCTCATCTCTCCATCGGATCCGGTGCTCATGCGCCTCCTGCGCAATTACCGCGCCATCGCTGAACTGAACCGCCAGCAACCAAGGGCCGCGCTGGAGCAGTTGGCGGCACCGGTTCCGGAAGTCGTACGCGACGACGACCGCGATGCGCTTGGTCGCGGGCTGATCAGCGAGCCGGTCTCCCTTGAACTCAATAGCGACAGCGCTGACGCGCGGCGCTTAAGGGCGCTCGACAGTGCGTTGACGCCGGCCGAGCGGTCGGACGTGCTTGACGGGCAGGCGCTCGCGCTCACCGGCACCGCCCACCGTCAGCTCAACCAGCTCGAACAGGCCGACAGCGAGTTGCAGGAGGCCGAGCGTCGCATTCGCTCAGTCCGAGAAGGCACGATCGAATCGGCCAGCTGGATGCTGGCGGATATCGCGCAGGAGCAGGCTCTCCTGGCGGAGGACCGAGGCGATGGGGCTGGCGCGCGCACCCGCTCTGACGAGGCGATCGCCATCCTGGCTCACGCCTTTCCAGAATCGCCCTCTCTCTTGTCGGCGCGCGCACGGAAGGCCGCGATGCTCCGGCGGCTTGGTGACCGGCAAGGCTCCCGCGCCTTGTTCCGCCAGGTCGTGGTAGACTCCGACTCCGTGCCGGATGGCGGATCCACCTTGCGGAGTCTGCTCGATCCTTACCTCTCGATGCTTGCTGATGACCCGGATGAGGGATCGGCGGCCGAGGCGTTCGCCGCCGCGCAGGCGCGGCAACGTCCAGGTGTCGCGCAAACGCAGGCTGTTCTTGCGCGGCAGTTCAGCCAGGGAAGTGACGAGGCCAGCGCCCTATTCCGCTTGTCCCTTGCGCGCACGCGCGAGATCGCCCGCGCGCAGCAGGAGCTTTCGGACCTGAGGGCCCGCCCGCAGCAGACTTCTGCTCTTCTGCAGAACATCGCGGGCGCCGAGAGCAATTTGACAACGCTTCGGGCCGAACAGACCGGACTGCAGGCGCGCCTGAGTGCCTATCCGCGCTATCAGGCGCTGAGCCGAACCCAGGTCGACCTTCGCGAGCTGCAGCAGCGGCTTAAACCCGGTGAAGCCTATTGGCAGCTCATCGACACGGCGACGGTCGATTATGCGCTCTTCGTCACGCCGACCGCAGCCCGGCTCTATCGCACGGGCACGGATCGGGCGGGCCTCGCCGCGGACGTGCGCGCCTTGCGGGATACGATCGCCCGCTCCGATCAGGGCCAGGTGCTCACCGATCCGTTCGATGTCGCTCGATCAGCGACGCTCTTCACCAGGCTCATGGGGCCGGTCGCTTCCGAGCTCGCCACTGTCCGGCACTTGATCGTGGAACCGGATGGCGCCCTGCTGCAATTACCACTTTCGGTGCTGATTACCGACCTTGCCACTGTTCAGGCGTACGAGGCCCGGCTCAACCGGCCCGGCAGCGACAAATATGATTATCGGGGCATAGCCTGGCTCGGCCGTGATCGCGAGATTTCTACAGCGGTGAGTGCCCGAAGCTTCCTGGACGTCCGCGCGATCGCGCCAAGCAAGGCGCATCGCCTCTACCTTGGACTTGGCAATAATGCCGTGCCGGGGGCACTGCCGGTGGCGGCGGTGACGGACGACTGCGAGTGGCCGCTGTCGGCATGGCAGGCGCCGATCTCTGACGCCGAGTTAAAGCTCGGCCAGAAGCAATTCGGTCCGCAAGGCAGCGAATTGATTACCGGGGCATCCTTCAGCGACACGTCACTGCTCGGCGATCGCGAACTGAAGGACTTCCGAGTTCTTCATTTCGCCACTCACGGGCTGGTGACCGCACCTCGGCCCGATTGTCCTCCTCGTCCTGCGTTGCTGACCTCCTTCGGAAGTCGCGGCTCCGATGGTCTGCTTAGCTTCAAGGAGATCTTCGATCTTCAGCTGGATGCGGACGTGGTCATCCTTTCCGCCTGCGATACGGCCGGACTCGCGACCATCGCAGCAAGCAGAGAGGCAGGCGTCAGTTCCGGTGGCAACTTCGCGCTCGACGGGCTCGTGCGCGCCTTCGTCGGCGCCGGAGCGCGCTCCGTGGTGGCCAGTCATTGGCCAGTTCCCGACGATTATGGAGCAACCGCCCGGCTGATGGGGGGGCTGCTCGGCGCGCCGCCGGGTGAACCTCTGGCGGCGGCATTACGGGATGCGCAGCGTGGGCTGATGGACGATGCAAGGACCAGCCATCCCTTTTACTGGGCCGCCTTCATCATTCTCGGTGACGGCGCGAAACCGCTGCTCCCCTCGGTCTCTCCGCCGGCCAACCGGATTGCGAATCTGGCACTCCCACAAGTTGCGGGACGTTGACGCCGGCTTAGTATTTACTCGCCAGGATTAGCGCATGAGCGGCCTCAAGACGGCGGGGTTCGGGAGAGCTGCTTGGGACCGGGCTGCTGATGAGCACGCTCAACCTGCAAGCCGAAGCGGGCCGGCGGAGATCCCTAAGCAAAGGCCTACTTCAATTAAGTTCATCGTCCTGACCTAGATCGCCGCATGCGAGATCGGGCGCACGGACACCTTTCGGTCAGTGGTGCGTCGCCAGAGCTGGGAACGGCGCATCAGCAGCGGCCTGAAACAGGCCTTCGGGACATGCAAAAAGGGCCACCCGAAGGTGGCCCTGTTGGTTTGGTTGCGGGGGTAGGATTTGAACCTACGACCTTCAGGTTATGAGCCTGACGAGCTACCGGGCTGCTCCACCCCGCGTCACCAGTTCGGCCA